>CAZYSP010000006.1:37985-67170 GCA_964650285.1 uncultured Methanosarcinales archaeon | reverse complement strand
TTTGGAAGAATTCTCTATCCTTTCATAACAGCCAAAGGCACTAATCTAGCTACAACTTTTTCATCTAAACCATCATCATGAATTCCTCTTATTCCGGAAAATGATTCTACTAATGGCATATAAACAGAAGTAATTTTGTGGTATATAAGCTTTTTTGTAGAGAATTTGCAATACTACTTGTTCAGGTAAATAAAAGCATCTCTTATTAGACATAAAAACCTGTAAATACCAGAGAATGAAAAAAGTTTTTAAATACCCCTTTATTTGCTAAGCAATAGAATAAAATGGAAAAAATTTTTCAAGAGTTTAATCCAACATCAGGGCTAGAAGGCATAACACAATCAGATCTTATAACCAGAGTAAACGAGCTGTTAGGTGGGTTAAATGAAAGAGGGTATGATGTTTTAGTGCAAATTAATATTTCCAATGGGATGCCTGAGTTAAAAGGTGGGTGTGATGATTTAGAGCTAATTAAAAGTTGTAGGGGGATTCCTCCTACTATAATGGTGGGTGGTGATAAAGAAAAACAACTAGGTCTTAAAAAAGATGTTCTTAATCTTGCCCAACAACATGGATTAAGTTATAACTCTGGAAAGTGTTATACCCAAACCAAATAAAATATTGATTCCTTCTATTTATTTTCCTTTCTTTACCTCTGGTTTTTTGCTATAATAGACGCTATTATATTCTCTTCATCAGAATCAGTAACTGCTATAAAAATATCTGCACCTTTGATCTTGGAACTTTCCACAACATTCGCATCACCTATACGCCCCTGTATGCATAATACATCTAAATTTTTTTGGATTTGATCAATCTTTTTACCATCATTGTCCATAATGGTAACATCATGACCTTCCCCCTATAAGGTTTCTGCAATCTTTATTCCAACTTTTTCAATGCCGTAAATGACTATCCTCATTTTTCCTCTTTTTGTTTGATATGAGTTCTAACCAACTTGTATATAAAATATTCTTTTACGTTTTTAACCTTTTAACACAGCTAATGGTGCTAACCTAGCAACCAAATTACCTATACCTAACTTATGGCTTGTTTTAACAACTTCATCAATATCCTTGTAAGCCTGCCATGTCTCTTCAGCAAGTCCTTTCCATGGGCCTTTGACAATAATGCCTTTTGTTTCTAAATCTCTTTTAACCTGTTCGCCTCGATAGTTTCTTATTGCCTCATGTCTTGACATTACTCTTCCAGCGCCATGAGCTGTGCTTCCAAATGATATTTCTTCAGCTTTTTTTGTTCCTACAAGCAAATAAGATGCAGTTCCCATGCTTCCAGGTATTATAACTGGCTGGCCTATGTTTCTGTAGATTTCTGGAATTTCTTCTCTTCCAGGTCCAAAGCTTCTAGTAGCACCCTTTCTATGAATGCAAACTTCCACTTTTTTGTTGTCAATTTCGTGCTTTTCAAATTTTGCCAAATTATGGCAGACATCATAAACTTGAGCCATTCCTTCAGAGCTTCCAAAGATTTTTTTGAAAACATTCCTTGTCCAATGCGCTATCATTTGTCTGTTGGCAAAGGCAAAATTAACAGAAGCAGACATAGCATTGTAATATTTCTGTCCCAGCTCTGAGCTTATTGGAGCGTTTATTAATTCCCTATCTGGCAAATTAGCAATGCCATATTTATCTTCCATCTTTTTGATGTAATCAGAAGCAACCTGGTGACCTAAGCCGCGAGAGCCGCAATGAATCATAGCCGTTATTTGTCCTTCTTCATCTATACCAAAACTTTTTGCAGTTTCTCTGTCAAAAATCTGGTCAACTTTCTGGATTTCAAGGAAATGATTTCCAGCTCCTAAAGTTCCAAGCTGAGGCATACCTCTTTGTAAGGCTCTTTCAGAAACATCTTTTACATTTGCTTTCATATTTCCATATTCTTCTGTTCTCTGCAAATCTTCTTCTGTTCCATAACCCTGCTCTATAGCCCATCTTGCCCCTTTGCTTAAAACTTCTATTAAAACGTCTTTAGTAACTTTTGTAATGCCCTTTTTGCCAACTCCTGCTGGCACTTCTTTGTAAAGTTCTTCTAAAAGCTGTTTTCTTTTTGACAAGACATCATTTACCTTCAAGTTTGTTTTCAGTAAGCGGACACCACAATTAATATCGTAACCAACGCCTCCTGGAGATATAACACCAGTTTCCATATCAAACGCTGCAACTCCGCCTATTGGAAAGCCGTAGCCCTGATGAGCATCAGGCATTGTATAAGCTGCTCTCTGGATCCCTTTTAAGCATGCAACATTTTTTGCCTGTTCAAGAGTTTTATCTTGTTTTATTTTATCAAGAATTTTTTCAGAAGCATAGATAATAGCAGGCACTTTCATAGGGCCCTGTTTATCCATCTGCCATGTAAATTCATTTATTTTTTTAAGTTCCATCCTTAACTAAAAAAGAATTTTTACCTATTTAAATAATTTATTAAAACAAAAATCCTAGAACTGGTCCTTTATCAAGAATTCAGGAAAGTAATTGCTCTTATGTATCTTGTATAAAGGGATGCTTTCAATCTGCTGTATCAGCAAAGTGAATTTCTGCCTTATCTCTATCTCTACCTTTCTAAATTCCATTGTATCAGATGTTTCTATTTTTATTTCTATATCCCACTCACCCAGTGTTTTTACTATACTGACTACATTTGGATGAACCTTTAGATAATTGACCATGTCATTTTCCATTTCTGGAGCAATGTTATGGTACTTTATTAATAACAAATTTGAAATATAACCCATCTCTCTTGAATTTAGCACTGGTTTAAAACCAAGTATGATTTTTTCATTACGAAGTTTTTTTATTCTTTGCATGATTGTTTTTGGAGTTACAGAAAGCATCTCAGCAATTTTAACAGAACTTTTTCTTCCATCTTTTGACAGTTCATTGAGAATCTTCATATCAATATCATCAAATTTTTCTGATATAGGATTTATAATTTCAGTCTTCCTGTCTCCACCAATAATTATCTGATCATACATACTTCCAGAAATGTATTTTCTTCCAAACCACCTTACCACTATTGTTGTGAGAACATTGTAATTCTGAACTTGTTTTGGAAATTCCACTATAAAATTTTTTAACGCTTTATTAAATCGTGAAGGGTTTGTTGTAAGAAAAGTACAGATCAAATCATATCTTCCACCACATCTTACTAAATAAGAGGTACGAGTATCTGAGATGAGGTAACTCAATAGTTCATCAAATTTTTTTTCGCTGACATAACTTAACTTAAAGAAGACACGAAAATTGATAATATTGAATTTTGAGTAATCTATTATAGTTTCAAAATTCTGAATGAATCCTTTTTCAATTAATGAATTTACAGTATAACTAATCTGTTGCTGGCTTCTTCCTATTTTCTTTCCAATTTTCGATAAAGGCTGTCTTGAATTTACCTCTAGTTTGCTCAAAACAGACCTTTCTACTTTTCTTAGCATTTTTATGACTTATATTTTGTTAAATATTACTTATTATATAAAAATATTACTATTTCACAAGAGAAATACCTAGATATTATTATAAATATTACCTCTTAGGCATATATAGAGATAGTATGCTAATAATTCACAAAATTAGAGTTTATAGGATATGTAATTAGAATGAACAATAAATATGGGGTTATAGGAATTTTAGGCGGCATGGGTCCCGAAGCAACCAGTAATATGTACCGGGAAATTATTAGTTCTACCCCTGTAACAAAGGATCAAGAACATATTCCAGTTATCATTTACAGCAATCCCCAAATACCAGATAGAACTAAAGGAATTCTATATGGGGGAGAAAGCCCCTTACCAGAATTACTTGCAACAGCAAAAAAATTAGAGTATTCTGGTGTAGATTTTATTATAATTCCATGTAACACGTCTCATTTCTTCATTAAAGAAGTTCGAGCCTCTGTTAATATACCTGTGATTAGCATGATTGAAGAAACTCTTGCATTTGTAAAAAATAAATATCCTGATGTAAAGAAAGTTGGACTCCTGGCAACTTCTGGCACAGTAAAGACAAAGATATATCATAGGGCTTTTAATCAAGAAGGTATAGAAGTAATCGCTCCAGAGAACTCTGAACAAGAAACATTAGTGATGGGTGCAATATATGATTCTGAAGGAATTAAAGCAGGATACAAAAAAACATCTAGAAAACTATTATTAAAAGCTGCTCTTTTATTGAAAGAGAGAGGAGCCGAACTAATAATGATGGGTTGTACTGAAATACCCTTAGCCCTAAAACAAAAATATGTTGATTGTGTTTTAATAGATCCTACTCCGATTCTTGCTGAGAAAGCTGTTACATTAGCTAAATCAGTTGATAATAGTAAAACAATTTTGATAGAAGAAAAAGAAGAACGAATATGAAATTAGCCATAATACATCAAGACTTAGAATGGAGTGAAAAGGAGTTAAACAGACTATTTCGGGGTAGAGGTATAGATTCTAAACTCTTTGATATAAGAAAAAATACAATAGAGGATATTATTGGACCTCCAAAAGAACGTGTTGACCTTGTTTTAAATAGAGTTTATGCCTCAGTTGCCAATAGAAATTATTTAGATAACATGAGGACCTTGGATTTACTTGTAAAAATAGAGGAAAAAGGTATTCCCTGCTTGAATTCTGTTGAGGCAACCATATTTGATTATAGTAAGAATCTTTCTGCTCAAAGAATGAAACAAAACAATATTTCAACTCCAGACACAATATATATCAATGCATTTAATGAAAACGAAAGAGACAATGTTGATTCCTTTATTGAAAAATATGGTTTTCCTATTATTATGAAAAGAGACATAGGTGGTAGGGGGAAAGATTTATCTAGAATCGAAAATTATGAAAATCTCTTGAAGGTTCTTGATACTGTTTTTTCAGAGAATTACTCAAAAAATTATGCTGCTGGTTTTGTACTGCAACCTTTTATTCAACCTACCAAGGACCATGATTATAGGATTGCCATTGATGGCAAGGAATTAGTTTATGCGGATGGCAGAACATTATTAGCAATGAATGGAGAATCGCCATGGATAGCAAGTATTTCAAATGGTTCTCAGTTAGTTGAGTATGTGCCTGATCAGAAAGAAGTAGAATTAGCAATCAAAGCTACAGAATCCATAGGAGCCTCATTTAATGTAGTCGATATGACTTTTACAAGAAATGGGCCTATGATAATTGAAAATAATCCTACTCCAGGTTATAATCCTTCAATTCCTAGTAATTCTATTCGAATAAAACAGTTTGTAGAGAGCATAGTTAATAGATATGAGGCAGAAAATAAACCACAATTACTAACACCAAACATAAGTATTTAATATACTAAATCACAAATCCAGCACAACCTGCACCATTACATTATCCTTTTTTTCTTTTACTTCCATTTCATTGTATGTGACTGCTTTTATATCGCCACTTGTTTCATAATTTTCTGCTTTGTCTCCAATTGCAGTAGCTTCTAGCTTATATGCATTATTTATTTTTTTTATTTTTATGTTTTTAATCGAATTTAATAAAAAATTATTGGAATCTAATAAAAATAAAAATTCTTCCAGAAAATTGTACAACAATGATTTTAAGTCTGTGCCTTCTGCTTTGATTCCTTTCTTTATTTTTTTATTGATTTTTTTTGTATCTGTAATTATCGAAAACATGGCTAAAGCTGCATTACTAAAGGCTTCTTCCATGCTCTTTCCATAAGCCTGGAATTTGGCATCTGCAGTGTGTTCTAAAAATTTGTATTTCTCCATAAGGATATGTGAAATCTTGATGTTTAAAAAGGTTCAGAAAACAATTAATTTTTATATTTATTTTCAATATTGAAATAAAATAGTATAAAAGTAACAATAAAATACATTTTCTCGACGGTAAAATTGAGCGAAAGATTTATATATGCTCTACTATTATATTTACCTCGTTGAGGGTCTAAATCTATAATGAAATTATCATTTAAAATAACCAAAATTTAGTCAAAAAACCAGAACAAAATGGAAGCTAGTAAAGATGATTATGGAGCAAAAGACATTCAGGTTCTTACTGGATTAAGTGCAGTACAAAAACGTCCAAGCATGTATGTAGGGGATACATCTCTAAGAGGATTGCATCATTTAGTTTTTGAGGCTGTGGATAACAGCATAGATGAGGCTATGGCTGGGTTTTGCAACAAGATTGTTGTAATAGTGCATAAGAATAATTCTGTAACAGTCATAGACAATGGGAGAGGCATTCCTGTTGGTATACATCCAAAATATAATAAATCAGCAGTTGAAATTGTAATGACTAAGCTGCATGCAGGTGGAAAATTTGACAAAAAAACATATAAGGTTTCTGGAGGATTGCATGGTGTTGGCATTTCTGTAACAAACGCCTTATCTAAAGAATTAATTGTGGAAGTAAAGAGAGATGGAAAAATATACCAGCAAAAATACGCAAGAGGAAACCCATTAACAGAGCTTAAAATTATGGGAGAATGTAACGACCGTGGAACAAAGATAACCTTTTTGCCTGATAATGGAATATTTTCAGAAACAGAATTCCATTTTGATACCTTATCCAGCAGATTAAGGGAGCTTGCTTTCTTAAATAAAGGGATCCATGTTACATTATTTGATGAGAGAACAGGTAAAAAGCAGGAATTCAAATATGATGGCGGCATAATATCTTTTGTTGAATTTCTCAATAAAAACAAGAATCCGATACATAAGGTAATATATTTTGAAAAGGAAAAAAACATGGTTAAAGTAGAAGTTGCCATGCAGTACAATATGGGCTACCAGGAAAATATCTTTACATTTGCTAACAACATAAACACCCAGGAAGGAGGCTCGCATTTAATAGGGTTTAAAACATCTTTGACGAGAACAATGAACAGCTATGCGGAAAAATTAAAGATTAATGATGCAAAGCTGTCTAGTGATGATGTGAGAGAAGGTTTAAGCGTGGTTATTTCTGTCCAATTGCAGGAACCACAATTTGAGGGGCAAACAAAAACAAAGCTTGGCAATTCTGATGTAAAAGGTATTGTTGAAAGCCTGGTTAATGAAAATTTGGGAACATTTCTGGAGGAAAATCCCAGTGTAGCTAAGCTGATTGTGGAAAAATGCGTAAATTCAGCTAAGGCAAGGGAAGCAGCTGCAAAAGCCCGCGAATTAACAAGAAGAAAAGGCGCATTAAATCATCATTCTTTACCTGGAAAACTTGCTGATTGCTCAGAAAGGGATCCTGCAAAATGTGAGCTTTATATTGTGGAGGGTGATAGTGCAGGTGGTTGTTTTTCAAGTGACACAAAAGTTGCACTAGCTGATGGAAGAAATTTATCTTTCATTGAATTAGTCAAGGAACATAATGCAGGAAAAGAACATTTTTGTTATACTATTTTAGATGACGGTAGAATAGGTATTCAAAAAATATTGCATCCAAGAAAAACAAAAAGAAATGTAGCAGTAATCAAAATTATGTTAGACAATGGTGAGGAGATAGTCTGCACTCCGGATCATTTATTTATGCTGAGAGATGGAACTTACAAATCTGCATCAGAACTTAATACATATGAGTCATTAATGCCCTTAAAACGTCAGCTTTCTCGCATAGGAAAACGAATTACAATTAAAGATTATGAACTTGTTTTTGATACAAAAGATAATCGTTGGATTTTTACCCATATTTTAGCGGACAGTTACAATATCAGACATGGTATTTACAGCGAACTTGATGGTCCTCACAAACATCATAAGGATTTCAACAAACTCAATAATAATCCAACTAACATTTGTAGGTTTTCAAGAGAAGAACACATAGCTTTTCATTCTATGTTCGTGGAAAAAAACCTAATGAGAAAAGATGTTTTAGAGAAACTTAGAAAAATACGACAAACTCCAGAATACCGAGAAAAAATAAGGCAAAAAATGTTGTTAATGCGAGATGAACTGAGAAAACGTGCAAAAGCTCAATGGGAAAATAAAGAATACAAAAAGTATATGGTAAAAAAATTTTTAGAATTTTATAATTCAAATCCAGATTATAGAAAAAAAACATTAGAACGTTTAAATAAAGCTCAAAAAGAATATTGGTCTTCTGCTGAAAATAGAAAAAGACAAGCTTTACGTACAAAGGAATTCTTTGAGAAAAATCCTAATACAAAGAATTTACTTTCCGAAATAGCAAAGAAACAGTGGGAAGATGAAAAACTTAAACAATGGAGAAGTGGAAAAACTAAACAACAGTGGACAGAAGAATTTAGATTAAAGAGAAAAAAAGCTTATAATAACACCTATTTTAAAAATACAATTAAGTTTATGAAATCTTTAGTAGATACTAAAGGAAATTTAAAAGATTATGACAAAGAAAGAGTAAAATCTGGAAATAAAAATCTACTCAAAAAAGAAACTCTTATTGAAAGATTTTTTAATCATGATGAAACTTCTATGTTGGAAGCAGTTGAGAATTACAATCATAAAATAAAGAAAATAATAAAGCTTGATAAGAAAATAGATGTTTATGATTTAGAAGTTGAAGGGACTCATAATTTTGCACTTGCATCAGGCGTATTTGTGCATAATTCAGCAAAACAAGGCAGAAATCGTAATTTTCAGGCTATCTTACCATTAAGAGGAAAAATCCTTAATGTTGAAAAGGCAAGATTAAATAAAATTTTTCAGAACGAGGAAATAACAACAATGATAACTGCTTTTGGGGCAGGGATATCTGAAGAATTAGATATTAATAAACTAAGGTATCATAAGGTAATAATTATGACTGATGCTGATGTAGATGGTGCTCATATAAGGACATTATTGCTGACTTTCTTTCATAGGTATATGAATCCTCTGATTACTGCAGGCAATGTTTATATAGCACAACCACCATTGTATAAGGTTACAAAGAACAAAAAAGTGCATTATGCGTACTCTGATGAAAAACTGGAGCAGCTATTTAAGGAAATTGGTAGAGATAAAGTATCTGTGCAAAGATATAAAGGTTTAGGTGAGATGAATCCGCAGCAATTATGGGAAACAACTATGGATCCAGAACATAGGACTTTACTGCAGGTAAGCTTAGAAGATGCAGTTGAAGCAGATAAAATATTCACAATCCTTATGGGCGATCAGGTAGAGCCAAGAAGAGATTTCATACAACAGCATGCAAAAGAGGTTTCTAATCTGGATGTTTAAGATGGCATATGTAGATATTCTTGGATTTGTAGCAGGAACATTGACAACTATAGCTACTATCCCCCAGATTATTGAAGCTTTGAAAACAAAACATACAAAAGATGTTTCCTTTCTCACATTTTTAATACTGGATATAGGGATGTTTTTATGGCTTATCTATGGTATTTTAATATGGTCTATACCTGTTATAATCACTAATGTGATATCATTCATACTGGTATTTACCATGTTAATGCTAAAAATTAAGTATAAATAACCCTATTTCAATACAAAATCTTTTTAAATCAACTACATTTTCTCTTAAACTATGGCAAAAGCAAAAGTAATCAAGAAGGAATGGTATCCTATTCTAGCTCCAAAAATATTCCAAAATACTGTTTTGGGTGAGACTTATGTGTATGAGCCAGAGCAGATGGTTGGAAAGGGCATTACCAAGAACCTTATGAATCTGACTAATGATGTGAAAAGGCAGAATATAAACATTAATTTTGAGGTTGTTAATGTGCAGAATGGCAAGGCTTTTACGAATGTTACTGGCTATTATATGGTGCAGTCCTCAATCAAGAGACTAATCAGGAGGAATATTGAGAAAATTGACATGTCATTTTCCTGTAAGACTTCTGACAATAAAAATTTGCAGGTTAAGCCTCTCTTGATAACAAGGGCAGCAACAACAGGCTCTGTTGCAACAAAAATCAGAAAAAATGCACAGAATTTTTTGATAAAGTATATAAGTTCTATTAGTTATGATAATTTTATTAATGACCTGGTAAGCCATAAACTGCAGAATTCTTTAAGAAAAGATTTGAATAAAATTTATCCATTGAGGGTATGTGAGATAAGGTCAATGGAGATAGTGGATTTGGAAAAGAAGAAAGATGAGCAAAGCAAAGCGAAATTGGGTAAAAAGGAAAAGTTGGCAAAGAAAGCAGAAGAGAGCAAAGATGTTAAAAAGAAAGAGGAAAAACAGGTAAAAAAGGCAGAAAGTGAAGTAACAGAGAAGAAAGAAAAAGAACCAGCAGAAGTGAAAGAGAGCAAAGACACAAAGAGTAAAGAGGAAGAAGTGAAAGCAAAGGAAGGTAAAGATAAGCATCAGAAAGAAGAAAAAATAGAACAAAAAGCATAATTCTTAGGGAAACATATTAAAAGCAATACTATTCTTCTTGTTTGTATAGCCTCGTAGTGTAGCGGTCAAATTCCGGAAAGGAAGACAAATCATCTAGCCCTCTGGTGAGTGCTGCTTAGTGAAAGGCTGGGACCCAGGTTCGAACGCCGTTAAATTTCTATGAAATTTATGGCTTGAAAGTCCTGGCGAGGCTATTTTATTAAACCCAAAATGAAACTCATTGCACAAGGAGCAGAATCTAAGTTATTTTTGGATAAGAATAAGGTAGTTAAGGACAGATTCAGGAAAACCTACAGAATAAAGGAAATAGATGAAAGACTAAGAAAATTCAGGACAAAAAGGGAGGCAAAAGTTATTGAAAAACTGCAAGCAATAAATTTTCCCTGCCCCGAATTAATTTTTAATAATGAGAAAGATACATTAGAAATACAATACATTAACGGAACATTATTAAAAAATATTTTAAATAAAAAAAATTGCATAAAATTAAGCAAAGAGATTGGGAAAAAAGTAGCAATATTGCACAATAACAACATTATTCATGGTGACTTAACAACATCAAATATGATCTTTAACAAAGAAATTTTTTTCATTGACGCTGAGAAATCGAAGATTTCTGGCATCTCTAAAAAAGATGAAATCTTTTTTATAGACTTTGGTTTGAGTTTCTTTTCAAAAAAAATAGAAGATAAGGCAGTTGATTTACATTTGCTGAAAGAGGCCTTGGAGTCAAAACATTCCAAAATATGGGAAAAATGCTATAAGGCTGCTTTAGGAAGTTATACAAAAAAAGCAGTCGATGGTAGGGATGTATTAAAAAGAATTAAAATAGTAGAAGGAAGAGGTAGATATAAGGGTAAAAAATGAGTTTGGTTATTGCAGCAATAATTGTTGGTACAGCTTTTCTTGTACTTTATTGGGTGTTTTATGGCCAGAGAAAATACAATGAGATGTTTGTGCCCAAAAGAAAGACAGAGCTAAAAGCTGTTTTGTTCGATTTGGATGGTGTTATTATTGATTCTTTTGACGCATGGTTCAGTATTTTCAATCATGTTAGGAAAGATCTTGATTTTGAAGAGATAAGCAAAGAAGAATTTAGAAAAAATGTATGGGGCGGTTCAGTGCATGCAGATATAAAAAATTATTATAAAAATAAAGATGTGAAAGAAATAGAAAAATTGTATAAGAAATTAATATCAAAATATACACACAAAACAAAACTTTTGCCTTATGCAAAAAAAATTCTTGAAAATATTAAAAATAAAAAAATTAAAATTGGTCTAGTAACAAATGCATTTAGAAAACCAACTGTAGAAACATTAAAATTCCATAAAATAAAAGATTATTTTGATGCTATAGTAACTATGGATGATATTGAAAAACCAAAGCCATACCCAGATCCTATAATAAAGCTATGCGAAAAATTGAATGTAATGTCAGATGAAGTCATATTTGTTGGAGATACGAAGAATGACTACAAAGCTGGCAAAGCTGCTGGTTGCTTTTTTGTTGGGTTAAACATACATGGGGACTTAATGATTAGTAAGTTAAGTGATTTGCTGGAGTTGGTTTAGGTTCTAAAAAAAACAATCTTTTTAAACTAAAATCCATATAGAAGTAAAAATGGCACTACAACTACCAAAAGGAACTCGGGATTTAAAGCCAGAAGAAGCTATAGTGAGGAATAAGATAGTTGATACTCTAAAAGAGGTTTTTGAGATTTATGGCTATAGCCCTTTAGAGACTCCTGCTTTTGAGAGGTATGGTATTCTTGCATCTAAGTATGCCGGCGGTGCAGAAATTCTAAAAGAGACTTTTAAGTTTAAGGATCAGGGAAAAAGAGACCTAGGGTTAAGGTATGATTTAACAGTCCCGTTAGTAAGATACGTTGGGATGAATCCTAACATAAAAATTCCCTTTAAAGTATACCATATTGGAGATGTTTTTAGGGATGGTCCTGTAGAAAGAGCCAGATATAGGCAATTTACACAATGCGATATCGATATCATAGGCACCAAAGGCATGACAGCAGACGCTGAAATTATTACATTAATTCAAAGGGCATTTAAAAAACTGGGTTTAGAATTTGTAATAAAACTTAATAATAGGAAATTGCTGAATGATTTATTACTTAAATCCGGCATTAAAAAAGATAAACTTGAGACGGTAATTTTGACAATTGATAAGCTTGAAAGATTTGGCCTGGACACAGTAAAGAAAGAATTAAAACAGAAAAAAATCAATAATGATGTAATTAAAAAAATAATTAATATAATCAATATCAAAGGGCGCAATAACGAAAAAATAGGCAAGATTAAAAAATCAATAGAAAAATCTGATGGTTTGGATGAAATTGATGAACTGCTTTCTTTATTGAGTATTCTAAATGTCGATGCAGAGTTTGATCCTTCTCTTGCCCGCGGCCTTAGTTATTATACAGGCACTGTCATAGAAGTATTTTTGAAAAACAGCAAAGTAAAAAGTGCCGTCTGCGCAGGCGGCAGATATGATAAAATGATAGGCTCTTTTTTAGGTAGGGGAAACTATCCTGCTGCAGGGATTTCTTTTGGCCTGGATAGGATTTATGATGCTTATGTTGAAAAAACTAAATCTCAAAAAAAATCAGTTACAAATGTTTACATTGTTCCTATTGGTACGTTTAATGAATCATTAAAGATAGCAGAAGAGTTAAGAAATGAAAATGTCAAGGTAGATATTGACTTAACAGGGAAAGGCCCAAGCAAAAACCTGCAATATGCAAACAGCTTAGGAATCCCTTATGTTTTATTTATAGGTGAAGATGAATTAAAACAGGGAAAAGTTAAGTTAAAAGATATGAATTCCGGAAAAGAACAGTTAATGGATGCAAAGGAGCTTGTTTTATTTCTTCAGAAAAATTTAGAATAGTAATGTTTACTTCCTCTTATAGAGTCCCAACAGCTCTGTTTTTTCTATTATATGGCCATCCATCGCAGCTTCCAAATCTTTCTTATTTGAGTCTTCTTTAATGTCTAAAGAAATATCTAAAGCATAAAGCTTGAAAAAATATCTATGAGTGCCAGAAGGCGGACAAGGACCACCGTAACCTGGTTTTCCAAAACTTGTTGTTCCCTGCGCGCTTTGAGGTTCTGTGTCTTTTGCTATTGTTTTGGTATCTGGAGGAATGTTCCACACAACCCAGTGCACCCATGTTCCAACAGGGGCATCAGGATCATCCATAATTAAAGCCAAACTTTTTGTATTTTCAGGAACTTCATCTATATTCAATTCCGGCAAAATATTTGCACCATCACAAGTATATTCTGACGGCATTTCCTTATTATTCTCAAATGCTGGACTTGTTAACTTCATTTTAGCACCCCCAATTGGTTTAATATCATCTTGAATTTCATCTTTTCCGGTTTCAGCATTACAGCCCGCAATAAAAATTATAATCAAAAAAAATAGTTAGTATTAATGATTTCATAATTTATTATTATTCTTTTGAATTATAAATATTTTGGTATTTTTAAGAAAAAAGCCTCCGATGGGAATTGCACCCATGACCTGCAGGTTACAAACCTGCCGCAATGGCTACTATGCTACGGAGGCATATAAGTAGGATTGAAAACTAAGTATATTTAAAAATATTGTCCTAATATTCAGAATAATCAAAACTCTTTCTCAAAGCCATATCGCTTTGCATGGAACAATTCCGGAGTTGGCATCCATGTTTTTAGATTTAAATAAGCTTTTACCTTGCTCTGGATCCTGTAGACATCTCTCCACAGATCCTTCTGCCTTTTTTCAATATGAGCATGCATAATTCTTTCCTCGTATATACGCTTAAAGTGTTTCAAAAGCTTGTGATTTTTCCATTTATTCCCTAAATCTGATATTATCCTGGCGTTAAAAAACATTTCCAACTCTCCAGACTGGGTTTTCATTTTCTTTCCCTGATGCACAATCTCTCTTTCCTCTGTACTTACACAATGCCAATCCACATCTAACACGTTTAGGAAATATTCACTTCTACTTCCTTCATGATGCTTTTGTGCCCTCCACCATACCCAATACTCTTTTCCGCCATAATGTATGCCGCGCTGATAGACATTCTCAGAATATAATGTTTCTAGGTCTGAATGTGCTGAAACATCTGCCTCCTCATCCTCAAAACCATGCCATCCCTCTTCCAGCAGTAATTCATGCATCATTACATATAAGTTCCTTAAAGAAAAAACATCCTTATATTTTACACTAAATGGTGGAATGTTTCTTACAACACTTCCTACTTTACCTCTTTCTATAGTAACTTCCGGATTAGCCATACAACAAATTTAGTATACTAAATTTATAAATCTTTCGGTATAGTATACTGGTATAGTTATTTATATACTTTGATAAACTACCTATGTTATTAAAAACAAAAATCATAGAAATCCAAAAAATAGCCGATTTCTAGGATGCCAAAAAACAAAACTCTTACCAATAAATATTTATAGTAAATCTTTAGATTGACATCTAGAGTTTCGTTTTTTGTGTATAATTAAAGCGTAAAACATTAGCAAGGACAAAATGCTTATTGGGTGTGTGGGTAAGGCCAACTGCGGAAAATCAACTTTCTTCAAAGCAGCTACTCTGGCAGAAGTTGAAATTGCAAATTATCCTTTTGTAACTATTAAACCAAATGAAGGGGTTGCATTTGTAAAAGTTGATTGCGTTGACAAGGAATTTAATGTTAAATGCCAACCAAAACACGGTTACTGCCTGAATAATAAAAGATTTGTTCCTTTTCAATTGATGGATGTAGCTGGTTTAGTTCCTGGAGCTCATGAAGGCAAGGGTATGGGAAACCAGTTTCTGGATGATTTAAGGCAAGCAGATGTTTTAATTCATATTTTGGATGTTTCCGGCAGTACAAATGAGAAAGGAGAAGTAGTTGAACCAGGAAGTTATGATCCTGCTAATGATATAAAGTTTTTAGAAGTTGAATTAGATATGTGGTATTTGCGCTTGGTAAAAAAGGGATGGGAACTGTTTATAAGAAAAGCCATTCAGGAGAAATCAGAGCTGACTAAGGCTTTGTCTTCTCATTTGACAGGTTTAGGTGTAAATGAAAAAATGGTAGAAGAATTAGTAGAGAAATTAGAATTACCTGCAAACTTTTCAGAGTGGGATGAAAACATACTAAAAAAATTAGCTGTAGAATTAAGAAAAACTACAAAACCAATGATTATAGCCTGTAATAAAATAGATGTTTCAGGAGCAGCTGAAAATTTCACAAGATTGGAAAATGAATTTCCAGATCATATGCTGGTTGCGTGCTCTGCTGAATCAGAGCTTGCATTGAGAGAGGCTGCAAAGCACGATTTAATTGATTATATACCTGGAGAAAATAATTTTGCAATAAAAAATGAAGAAAAATTAAGTGACAAGCAAAAAAAAGCTTTGAATTTTATAAAAAACAAGGTATTAAAAAAATTTAGGACAACTGGTGTTCAGGATGTTCTTGATAAAGCGATTTTTAGTTTATTGAAGCACATTGCAGTTTACCCAGTTGCAAACAGTAAACTGACAGATAAGGATAATAATGTTCTTCCGGATTGTTTCTTAGTTCCAGAAGATATAACTGCTTTAGATTTTGCTTTTAAAGTGCATACTGATATAGGCAATAATTTCATCAAGGCAATTGATCTGAAAACAAAAAATGTTGTAGGCAAAGAGCATAATCTAAAAAACAGGGATGTGATAGAAATAGCGACGAGCAAATAGCTATTTATTCTTAAATCTTTCAAAGCTCTGCACCAGATCAATCATGTATTTGCCATCTTCAACCTTAAAGATTAATGGCTCTCCTTTGAATAAATGCACCAGGTCAAGCTCATATTTTCCAGGTCTTAGGACTCTGATAGCTTCCAAGTCAAGAATTACTGGCTGGTTTTTATCAATTTCACTTCCAACCAGGTCAAAGACATCCTGTTCAATCTGCTCTTTTTCTTTATTGGTTAAGTTGGATTCCTCTGATATTTTTTTCATATCTTCTAGTTTTTCTTTCTTAATAAAGAAAAATAGTCTTCCACCACAGTTACACCCTTTTAGCAGTTCCTGTGCTCCATCTTCATAGAATGAATTGCACCTTACGCATTGATGTGGCATAATCTTTTCCTCTCGCTTCGCTCAAGCAAAAGCGTAACCAAAAATATGGAATTTCGCTTCGCTCAATTCTTTATTTTTTCTTTTTCTTTCTGGCCTCTTTTGTAAAGAGTTCAATCTTATTCGGGTCTTTCTTTATTTCTGTTACAATGTTTGCAGGACCTATTATTGTAAGGCCCTGCCTGTCACCTAAAAGAAATCCAAAGAGGTTGTTTCTTAGCTTTTTAACACCAAATGTATCCTTGTCTCCAGGGTTTATTACTGCTAATTCTATACCTTTAAACCTGCTTCCAAACTCCTCCATTGCTATGGATATTAAATCTGTTTCTTCTTCTTTTTTTAACCTGCCTTGTAACAAAACAATCTTGTTTTCCTTAACAATGTCAATTAGTTTTTTTACTCTTCTTGCACTGCCTAAATCCTCAATCTCATGGTATGGGACAAATTGTAAAGTTACCATTTTAGCTGTTTATAAACCTCTTTTTTATGCACAAAAAGGCGGTTTTCGCCTTTTTGGCATCCTGAAAATTCGTTTGGCGAATTTTCATGATATTTATCCTGCTATTGCAAACAATCCCTCGTAAAATTTGTCTATATTATTTCCATATTTCGCTGAAATGCCAATGACATTGTATTGGGGGTATGCTGACTGTACTTTTTTTATGTCTGCCTTTTTCAGATCAGATTTGTTAGCGACAATCAAAACAGGGATTTTCCTGGCCTGTAAATTCCCAACTATTGTAATATTGACCTGTGTGTAGGGATCTTTTGTTGCGTCCAGAACAATTATGACTACATCCATGTCATCCAGCCATTTAATTGAATCTATAACTCCTTTGGTTGCTTCTTTTGCGCGCTGCTTGGCCTGTTTTTCTTTTAATCCAGCTTTTATGAATTCCTCATAATCTATTTTTGTAGCTATTCCAGGCGTATCAACTAAATTAAAAGTAAGCTCTTTGCCCTTTGACTTGATGTTTACCTGCTCTTTAATTTGAATTTCCCTGGTTTCGTGGGCAATATTAGAAGCAGCACCCATGTCCTCTCCAAGCCAGTCTTTGCAGATTCTGTTGGCTAAGGTAGTTTTTCCTCCGTTTGGAGGTCCGTATAAACCCATCTTAATATTCTTCTTTTTTTTAAATAAATTCCTTAGAACTTTGTTAATAAAAGTCTTTATAATATTAATCATGTGTGCACCACTTTTTACTGCTAAGTTGTCCTATTAAAGTTTTTATATATATACTTTTCGATTTAGAATTAATTCAGTTAAAAGTCTACAAGCAATTATTTTTCATAGTAAATATCCCTGATAATATTTTATCAAAATAAGTTGATTTTGGAGGCATTTTTTTACCACTTCTGGCCACTTCAATGACTTTTTTGACAGATACTGGATGCAATGCAATAGCAATCTCATATTCTCTTGATTGAACTAGCTTCTTCATTTCATCAAGTTGTGATTCTGGGTAATAGCCAACATATTCGGAATTCTTTCTTGTATGCTCTTTTTTTATTTTAAGTAGTGGATTAAGTTCATTTTCCAGTATGCTTACGTCAAGGCTTCCAATAAGGTCATTGGAATCCGGGACTTTAGATGCCACATTCCATAAATATGTTTTGTTACCAGTATAAATACAAATTTGGTGCTCTTTATCTGGTGTTTTAAAATCACGAATTTCTTGAAGATTTTTTAGCTTATCCTTAATATCATTAAATTTAACTAGACCATTTATTACTCTGTTGTATGCCTGTATTCTTGCGTCTTTTGCTTCACATATGTAGGTCGGGGCATATTGCTGACCGTTTAACATTGTAGCCTTGTACCTGTGATGGCCATCTGCGATGTCTAATTCATTTTTTTCAATAAGCTCTATGAGTTGTAAACCTTCAGGACTATTTGCCTTTATATGAAATACCCTGTTTAATATTCCATCCAAATCAGAGAAACCACCAAAATCAGACGTGAACTCATATAATGGCTTATGAGTTTTTTTTATTTCATTTAGAACTTTATTTATTGGCGATTCTGTTAAAGTATATACAGGTCCAAAAGAATAACCAGTATCTTGTGCCAGTTTTAGTCTTCCTTGGACTTTATCTTTGTTAGTATCTTCGTGGTCAAAAATATCCTTGCCTACTTTTGCAGCTACAAAAACACCCGTCCTTTTTTTACCATTATAGATTTGTTCATGTACATAAAAACAAGGTTCTTTGTCTTCTTGCAGAACCCCATTACTGATAAACTCATCTAATGTTTGTTTAGGCTTGTCTCCTAATATGATATGCCACAAAGAATTAGGTCTTCCTTTCAATAAAGCTTCAAGATCACTTCCTCGGTCAATTACATCATAAGCTGGTGTTGTCAATTCAGCAACTTTTTCTTTTTTTGGCCTGTAACCTGTCAATCCTGTTATTTCTACCATAAAAATCCCAATAACTTTATATAATTTTTATGTTCATTTAAATAGATTTCCAATGAAGTTTAAATTTTTCTTAATCACTTGATAATAAAATAACGAACATTAAGCATTTTTATTTTTAATCCATAGAAAACTTTATAATATAGTTTAATCCTATTTACTTTTTGGGGGTTAAAATCGCATCTAACATAATATTTCTTGGGACTGGTGGAGACAGCTATGTTGTTGGCAAGCAGATAAGGGCATCAGGAGGCATTATACTGCAGATAGATGATGACCAGTACCATATTGACCCCGGTCCTGGCGCTTTGGTTAGAGCTAAAGAAGAAGGAATCAATTTACGGGCAAATACTGCTTTGTTTGTGACACACAACCATCTTAACCATTGCAATGACATCAATGCTGTAATAGACGCCATGACATACAGCGGCTTCGATAAGAAAGGTGTTTTAGTGGCAAATAACACAGTCATAAATGGAAGCGAAAATCATCAGCCATTTTTACAGAAATATTACTGCGACTGTCTTGAAAGATACATTGTGTTGGAAGCAGGCAGTAAAGTTGGAGTAAATGATGTTGAAATAAGGGCAATAAAGGCAAAGCATTCAGAGCCAAATGCAATCGGCTTTAAGTTCATTACTCCGAATTATACTTTGACATATACCGGGGATACTATTTACAGCGTGGAAACAATATCCGAGTATGAGAATTCCAATATTCTGATTTTAAATGTGCCTTGCTTGAAAAAAGAAGAGAATAAAAACAATTTATGCAAGGAAGACGTAATAAAAATAATAAACAAAGTCAATCCCAGATTGGCGATAATAACACATTTTGGAATTAATTTCCTGAAGGCTGATCCTCTTTATGAGATAAGAGAAATACAAAAACAAACAAATACACAGGTAATAGCTGCAAAAGATGGCATGGTTGTAAATCCTATAAGCTATGATGTTCAGCAAGGCCAAAAAACTTTATACAAATATGCCAAAAAAGAAGGTGTAAGACTGCAGGAATTTAAAACTCAAGAAGAAGAAAAAGTTAAAGAAGTTAATGAATTAATAGAGGAAAAACAGACTGAGTTAGGGAATGAAGTTGTGGAAAATGACCGACAAGAGAATACTCAGTAATAAATAAATTCTTATTTCTTCTTTTCCAACTCTTTCTTCATGTAGGATTCTATTTTTGCTGACATATTTAATCCATTTCTTTTGCAGTAAGACCTAAATTTATTGAATAAATCTTCATCTACAGTAAAGTTAACCCTAGTTTTATAATTAATTCTTCTAAGCTTCCTGGTCCTGTCATATTCTTCAAAGACATTTAACATGTCTTCATTTTTTGTTTTTATTTTTTATATTATTTAAACATTTGTTAAAAATCAATATTAATTATAATGAAATTCCAATTTTTTACCTTAATAATAAACAAATATCTTTTTAAATCGACTTTGATTAACTTGTCTTAATGAGAAGGAAATCCAGAAAGGTTAAAGTTGGGAATTTGTACATTGGTGGAAATAGTCCTATTACAGTGCAATCAATGACTAATACTGATACCACCAACATAGATAAAACAATAAAACAAATACATGAATTGGAAGAGGTTGGTTGTGAAATAATAAGGGTTTCTGCACCAACAATAGAAGCAGCTAAAGCGTTGAAAGATATAAAGAAAAACATAAGCATTCCTTTAGTGGCCGATATTCATTTTGATTACAGAATTGCTTTGGAAGCAGCCAAACATGTTGACAAGCTGAGGATTAATCCTGGAAATATAGGCAATGAAGAAAAGATAAAGCTTGTTGTTAATGCTGTAAAAGAGAACAATATACCAATAAGAATTGGTGTTAATTTAGGTTCTTTGGAAAAAGATCTTTTTGAGAAGTACGGTTATACTGCAGAAGCAATGGTTGAAAGCGCTTTAAGGCATGTTAAAATTCTTGAGGGTCTTGATTTCTATGATACAATTGTTTCGTTAAAGGCGTCAGATGTTCCAAGAATGGTGGAAGCTTATAGGTTATTTGCTAGAAAAACTGATTATCCTTTGCATTTGGGAGTTACAGAAGCTGGAAGCAAATTTCCTGGCACAATAAAAAATTCAATTGGTATGGGCATATTGCTTTCAGAGGGCATTGGAGATACAATTCGTGTTTCATTATCGGATGATCCTAGGGAAGAGGTTAAGGCAGGAAAAAAAATACTCAGAGCTTTGGGATTAAGAAAAGATGGTGTTGAAGTAACAAGCTGCCCTACATGTGCGAGAGCAAACATTGATGTTATAAAAATTTCTGAGGAAATCGAAAACAAAACTGAGAAAATAAAAAAGCCAATACATGTTGCAATAATGGGCTGCGCTGTTAATGGACCCGGAGAAAGCAAAAAAACAGATATCGGCATTGTAGGTGGTCCAAATAATAATAATTTATTTTACAAAAATGGAGAAATTGTTGGTAAGATACCTAAAGAAAAGATTGTTGAAACATTGTTGAATGAAATATATGAATTAAGTAAATAGTATACTTTTGGGGTGGAAATGAAAAACCTATCAATATTAGGCAGTACAGGAAGTATTGGAACCCAAACATTAGATATTGTAAAAAATAATTCTGATGAATTTAAAATAGTTGGATTAACTACAAATAAAAATATTGAATTGTTAAAAAAACAAATTGATGAGTTTAAGCCGGAAGCAGTGGGGGTTATGGATAAAGAAAAAGCTGATTTGTTGAAGGAAAAAACCGATATTAGTGTTTATCATGGCATTGATGGGATAATAAAAATTGCAACATTAAATAATACTGACACAATAGTTAATTCTTTAGTTGGGTCAATTGGTGTAAAACCTACAATTGAAGGCATTAAAAACAAAAAAAACATTGCTTTGGCAAATAAAGAAACTTTAGTAACTGCTGGCTCTATTGTGATGGAAGAAGTTAAAAAAAACAATGTAAATCTGATGCCAATTGATTCTGAGCATAGCGCAATATTTCAATGTCTCAATAAAGAAATTTACAATGATTTTAATACAATAAATAATAATTTTAATAATAAAAAAATAATAAATAAAAATAATAAAATAAATAATGAAAATAAAAAATATAATAATGTTGTAAATAAAATCATAATAACCGCTTCTGGAGGAGCTTTTAGGAATCTAAGCAAAGAGCAGCTTGAAAGTGTAACAGCTGCAGATGCCTTAAAGCATCCAACATGGAATATGGGCAACAAGATAACAATAGACAGTGCAACCCTGATGAACAAGGGCTTTGAGGTTATTGAAGCCCATTGGTTGTATGGCATAAATTATGAAAAAATTGAAGTTCTAATGCACCCACAAAGTATAATACATTCTTTAGTAGAATTTAAAGATAATTCTGTTTTAGCGCAATTAGGAAATCCTAATATGAAAATTCCAATTCAATATGCATTGAGCTATCCAAAAAGATTAAAGTCGAATGCAAAAAAGTTAAATTTGACAGAAATAAAAAATTTAAGTTTTGGAAAGCCTGATTTTGAGAAATTTCCATGCCTGAAGTATGCTTATGATGCTGGTAGTGCAGGAGGGACGTTGCCTGCTGTTTTAAACGCTGCAAATGAAATTGCAGTTTATGCTTTTTTAGAAGATAAAATTAAGTTTTTAGATATACCTAAAATAATAAAAAAGATGATGGATTCCCATAATATAATAAAAAATCCAAGCTTGAATGAGATTTTGGATGTTGATAAAAAAGTAAAAGAAGAGACTAAGAAGATTATTGAAAATAAAGATTATTAATAAAAAATATACATTGAAAAATCAAATCCAGTGAAATAAAAATAATAAAATAATAATTAATAATAAAAAATAAGTGGAAATAGAATTAAAATTATTTATTGAAAAATATTAAAACAAATTATTGGAAATTAAAAATATTGTAAAAATGAACTTAGCAATCATTGTTGCAGGCGGAAAAGGAAAGAGAATGCATAAAAGAATAAACAAGCTTTTTCTTTTGCTGAATAAAGAGCCAATAATTTTTCATACATTAAATACATTTCAAAATTGCAAAAATATTAACAAAATAATATTGGTTATTAGGCCTGAGGACAGGAGTAAATTTGAGTCTATAATAAAGTCAAATAAATTTGATAAAGTAATAAAAGTTGTTGATGGTGGTGCTGAGAGGCAGGATTCTGTTTACAATGGAATTAAAGCAATAGATGATGCAAAGGATGATGATGTAGTTTTGATTCATAATGCAGTAAATCCTTTTGTTGATGAAGCTACAATAAATAACTGCATAAATGCAACTAAAAAATATGGTGCAGCAGTAGTTGGCTTTCCAGCAAAAGATACTATAAAAGTTGTTGATAGCGGATTTGTAAAGCAGACTATAGACAGGAGGCTATTATGGCAGGTGCAGACACCGCAGGCTATGAAATATTTTCTTGCAAAAAAGGCTTTTGAAAGAGCTTACAAGGACAAGTTTTATGGAACTGACGATGCAAGTTTAGTTGAGAAGATAGGTGGCAGTGTAAAGATTGTTTATTGTCCGAGGGAAAACATTAAGATTACTGATCCTCATGATTTGGCTTATGCAAATAAATTAACTAATGCTACAAGGATTGGTATTGGACAAGATTCTCATAAATTTTCTACTGATAAAAATAAAAAATTAATGTTAGGAGGCCTCGAAATAGAAAATAAGAGTGGTTTTGAGGCTAATTCAGATGGTGATGTATTGCTACATGCTTTGTTCAATGCCTTAAGCACTACAATTGGCTATAAGTCAATAAGTTTTTATGCAGATGATATGTGCAAAAGAGGTATTACAGACAGCAAAAAATATGTTGAGTTTATTCTTGATAAGGTCAATGAAAAAGGTTTTAAGATTAGTAATGTAGCAGTAATGCTGGAAGGTAAAAAACCAAGAATAGACGAATACATTGATAAAATCAAAGCATCACTTTCAAAACTACTTAAGATAAAAAAAGAAAATATTGGCATAGCTGCAACTTCTGGAGAAGAGTTAACAGAATTTGGAAAAGGCAGGGGAATGCAGTGTTTTGCTGTTGTGACTCTGAAATCATAAAAATCAGTTATTAGACTGATTTTTAGGATGCCAAAAAAGCTTCGCTTTTTTGTGCATAATCAGCAACATTAATATACTAAAAAATATTTGAGTGATTATGCTACTGAATTCCCATGCAAAAATAAATCTGTACCTGAAAATAGGCAAAAAGCTGAAGAGCGGCTATCATAATATACAATCGGTAATGCAATTAATCCAGCTGCATGATAATATTTCTTTTGAAAGATTAAATGAAGACTTAATAACAGTGCAAAGCAACAATCCTGATTTAGAGAGTAAAGGGAATCTTGCCTATAAAGCAGCTTCGCTTTTGAAAGACAGGTTTAAAGTCAAGGAAGGAGTAAAAATAATCCTTGAAAAAAATATACCTATGTCTGCTGGTTTAGGCGGTGGAAGTTCAAATGCTGCAAATACTTTGGTTATGTTAAACAAATTATGGGACCTAAAGCTTACACAAAAGAAACTAATAAGCTTTGGAGCTCAAATAGGGTCTGATGTGCCGTTCTTTATTGTGGGAAAGACAGCTTTAGTGGAAGGCATTGGAGATAGAATAAAGCCGTTAAGAAAATCAATATCAATGAATATTGTTTTGGTAAATCCAGGCATTAAAGTATCCACATCATGGGCTTATAAGCAGTTTGATAAAAATAAGCCGAAAGAAAAAAGCAAAAAAAATGTTAAAGAGTTAATTAATGCAATAAACAAGAAAGACATAAAAAAAATGTCAGAAAACGTGTATAATGATTTTTCTCCAATAATAGAAAAGAAATTTAAAATAGTAAGGGAAATAAAAACCAATTTTAGAAAAGAGGGTGCTTTGAATTCAATGATATCAGGCTCTGGCCCTACAGTCTTTGGATTGTATGATAGTATATATCCTGCAAGAGAAGCATACTTTAAGCTTAAAGATATGTATCCTTTTGTGTATTTAACGAAAACTTTTTAAACAATATTTCAACTTTTTGAATTTAAATAAAAATGGGGTGGTACAATGAAAAAATATTTTTTGATATTAGGACTTATTTCTGTACTTATGATTGCTGGATGTTACCAGCAACAAACCCAGCAACCTGCACAAACTACAACAGAACCAGCAAGTGATTACTCCTGCAGAAGAACCTACAGGAGAAACTCCAGTACAAGCTGAGACTCCTGCTCCAGGGCAAGTAGATACAGTTGTAGAAAAAGTAGTAGCTCCTGCTTCAGAGGTAAAAGAGTTTAGCATGACAGCAAGGCAATGGGAATTCGATCCAAATACAATAATAGTTACTCAAGGAGATACGGTTAAACTAACAATAACCAGTGCAGATGTTACTCATGGATTTAATTTGCCGGATTTTGGAATAAGAGAAAGGTTAGATCCTGGCAAAACAGTTGAAATTGAGTTTGTAGCAGATAAGAAAGGAACGTTTACATTTGCATGCCATATTCCCTGTGGTAGAGGTCATGGAGGAATGAGTGGAAAACTGATTGTGGAATAGTAAACAAAAAACTTAAACTCCCATTATACTGTATCCAGCATCAACATAAACCACCTGACCAGTTATGTTTTTAGACATATCTGAGCACAAAAACAATGCCAAGTTGGCAACATCATCTGCGTTAATATTTCTTTTTAAAGGTGCTTTTTGCTGTGCATGCTCAAGCATCTTTTCAAAGTCTGTAATGCCTGAGGCTGCAAGAGTTTTTATTGGTCCTGCAGAGATTGCATTAACCCTTATTCCTTTTTCTCCAAAATCATTTGCCAGATACCTTACACATGCCTCTAAAGCTGCTTTTGCAACACCCATTACATTATAATTGGGTGTTACTTTTTCGGCACCGTAATAAGTCATGGTTATTATGCTTCCGTTTTCATTCATTATTGGAGCAGCTCTTCTTGATAGCTCTGCTAAAGAATAAGAGCTTACTTCCTGGGCTACTTGGTAGCCTCTTCTGGTTACATCATAAAACTTTCCCTGCAAATGCTCCTTTTTTGCAAAAGCAATGCTGTGTATTAAAAAATCAACCTGGCCAAATTCCTGCTTAATTTTTTCAAAAAATTCTGTCAATAAAACATCATCAACAACATCACATTTTATAGCTAAAGGATTATTTAGCATTCCTAATAATGGCTTTACTAATTGCTCTGCACGTTCTTGGTAGCCTAAAGCTATCCTAACGCCTACATCATTTAACTTTTTTGCAATATGCCACGCTATGCTTTGGTCATTTGCTACACCAAAAACAATTGCCTTCTTTCCATTCAAATTAAAGTTTCCCATTTTTTCACCACCTACGTAGTTGGTGCCGAAAATCTTTGATTTTCTAGCACCTTTAAGCTTGTTAATTAAAGATTTAATAAATATTTTAATAGGGTATAGTACTGAATATACCTTGAATTTAAGAGGTATTTTTTTATCGCCACCCATGAACAATTGGATAGGTGGGAACATATATAAAGATTTTGAAAAAATAACTAAAAGACAAACTTTAAATACAAGTCTATTTTCAGAATTTTTGGTTTAAAAATGAGTAAAAGATTAATAGAATTCTATGGAACAGAGTGTGTGCACTGCAAGGAGATGGAGCCTATAATTGAGAAAGTACAAAAAGAGCTTGGTGTAAAGATTGCAAGGTTAGAGGTGTGGCACAATAGTGAGAATGCGAAACTATTGCAAAAGTATGATAAAGATGCTGAAGGAAATGAATTTTGCGGTGGCATTCCGTTTTTCTATAATGAGAAAACAGGAAAAAAGATCTGCGGGAATACCAGCTTTGAGAAGCTGAAAGCATGGGCGCAGGGCAAGTAATTTCTCAGAGAAAACTTTATAAACACCTTGAAGTATCACTTTGTAGACTTTTAGGTGCATTTCATGGTAAAAAAGGTCATAAAAAATTTTGAAGTAGAGTACTTACAGGTTCTGGATGAGAATGGCAAAGCTGATGAAAAGCTTATGCCTAAGTTAAGCGATAAGCAGATTAAAGAATTATATGATCTGATGATTCTTGGGAGAACTTTTGATGACAAGGCATTTTCTCTGCAAAGACAGGGAAGGATAGGGACTTATATACAGTTTAAAGGTCAGGAAGCATCTCAGGTTGGTCCTGCTTATGTTTTGCAAGACAAAGATTGGATGTTTCCAATGTACAGGAGCATTGGTGCTTTAATTGCGAGGAAACATCCGATGCATAAATTACTGCAATATGCTGGCGGAGATATTAGGGGTTTAAGAAGTCCTGATAATGTAAACAACTTTCCAATCGCAATTACAGTGGGAACACAAATGACACATGCTGTAGGTTGTGCATGGGCGTCCAAACTTAAAAATGAGAAAGATGTTAGCTTAGTTTATTTTGGAGATGGTGCAACTTCAAAAGGAGATTTTCATGAAAGTTTGAATTTTGCCGGAGTCTTTAAAGTTCCTGCAATTTTCATTTGCGAAAACAACCAGTATGCAATTTCAACACAAATAGAAAGACAAACAGCAGCAGAAACAATTGCACAACGTGCTATAAGTTATGGCATTAAAGGCATCCAGGTAGATGGAATGGATGTTTTTGCGATGTATAAAGCAACACAAGAAGCTGCTGATAATGCAAGAGCAGGAAAAGGCACTACATTAATTGAGGCTTATACTTATAGGTTATGCGACCATTCAACTTCTGATGATGCAAAAAAATACAGGACAGAGCAGGAATTTAAGTCCTGGATGAAAAAAGAGCCGGTCCTAAGGCTTGAAAAATATATGAGAAGCAAAAAATTGCTGAATGATAAATATAAGCGGGAAGTTACAAAAAAAGCTGCTGAGCAGGTTGAGAAAGAAGTTGAGATTTATGAAAATTTACCAGCACCAAAGCCAGGAGAAATGCTAAAATATGTTTATTCAGAATTGACTCCTAATTTAAAAGAGCAGCTTGATGAGTTAAAATGAGTAAAATGAATATTGTGGAGGCTGTAAAGTCAGCGTTAGGGAATGAGCTTAAGAGAGACAAAAGAGTAATGCTTTTAGGGGAAGATATTGGGAAAAATGGTGGTGTGTTTAGATGTACAGATGGCCTGCAAAAAGAATTTGGAGCTAATAGGGTAGTTGATACACCTCTTGCAGAATTAGGTATTATAGGGACATCTGTTGGTTTAGCTGTTAATGGCATGAGGCCTGTAGCAGAAATACAATTTTCCGGATTTATTTATGCCCCTTTCGACCAGATATATACGCATGTTTCAAAAATAAGGACAAGAAGCAGTGGAAGATTTTCAGTGCCTTTGGTTTTAAGAACTCCTTATGGAGGAGGCATAAGAGCTTTAGAATTGCATTGTGAGTCAGTAGAAGGGCATTTAGCACATTTACCTGGCATTAAGGTTGTGATCCCTTCTGGTCCTTATAATGCAAAAGGTTTGTTAATAGCGGCTATTAGGGATCCAGACCCGGTAATGTTTTTAGAGCCAATGAGAATCTATAGGGCTATTAAAGAAGAAGTTCCAGAAGAACCATACACTGTTCCAATAGGAAAAGCTTCTGTTGAACAGGAAGGCTCAGATTTAACGGTAATCTCTTATGGTGCAATGTTAAAACAAACAAAACAAGCTCTGGAAAAATCAGATCGTTCAATAGAAATTATTGATTTAAGAAGCATAGTGCCATTAGATACAGAAACAATTATAAATTCCATAAAGAAAACAGGCAGATGTATTATAGTTACAGAAGCACCTAAGACAGCTGGCTTTCATAATGAGATTATTGCAAGAATAAATGAAAAATGCTTTTTTAGTTTAGAAGCTCCAATTGCCAGGGTTACAGGATATGACTGCCAGTTTCCTTTGGCAAAACTGGAAGATTATTATATTCCAGATGAGAAAAGAATTTTGAGAGCAGTTGATAATGTCATGAGTCAGTAAAAATGCCATATGATTTCAAATTTCCGGATGTTGGGGAAGGGATAACTGAAGGGACTATTATAAAATGGAAGGTCAGGGAAGGGGATAAGGTGGAAGCTGACCAGCCTCTTGCAGAAGTAGAGACAGACAAGGCTATTGTCGAGCCTCCAAGCCCGAAAAAGGGTTATATACTGAAGCTTAACCATAAGGAAGGGGAAACAATCCAGGTTGGAGAAGTTCTTGCAGTCATAGGAGAAAAAGGTGAAAAAGTAGAGGTAAAAAAAGAAGAGAAAAAAGTTTCTGAAAAAGGAGAGCATTACGTTGGCTCTGTTGTTGGTTTCCTGGAAGAAGCCCCGGAGGAGGAAGAAAAAAAGCCAGTTAAAAAGCCAGTTAAAAAGCCAGTTAAA
>CAZYSP010000006.1:0-37885 GCA_964650285.1 uncultured Methanosarcinales archaeon | reverse complement strand
CCCGGAGGAGGAAGAAAAAAAGCCAGTTAAAAAGCCAGTTAAAAAGCCAGTTAAAGCAGCCAAGAAGAAAGTTGTTGCAGCCCCTTCTGTAAGGAAGCTTGCTCAAAATCTTAAAGTTGACATTCTGCAGCTTACAGGCACAGGTCCTGCTGGCAGAATTACACAGGAAGATGTAGTAAAAGCTAGTGGAGGAGAAGTTGCCAAGGCAAAAGGCAGGCCAAGAGTTGTAAAAAAATATGATTTCTTTGGTTATGTTGACAGGGTTCCGTTAAAAGGCATAAGGAAAATTACTGCTGAAAAAATGACAGAAGCTGTCAGCAATGCTGCTTTAGTCACACATCATGACCATGTTGATGTTACTTTGCTTTCAGATGTAAGGAAAAAAGAGAAGGAAAAAGCAGCTAAAAAAGGAGTTCATTTAACATATCTTCCATTCATAATAAAAGCAGTCATACAGGCTTTGAAAAAACATCCTTATGTTGCTTCAAGTGTTGAAGGGGAAGAAATAATAATAAAAAAATATTACAATATCGGTGTTGCTGTTGATACTCCTGAAGGGCTTATGGTGCCGGTAATTAAAGGCGCTGACAAGAAAAAGCTGTATGAGCTGGCAACTGAGATAGATAATTTTGTTGAGAAGGCAAAAACAAGAAAAATTGATTTAATGGATTTAAGAGGAGGAGTTTTTACAATTACAAATATTGGAGTGATTGGAAGCACTTATTTTACACCTATAGTTAATTATCCGGAGACATGCATATTAGGAACTGGAAGAATTGAAGAACAAGCAAGAGTTGTTGATGGCAAGATTGCAATAAGGAAAGTAATGCCAATCTCGTTTACTTATGACCATAGAGTAACTGATGGTGCAGAAGCTGCTAGGTTCATGAATGATTTAAGGGCTTTGCTTGAGAAGCCTAAGAGTTTGGTGGATTGAAATTTTTATTTGACTAGAATCTTATCAAAATCCTCTATTTTGTTGTTTTTTATCTTAATTCCCTCTTTTTTTAGTAATTTTATTTTGGTATTGGTGCCTTTAGTAAATTGACCTACAAAACCATTTGAATTAACAACTCTATGACAAGGAACTCTGGGAGCAAATGGATTCTTATTCAAAGCAGTGCCTACAGCCCTATATGCTTTAGTTCTCATTTTTTTGCATATTGCTTTGTAGGTTGTGACACGCCCTTTAGGCACTTTTTTGCTTAACTCATAAACTCTTTTTTGGAATTTAGTGACCATTTTTCATTTAAATTCATTGATAATCTTGTTTAAATTATTTTTATTAATATTTTTTTTATATTTTTTAGCCAATGTGATAACTTTTTTATTGTCAATTTTTATTTTATTGTTTTTTAATGCTGTTTTAATATTATTGGAAATTAAAAAATCACAGAATTGAGTTACATTGCCTGGTTTTATAGTATGATGTGCGCGTTCAAAGTCTATCAAAACAGGCTTTTTTTTATTAATTATTATATGCTTTACTGGATGGGACATCTCTTCTTTGTTTATTTTTAATTTGTCCATTACAAACAGCTGCTCAAAAATGTTTTTCAGCATTCTTTTTATGTTTTCTTTTTCATTAATTTTTAGGTAATCATTGATAAAATATCCGTCAACAAATTCATAAATTAGGTAATCTTTATCAGAAAATAATAATTTTGGGCCAATATTTTTTTTATTTAATATTTTCAAAAAGTTAGTCTCATTATTTATTCTAAAAATAGCCCTGCTTTCCGGATTTTTGATTTTTACTGCTACTTTTTTGTTTTTATAATTTCCTGTAAAAATGAAACCCCTCTTTCCTTTTGCAAAATACCTTAGATTTCTTATTCCCTTTTGTTCCAGGTTTTTTAATATTGCAGACTTATTAATTTTATAGACATACAAATCTTCAAAGAAAATATGTTTTTTGGTCAATTCTTTAAAATCCAATAAATTATTTTTAATAAATTCATCAATCTTTTCCTTTTTTGTTAATGAGGAAAAGATAATTAAGATAATTCCGTTAGTTTTCAAAAAATCATTGACTTTATTAAGAAATTTTTCTATAACCTCATAACCTTTTTTTCCGCCTTCTAATGTCAAATCCTTAAGTTTAAGCTCCTGAGGCAGATATGGGGGGTTAAAGATTATTGTGTCGAACTTTTTATTCATTAAATTTTTATTTCTTTTAAATATTTGAAATAAATCAGAAATAATAAATGTAATTTTTTTATTTTTAATATTTTTTTTATTATAATTAATTATTGATCTTTGTATATCTGTTGCAATAATTTTTTTTACTTTTCTTGATTTTGCTGCAGTTATTGCTTGTATCCCGGAGCCTGTACCAATATCCAGAACAGAGCCTTTAGCGTGTTGTCTAACATAACTCTTTAATAGCATACTGTCCTCTCTTGGTTCATACGTACTCATATGGACTCGTCGGGACTTGAACCCGAAACCTCGCCGCAGCGAACGGCGCACTCTACCATTGAGCTACGAGCCCTCAAAGAAAAAGTTATTTTTTGTTGTTTTTTAATTTATTGATTTAATTTATTAATAACCAATTGTACTAATTCTTTCGGTTCTGAAGAATAAATAATATTTTTGCTTTCTCCTCTTTTGTCACATATTTCTGCAATCTCTTTTATTATTCTTACTATGCCTCCGGAATTTTCCAATATTCCAATTACTTTATCATAATGGAAAGCAATTGTAAACTCATTAAGGCTTCCTGCCTGGCCGGAAATGATTATTATTGCATCTGCTTCCTTAACCAAAGGATAATTTCTTCCGGGAATACCCAAACCTGTAAATTCTATTTTTGTAAATGCGTCATTTGGAAAATTGTATGCATTAACATGCTCTTCATCATTTTTTGCAGGGCTTACTCCAAAGACCTTACCATTAACAGAAAAAGCGCCTTTCGCTGCTTCATAAGGATAACCATTACCAGCTCCAGTTAATAATAAAACATTTTTTCCAGTAATTTCTTTGCCAATTTCAAATGCTTTTTTAGCTGTTTCCTTATCTAAAGATCTATTTGACCCACAGACTGCGATTTTCATAGAAATAGCAAATCATGCATTGTTTTTATTTTTTCCTCTTTTTTGTTAGATTTGCATTAAGCGCTTTTACTTCCTCTTTCAATAACTTTGTTTCTCCAATATGCTCCCTAATGATAATACCTAACTCTTCCTTAATGCTTTTATTACTGTCGGTTAAAATAACCAGAAATATAAGTATCAACCAAAGAAATATTGATGTCAGAAATTGCTATGAAAGCCCTGGCTGGTTATAATATACCTTATTTATAAACCAAAAACCAATAATACCTATTCCTATGCCAGTAATAAGCAACAGTTTTTCAAACAATGTTGATGTTTGAAACCGTTTATATACAAACTTAAACATTATACATCACTTCAACCCTAACCTTTACATTTATAATTTAAATATTTTTTTATAAAAATATGCTGTCACAAGGCTTTTACAAGTTCTTTTGCAGCCTTATGAATATCCTTGGCATTGTACAGAGCCCTGCCAATAATAGCATGCCATCTTTCTCCAGCTGCTTTTGCACCCTCAGCAATATCACCACCTTGTGTAATCAGGCCAGGAGAATAGAAAATAGGCTTTATGCCCCTTGCTTCCAAAAAGGCCTTATACAGCTTTATTTTTTCCGGCTTGTTTCCAGGTACGACAAAATTATTAATTTTATTTTCAGCAGCAATTTCATAGATTTTTAATGCTTCTTTATCGCTGATAAAACCACCATCAGTTTCCAAAAATGCCTTGTGTGTCATTTCTCCGCCAACAATTATGCCCAGCTTTGCTTTTTTGCATGCTTTAATCCATTCTTTTTCTGTTTCAGGACCAGTTAGGGGAAATAGTATTATAGCATTTACCCCTTTCACAGCCCTGGCAAATTTCTCTCCTAGATCTGGTATGTCAGTAGCAGCTTTCTGGTGGTCGTAAATTATTGGCAGATCAGTATATTTTCTTATTACATCAATAACAGCAGGAATGCCATGAGGTAAACACAATTCCAGACCAATCTTGTAAGCTCCAATGCCCTCAACAGAACAGGTTTCCTTGACCAAATTTTTTAGCTTGCTTAAGTCAGAAACATCGCAGCTCGGTATTATGCTTTTGTTCAGCTTTATTATAGGCATTTTTATTTATTCTGTTTTAAATAAACCAATATTTCATTATACTTTTTATCATCAATCATATTGTTTTCTTTCATATAACCTAAAATTTCCTTTAATGTAATCAAAGAATGTAGTTTAATGTTTTTTTCAGCAAGAGCCTCTACACCACCTTGCTCGCGGTCTAAAACAATAAGGACATCCTCAACAATTCCTCCAGCTTGTTTTATTCCCTCAACAAATTTTATTTTTGAGAAAGCATTTGTTGCCATATCATCAACTAAAACAACTTTTTGGTCTTTTTTTAGTACACCCTCAATCATCTCTATTCTTCCATAGGTTTTTGGTTTTTTTCTGACATAAATCATGGGTATTTTTGTTTTTAAGGAAATTGCAGTAGATAATGGAATACCTGCTGTCTCTGCGCCTGCTATAACTTCTGGCTTCAGTTTTTTAACCACCTTAACAAGCTCTTCTGTTACAATTTGCATTGCTTCAGGGTAAGAAGGCAAGATCCTTAAATCAACATATATGGGGCTTTCTAAACCAGAAGCTAATGTAAATTTTCCAAACTTCACCACATTTACATCAGATAATACTTTTGCTACCTTTTCATTCATGGTACAAAACCTCATTTGCCTTTACCTTATTAATTTTTCCATTAGAAAAGATTATATTTCCATTCACTATTGTTGTTACAGGCCAGCCTTTTAGTTTCCAGCTGTCAAATGGGCTCCATTTACATTTAGTAAATAAATTATTATTTTTAACTTCTTTTTCCAGATCTAAATCTATAATTGTCAAATCAGCATCAAAACCTTCTTTAATAAAGCCCTTGTTTTTTATTTTAAATATTTTTGCAGAGTTTTCACAGCATAACTGGACTAATTTTTTTAATGTTAGTTTTTTTTCATTTACTGCGTTTAATAATAATGGAAGCATTGTCTCGCAGCCAGGAACACCGTAAGGGTAATTAGGATTAAATTTTTCTTCTTTTGTATGTGGTGCGTGGTCTGTTGCTATTGTGTTGATATTTCCATTATGAATTCCCTCCCACAATGCTTTCTGGTCTTTTTCTGTCTTTAAGTGTGGTTTCATTTCACCAAAACTTTCCAAGTCATTTAGATTTTTTTCGGTCATAAATAAATGATGAGGAGTTACTTCAACAAAAACCTCGTTCTTTATTTTTCCTCTTCTTGCATTATAAAGGTCCTGTTTTGAGCTTATATGGCAGAAATACAAATGGTTGTGAGAGTGCTGTATCAGTTTTATTGCCTGCAAAATATGCTCATTTTCAGCATGTACAGCTATTGTTTTGTTGCTGGAGAATAAATTTTTTAGGGCATGCTTATTGTCTACTTTTAAATCACCAGTGGTGTAATCCATATAAACCTTGACTGATGCTACATCTTTTACTTTTTGTATTTCAGCAATATTATCATTAGTTGAGCCAAAATGGAATCCATAGTTAACAATGCTTTTTTTTGCAAGCCTCCTTTTTTCATCAAGCCTTTGCAGGTTTGTTGTTGGTGGTATAGTGTTAGGCATATCAAGAATTGTTGTAATACCGCCAGCAGCTGCAGCCATGCTTCCTGTAAGAAAGTCCTCTTTATGCGTTAATCCTGGTTCGCGAAAATGAACATGTGAATCAATAAGGCCTGGAATTATTATTTTGTTTTTTGCATCAATAATTTTATCTGATTTCAAATTTTGGCTTGTTATTTTTATAATTTCATTATTCACGAAAAAATCGCTTTGCGATTTTTTGCGTCCCAAAAAATTCTTTGAATTTTTTGAGGATTTAATGAAAATGTTTTTTCTGACTAAATTCCCGTTTTGGTATATTTTTCCATTTTTTATTAAGAGTGTCATTTTGTCAGGTAATTAATGCTTGGAATGGTATTCCTTTAATGATACTTTTTTTCCGCTTTTAAGTCTTTTAAAGTTTCCAAATTCAGACATCTTATTCAATTGTGCTGAAGTAAAGACAGGCCCATCCTGGCATACTAATTTGTCATTGCACATGCATGCACCACACACACCAAACCCGCACTTCATCATTCGCTCCAGACTAGCTTCACATTTAACATTGTGGCTGCGGCATATATCTAAAATTTTCTTCATCATTATTTCAGGGCCGCAAGTATAGACAATTTTTATCCTGTTTTTCTTGTTGTTTTGCAGTAATTCCTCAAGAATGTCTGTTGCAAGCCCTTCCCTTCCATAGCTTCCATCGTCTGTTGTTGCAATTATATTATCTTTTTTATATCTATTAAGATAAATCAAATGTTCTTTGCTTCTTGCTCCGTTAATGATTATTGGATTTTTTAATTTATCAGTTAAAGTACTTACAGAGGCCATACCCACTCCACCACCAACAACACAAGCATTATTTTTTATAGAAAAACTGTTTCCATAAGGTCCTCTTATTCCTAATTTATCTCTCTTCTTAAGGCTATCTAGAGCGCGAGTAAATTTTCCAATAACCTGTGATGTAAATGCAAACTCATTTTTGCTTATATAAGAAACAGCCATAGGCTTTTCATCAACACCAGGGAGCCAGACCATAATAAACTGGCCAGGCTTACTGTCCAAAGAGTGTCTGAAGAAAAACGATTTTGTGTTTTTTGCTTCTTTAACTACATCATTGATTTCAAGTATTTTTGGAATGTTTTTGCAGTCATTGCATGTCATTTTTATTTGTGAGCAATGCCCCTTATTTCCCCCAAATTCCTAACTTTGTTCTTTTTCATCCAAGCTGTCATTTCATTACATACTTTCTTAAAAACATCAATGCCCCTGTAATAAACACCTGTTCCAATGCCAATAGCTGTGGCACCCGCCATTATCATTTCTATAGCATCCTTTCCATAGGTAATGCCACCTGTTCCAATAATTGGAATTTTAACTGTTTCATAAATATCATAAACACATCTTATTGCAATTGGTTTTAATGCAGGTCCTGAAATGCCTCCAGCTTTATTTGCAAGTATAGGCTTTTTTGCGTTAATGTCAATTACCATGCCAGTTACTGTGTTTATTGCTGTTATTGCATCTGCACCTGCTTTTTCAGCAGCACGCGCTATTTCCTTTATATCATGGACATTAGGGCTTAGTTTTATGCTTACTGGAATTTTTCCTGAGTTTTTCTTTACTTCCTTAGCAACTTTGGCTGTCAGTTCAGCGTCTGCATAATAAGGCTTACCATAAGCCATATGAGGGCAGGAAATATTTACCTCAATCATTGCTGGTTTTAAGGAAGCCATTTTTTTAGCTACCTGGCCAAACTGCTTTATTTTGTAGCCGTAAATGCTTGCTATAACAGGAATACTTAAGTTATCAAGTCTTTTGAAATCTTTGACTGCATTATCTATGCCCTGGCCTGGAAGTCCAACTGCATTTAGAAACACATTATCACATCCAAACATTGTAGGGTTTTTATTTCCCAGCCTTTCTTCATGGCACAAAGATTTTAGTGTTGCAGCACCTGCACCATTTTTTCCTACTTTATCAATAGATTCTTTAGTAACACCTAAAACTCCAGAAGCCAGGATAGTAGGGTTGCGTAGCTTTATCCCACATAAATTTGTTTTGAGCATTTTTATAAAAGTGATATATCTTCCTTATCCATATTTCTTTCACAATAATGGCATCTTACCTTTAATGGAGCTTTATTGAGAACATAGAATTTTGTTGCTACATTTTTTTCATTATTTGTCACGCAATTTGGATTAGAACACTTGATTATTTTGTTGATTGTTGAGGGTATTGATACTTTTATTTTTTTCTTTACGTCATAATTCTTTATGATATTCACTGTGGCGTTTGGCGCTATTAAGGCAATTTTGTCAACTTCCTCTTTTGTCAGATTTTTGCCTCCGATTTTTATAATGCCTTTCTTGCCCATTGTTTTGCTTGTAAGGTTAGTTGCTACTGAAATGATGCTTCTTATGCCCTTGAGGTCAAGAATCTCAACTACTTTTAAGGTTGCATTGCTTGGTATATGGTCTATTACAGTCCCTTCCTTTATTGCTGAAACACTTAATTCTTTTTTCATTTTTATACCGCACATGTTATTTAGTCTTTTTCCTATATATAACTTCTGTATGAGGATATGCTATCTCTACACCTTTGGTTTTCATTATTCTATCAGATATTTCCTTAGTTACTGTGCTTGAGATTTCTTGAAGTCTTTTAGCTGGAGAAAAATATCTAACATGAACATTAATACCACTTGGTTGGAAAAATGTACGCACATAAGGTTCCTTTTTTGTTATATTAATGACTTCTTTTGTATGTTTCTTTGCTGATTCTAATGCAATTTTTATGGCATTATTTAAATTGCTCTCATAAGTAACTGTCACAGTCACTTGATCTAAGATATAATCATCTTGGTGTGTATAATTTATTATTTTTTGCTCAAAAAGGATAGAATTCGGCACCATAATAACTCTTCCAGAATTTTCTTCTCCTGCAACTATGCCTCCAATTTCTCCTATGTAAATATGAGTCAATGTAATATCAACAACATCCCCTTTATCCTGCCCAATAATGATTCTATCTCCAATTTGAAATGGTCTTTTTATAACAATCATTATCCAAGCTGCAATACCAGTAATAGGTTTTTGCAATGCCCAACCAAGTGCCGCTGAAAACAAACCAAGACCTAAACCTAACCCTGCCCATGATCCAGAATAGGAAAAAATGGCAAATAGGATTAAAATCAATAGAAATATATATTTTAACACTCTTGAAAATATTTCTATATTTGAAATTTGTTTTTTTGTTTTAGCCCTTTTTAATAGACCCTTCTTTATAAAATGCAAGATTAAGTTAAAGGCTATAATGAGTATAATTACAGTAATAATAGTCCTTAAAATTGGAATGAAAACTCCTAAGTTTTGCAGAGACTCAATAATATTAACCATTTTCAAATATACTACTTATAAATTTGTCTTTTAGTTTTTTAATTTTTGTATATTCAGGTCATACTTACCTTTTTCTTTTATTGACTCTAATTCTATTTTACCTTTCCCAAGACTAAGGCTAATAATGCCTTTCTTACTGGTATGCCATTTGCAGCCTGCTCAAAGTAAATAGCATGCTCTGTTTCATCCAAACTTGGGTCTATTTCTCCAACCCTTGGCAAGGGATGCATTATCTTAAGATCTTTTTTTATGTTTGGCAGTAAGCTTGCGTCTAATTTGTAGATTCCTTTGTATTTTTCATACTCTACAGGATCCGGGAAGCGTTCTTTTTGTATTCTTGTAACATAAAGCACATCTAATTTTTTGCTTACTTTCAGCAAATTTGGAGTTGTATAAAATTTGATTTTCTTTTCTTTTAATTCGTCAAGGTATGTTTGGGGCATTTGCAATGCTTGTGGCGCGATAAAGTAAAATATTGGATTAAAATGAGACAAAGCAGTTGCAAGGCTATGCACTGTCCTGCCATATTTCAAGTCACCTAAGAGTCCTATGTGTAAATTATTTAGTTTTCCCTTTACTTTTTGGATTGTATAAAGATCAAGCATTGTTTGTGTTGGATGTTGGTTAGCACCATCACCTGCATTAATTATGGGTTTAGAGGATGCTTCTGCAGCAAGCCTTGCAGAGCCTTCCAGAGGATGCCTTATTACTATGACATCCGCATAAGCTTCCACCATCTTTATAGTGTCCCACAGGGTTTCACCTTTTTTAATAGAGGTTGTTCCGGTATTTGCAAAGCCCATTACTTTTCCTCCAAGCTGCCCCATAGCAGACATAAAACTTAGTCTTGTTCTTGTTGATGGTTCGAAGAACAATGTAGCAAGGATTTCGTCTTTCAGCAGATTTGGATTAGGTCCGTCCATTAATTTTACAGTTTTCAGAATAAAAAGCAATTCCTGTTTTGAGAAATCGTGGATAGAAATTATATCTCGATTTTTTGAGTTCATATTAAAAAAATAACACACTATCCCTTATTTATAAATCTTATGCTTTCCAGTATACACTATTGGTAAAACCAAGGCAGAAAAATTGAAAAGAAGTATCTATACTGAAACCTCAGTACCATATTAAGAAATAAGTTGTGGTTTATAAATCTTTCTAAAAGACACTACCTTAAGGTAATGATTTATAAACTACAGACTATTTCTATTCACGAAATAAAGCTTAATTAAGAGATAAAATGAAACACAGAGGACAGTTTGTAATAGCAAGGATTTTAGGTACAGTTGATGATCCATATTATAAATATACAGCATTACTTGAGACAGGAGATCTTCAATATAATGAATGTTATGTTGCTTATAGAGGTGATTCTGACAAACTAAAAGGGGATGTTGTAGTTAGGTTGGAATATCCTTTTGAAAAGATATCTGATTTAAATCTAAATGGAAAAATTGCTTCTAATTTTATTACATCTACTATGCCTGATGGATTTGAATTTGCATCTTCAGATGAAGTTATCTTATATGGTATATGGGAAGAAAGAATGGTGGACGGACCTGGAGCTCCAATAATTGGCAAAATTATAAATTATTATGATGTTGGGATAATACAATCCATACTGCATTATGGTTATGGAAAAGATCAAGTAAAAATTGCACCATACCGCCTACATAGGTCTGAATCTGAGATTATGGGATATGAAGATACCGGAAAAATACACAGTGTAAAAAGTGCGTTATATGAATATTTAAGAAGGATGAATGAATTACCGGAAAAACACCTTCTTCCAAGAATGGTCACAATTGCTGAGAAGAATGGCGGACAGGGTTTAGAAACAATTTTAAACGCATTTGATGAAACTAGCTTAATACGACTACAAATGGAGCCTCAACAACAAGTTATCTAACACTTTCAAAATACTCTTTTACTCTATCAACTATTGATTTTAAATAAAACTTCTCAATCTTTTCCTCAAAAATTATATTTAGCTCTTCAAATTCATTAATCCTGTACTGGTTTTTTACTTTTTCAACTAAAAATAAATCCCTGAGTCTTTTTAATTGCCTCCTTATGTTTGATGAGGCTATTCCATGCAAAGCAAGCTTTTGCTTTTTTCTTGCGTTTATGACCTCTTTTTCAATTTCGTCGCTAGAAAGTGCTTTTTTCTGTTTTTTTGCTCTTAATAAAACATATAGAATGTCAACAATAACATCTCTTGAGTCACCTGGCTGCAAAAGCCCAATAGATAAGCATAGTTTTCTTACAAGCTCCCTATCTGAAAGTTTTGATGGCTTTTCATATTTCCTTAAGGTTATTTCAGATAAAGGAATTTCTTTTGATATGGTTTTTGTCATTAGCAAAAAACTTTAAGAGTTAAGTAATATAAATAAGTTTTGATAAAATAAAATGCAAATTATTATATTTTTTAATGAAAATTATCATAGATTAACCATACTTGTGCAAAAAACAAAACATATTTATAATTAAGATATACAGACAAACTAAAATGGCACAAATGCAGGCACCTCAACCACCAGGACAACATCCAGGATTTTTTCATAAAAATCAGCCACAGCCTGATTTAAGCTCCTTTACAGAAGATATAGGCAATTTAAGCAGAAGGCTGAGGCTTCTTGAGGAAAGCTTTACCAATTTAAGGAGGGCATTACAGGTTACAGAACAGAATATGCTTGGCAAAAACAAGGTATTTGCTACTGATATAAGAACTCTGACATCTGATATAAGCGATATAAAACAGGAGATTTCCGAAATAAAGGAGAAAATAATTGAGGTGGTGGAAGAATTAAAGGAAGCAGCAAAAAGAGACGAGGTAAAAGTTTTGGAAAAGTACATAAATTTTTGGAATCCGGTCAAGTTTGTCACACAAAATGAGGTAGAAGATATTGTTAAGGAGATTATTAAAAAAGAGAAAGCTAAAAATATAAAAAACAATAAAAAATAATTAACAATAATAAAAACACGACAAAAATAATAATTATAATTTAAAAAATAAAAAACTCCAACAAATAGAAACCTTTATATATATTTTTTAAATAAATTAGAGATTGAGAAATTATTTCATTGTTTTAAAAAAGAGGTGAATATATGGCTATATTTGGCTTTGGAAAAAAGAAAAAAGAAATGCCACAAGCTGCTCCTGGACTGCCTATTGACCAGGTTAGGGCATTAAGGCAGAGGGGCATGAGTAATGACCAGATAATACCTGAGCTGGAAAGGCAGGGCTATAATTCTTCCCAGATTTTCGATGCTCTGAATCAGGTAAGCCTAAGTGGAGGCAATATACAGGAACCTCCTGATCTGGGCATTCCACAACCGAATCTTCCCCAGGAACAATATACAGGCCCTGAACAGCAGCTAAAGCCTACTCCACCACCACAAGAGCTAATAAATAAAGAGCAGATTGAGGAAATGGCTGAGGCTATAATAGATGAGAAGTGGAAAGAATTTGAAGAAGACATAAGAATCATAATTGACTGGAAGGAAAAAACAGAAACAAAAGTCAGCCAAATTGAGCAACAGATAAAGGATTTGGTAAACAGCCTGAATAACCTGCACAAGAGCGTAATCAGCAAGATTTCTGAATATGACAAGAACATAACTGATGTTGGAACAGAGATGAAGGCTATGGAAAAGGTTTTCCAGAAAGTACTTCCTAGTTTAACAGAGAATGTCAATAAGCTGGATAGAATGACAAAGAGTTCTAAGTTGAATAAGAAGTAGTTATGTCTGCTTAACAGCTAACAAGCTAACAGTAAAGACTGCTACAGCAAGAATAAGAATTATGCCAAGAAAATTCGGGTGAAATATTACTGTAGATACTTTGCCAAAATCTTCTCCTCTTTCCGGAACTTCTATATTCTGCCTTACTATTGCCAGGCTTCCTACAATAAGTGCAATCACCAGGATAACAAGTACAATGCCCCTCATGGCTGGGAGAGACTCTATATCAGCCTTGCCAAACATGCCAGAAGCAATAGACACAATTGCAGCAAAAACTAAAACTACAGCAAAAACAGGTGCAATCTGCTTTACAATCAGAGTGGCTAAAGGTGAAATTATTACAAAAAAAGCAATCATCAGCCCCACTACTACATTAATCAACTGGTTTTGGCCCAATACCTTTGTGTAAAGCAATATAGCATAAACAACAAGCCAGACAAATATGAATACAAAAACAACAGAGAAGTTTTCTAAAGCAGTAACATCAAGAAATGTTGCCATTTTTATTTTTTTCCAAATAATTCTGGAAGATTAATACCCATCCTTTTAAAAGCTCCAAGCTCTTTTCTTTCTTCTCCACCTGTAACAAACGCTATGATAATTCCAAATACAAGAATCATAATGACCACAGCTAGAGCATCTGTACCAAAAAGGTCATCCAGCCAATTAACAAAACCCGCATCCCACCATCCGGCTGCGCTTCCAAATATATATGCAAGAGTAATCACTGAAAAGAGTGCAACCCATCCGGGTGCAGTGGCTCCTAAAAGAAGCCTGTCATGCGCAAAGACGCCTATTAAAATCATCAGAGCTATAACTGCTACAATAACTAATGAGACAGATGGCAATGCTGCATTTATAATTTCAATAGGGTCATAGCCAGCTGGGAAATTTCCAGTTACATGCGGTATAACGGCCAGCAAAGCAAAGATTACTGCTATAGCCACGTTCAGGTTTCTTTTTTCCTCACCCATAATCTTGGTTTTCTCAAGAACTGCAAATATAACTGTAAAGATCAAAAGAAATGGCAATAGTACATCTGTAAAGCCCAACCTATCCAGTGATATAAAAAATTCCTGCAATTGAAAAGGACCGGCCATAGTTATTCACTTCTTATTTAACTGTTATTAAATCAATACTTTTTAAACTTTACGGTGATTTTTTGGGTGATTGCCTTTCCTGCGTTATAAAAACCATGAATAAAACTATCATAATTATCAATATTACTGATCCAACGAACTCTCCTTTACTGGTGCCTTCCAAAAAATCAAATGTATCCTGCAATAAATCTAAAGCATCGAGGAAAATGAAAGTCAAGCCAAGGAAGACTATAATCATGAATGTTGTTTTCCAGCCTCCTTCCAGGAAAACCCCGTGGGGCTCTTCTTTAAAAAATGAGCCTACCAGAAGCAAAAACAAAACAATTCCAAATAATAATACGACAAACTGTGAAGATACATCTGTTATTATTTCTACAAGGTTTGAGGAAGCCACTACAAGAAAAGCTATTGCAAAAGCAGCTACAGAGTTGAGATTTTTCTTTGTATATTCTTTACCTTCTATTTTTTCATAACCAAAAACTTTTGTTCTTTCCAGAAGTGCAAAAACAATGGTAAAAACAAGAAGGAAGGGCAATACTACATCAAAAACCCCTATACTGTTAAAAAACTCTATTATTTCCCTGAATGGATTCGCCATCTTTTTATTAACTCTTTGGTCAGATTATTTATAAACTTTTCGAAAATGTTATTTTAAATCAAAAAACTTTATAAAACTATGAAATTTACGGATTGTATATGTTAAATAAAAAGGATTTTTGGGAAATAAGGAAGGAGATAGCAGACTTTGACATCAAGAGAGAGTCAATAATACAAAAATCAAGGGAAATTATAAATTTATCAAAACGGATTATTTATGCCTTGCATAGGAATGATATTAAATCTGCATCTTTATATGTAAAGGAGATTGAAAAAAAGAAGAAATCTCTTAAATCTGTATGGCTTGATACAAACATAAACCAGACAGCTTTGCAGGAGTATGCTGAGGCATTGTGCTATTACCATTTTGTTAAAAATAAAAAAATACCTACAAGAGCTTCTTTGAAGGTTGATAATGCAAGTTATTTAATGGGCTTATGTGATTTAACTGGAGAGCTTGTAAGAAAGGCTGTAAATGATGTTATAAAGAAGAATTTTAAGCAGGCAATGGAGATTAAGGATTTAGTTGATGAAATCTATGGGGAGTTTCTTAAATTCAATTTGAGGAATTCAGAGCTGAGGAGAAAGTCAGACCAGATTAAGTGGAATTTAAAGAAGCTGGAAGATGTTGTTTTTGAGCTGAAGCTGAAAGGGAAAATATGAAATTCAAAAGAACAAATACTTGTGGGGAACTTGTAAAAAAAGATATTAAGAAGGAAGTTTGCTTAATGGGCTGGGTATGTTCCAGCAGGGATCATGGCGGTATAATTTTTATTGATTTAAGAGACAGGTATGGTATTACACAAGTTGTTTTTAATCCTAAGCATGATAAAAAAGGTCATAAAGAAGCTGAAGTGTTGAGGAGAGAGGATGTTATTTCTGTAAGGGGTAAGGTAAGAGCCAGAGGAAAGGGTTTAGAGAATCCAAAGCTCAAAACAGGGCAGATAGAAGTTCTTGTGGATGATGTTGAGGTTTTAAATAAGGCTGAGACACCTCCTTTGGAAGTAGAAGACAGGATTGATATGAACGAAGATGTAAGGTTAAAGTATCGTTATCTTGATTTGAGAAGGCCTACAATGCAGCGCAATATTTTATTGAGGCACAAGGCAGTTAAGTTTGTCCGTGATTATTTTGATGGTTTAGGGTTTTTGGAGATTGAAACACCTGCGCTTAGTAAATCAACTCCTGAAGGTGCTCGTGATTATTTAGTTCCTAGCAGGGTAAATCCTGGAAAGTTTTATGCTTTGCCGCAAAGTCCTCAAATTTTGAAACAGATCTGCATGATTTCTGGATTTGACAAATATTTTCAGATTGTAAAATGCTTTAGGGATGAGGATTTAAGGGCTGACAGGCAGCCAGAATTTACGCAGATAGATGTTGAGATGTCTTTTGTTGAGCAGGAAGATGTTTTTTTGGTTATTGAAGGGCTTTTGAGGGGATTATGGAAAAAAATTCTGGGCAAGGATGTTAAAGGTTTTAAGAAAATAACTTATGAGGAAGCCATGAGTAAATATGGAACAGATAAGCCCGACTTAAGGTTTGGTTTGGAGCTTGTCGATGTTTCTGATATTGTACCAAAGAGCAAGTTTGAGGTTTTTACAAAAGTTGTTTCTGGAAAGGGAAAGGTTAAGTGCGTTAATGCAAAAAAATGTTCTGGTTTTTCACGAAAAGATCTTGATGCGTTAATAGAGTTTGTAAAGATTTATGATGCAAAAGGAATGGCATGGATGAAGGTTACTGAAAAAGGTCTAGAAAGCAATATTGTAAAGTATTTTGATGAGAAAGTTCAGCGCGAGCTAATTAAGGCTACTGATGCCAAGAAAGGTGATTTATTGCTTTTTGTGGCCGACCATAAACATCATATTGTGGATGTTGCATTAGGGCATTTAAGAAATAAATTGGCTAGGGGGTTAAAACTTACTTCTGGCAAGGAAGATAGTTTTGTGTGGGTTACTGATTTTCCATTATTGGAATTTGATGAAGACGAGCAAAAACATGTTGCTGTTCATCATCCATTTACCAGCCCAAGAGATGAGGATTTAAAGTTTTTAGATTCTGATGTTGAAAAGGTTCGTGCAAAGGCCTATGATATAACATTAAACGGCGTTGAGATTGGCGGTGGTTCAATAAGAATTCACGAGCAGGAATTACAGAAAAAAATGTTCAAGATTTTGGGAATTTCTGAGAAAGATGCTATGGGAAAGTTTGGGTTTTTACTGAATGCGTTTAAGTATGGAGCGCCGCCTCATGGTGGAATTGCTTTAGGCATGGACAGAATTGTAGCAATATTAACTGGAAACACTTCTATAAGAGAAGTAATTGCTTTTCCTAAAACCAAGAATGCAGAAGACTTAATGATGGAAACTCCAAACGTAGTAGATGAAAAGCAGCTGAAAGAGCTGAATGTGAAGCTGGATTTGGTTGGGAAGAAATAAAAAGTAACATTAAAATAAAATTGGAGGAACAAAATGAAAACAATGAAAATCAAAGATACTAAAAAATTCAAAGAATTTTTTGTATCTCTTAGAAATCTGCGATTTCAAAGAGATTTTCAAGCGTTCATTTTTTAAGAAATCAATTTTAGGGAGGTAAAAAAATGAAAGGAACAGTAAAATTTTTTAATGTAGGGAAAGGATTTGGATTTATAGCTGGTGAAGATGGAAAGGAGTATTTTGTCCATAAAACTGGATTAAAAGAAGGTACGACCTTGAATGAAAATGACCCAGTTACATTTGATGTAGAAGAAGGAGACAAAGGCCCAAAAGCTGCCAATGTTGCAAAAGAGGGTTCTGAGTAATTATTTTATTTTTTTTTTATTCTATAAAAACTTTACCTATTATTCAGATTCTTTTTTTCAACTTGCATTCTTCACTTGGATTTAGAATTATCTTACTATTTCATAAGATGTTTTATTTGTTTTTCTATTTTTAAAAGGATTTTTTCTTCTTCTATTATTGCTCCTACTATCTGTATAATTTCTTTATTTGCACGAGAAGATTCAACTATGCCAAGTTGTTTACCGCTTTGACATGAAGTAATTAATACATTTGCTTTTAACAAAAGATCATCTATTAACTCTCTTTCTTTCTTTATGATAGGAAGCTCTGTCCCTTGTGGAAGAATATTCACAAAGTGATTTATCTTATCTAAAGCCTTTTTTAGTATAATAGCGTTTTTGTGGATACTTTCCTCAATAAGCCCATAATGTTCGTAATTTTTTTTCCCTAGGTCTGATTCTTCTCTAAATACTAATTTTTTTATATTAGTTGCCGCCATAGTGGCTTCCAGTGTATACAATTCTGATTCTTCTGCGAGTTTTTCCAGAAATTCTACTGTCTTTTTAATATCTTTACCTTTTTTCCAAAACATCTTAAAATAGTATAATCTGATTGGAGTTTATAATTTTTTTCAATTAAAATGCTAGCTTTTAGGGTCAATCACATTTAAATACTACCAAACAATCCCTTTTTCTTATGGAAATAAATTTAGTTACTTCAAATCCTGGCAAAGTAAAAGAATTCAAAATTATTCTGGGTGACGAGGTTAAGGTTAATCATATTTCTATGGAATATAATGAGTTAAGAAGTGATAACCCAGAAGAGATTGCAAAAGATGCTGCGAAAACTCTTGCAAACAAATTAAAAAAACCAGTTGTTGTTGAGGATTCTGGTTTGTTCATAAAAGTGTTAAATGATTTTCCTGGGACTTGTTCTTCTTATATACATAAGAGAATTGGGTTAAAGGGGATTTTGAAATTAATGGAAAATGTAGATGAAAGAAATTGTCATTATAGATCTGCAGTTGGTTATTGTGAGCCAAATAAAGAACCAGTAAGCTTTTTAGGAGAGGAAAAAGGCAGTGTTTCAGAAGAAATAAAAGGAAGCTATGGTTTTGGTCATGATCCTATTTTTATTGCAGAAGGAAGCAATAAAACTTACGGAGAAACAGAAAATTGCGAAAATATTAAAAAATTCAGGAGAATAGCGGTTGAAAAACTAAAAGAATACTTAAGAGGGATAAAATGAAGCGGAAAGCAACAGACTATAAACTATCGCTTTCCTGTCATTTTTTACACGCAAAAATCAAAGATTTTTGGTGTCCTGAAAATCTTCGATTTTCATGATTTCATAAAAAATGCTACAGAAAATAAAAGACCTAATGGCAGTAAAAGAGCAGATTGATGTGATAAAGAACAATATAAACTATACTTCAAATTCTGTCAATGAATTAAAAAATGAAATAGAGGCATTAAAACAACATATCAATGATAATATAAATAACATCGATAACAAAAATAATGAATTTTTCAAGAATTTTGATGAAAACATTAACATAATGAAAAGCACAAGGCAGGATTTTGAAAAAGAGCTTTTCCAGTTTAAATTGTTAAAAACAGAGATACAGAAAAAACTAACTGAGAAATTCGAGGAAGAGCTTGATAAGGAGCTTAAAATACAAATTGATAAATTAAAAAATGATTCAGAAAGCTACAATGAGCTTAAAGAAAATATAAATAAGATTACAGAGAAAGTAAACAACCTAAGCGAAGAAATAGATAAATTTACAGAAATAAGCAGGAATATAAAGAAAGAAGACTTTGAACTTACAAGGTTTGCAAATAAAATCCAGGAAGCAGACAAGGAAAAGCTTGAGCTGATGAGCAAAATAGATGCTTTGGAAAGATTAATTGCTAAGATGAGAAGGCAAGAGTATATAACACGATGAAATTCAGAAAAGCTAAATTAAAAGATGCAAAAGGAGTAGCTAAAGTTTTGGTTGAAAGTTACAATATTAAAGACTTAAAAGAAGGAATAAATGTTTTTAAAGGTGAAACAAAAAAACATTTTAATTATATTGTTGCTGATAATAACAAAATAATAGGTATTGTAACATGGATTGTTCATGGATTGCCAAAGCATCAATTATGCGAGCTAGACAGAATTGCAGTTTTGCCGGAATACGGGGGAAAGGGTGTTGCAAAAAAACTATTCAATGCTTTAATTAAAGATGCAAAATCATATTATAAAAAGCATAACCAAAAATTAAGAAAACTATACTTATTAACGCATGCAGATAATAAAAGAGCTCATAGATTCTATGAAAAGCTCGGATTTAAGCATGAGACAACATTAAAAGAGCATTATTACAAAAATAAGGATGAGTTTGTTTATAGTATGTTTTTTGGTTGATGATTAAATTGGTCTTTAGCTCCCTTTTTTATCTGAAGCACATTTTCTCTTCCTTGCGCCTTTCGTACCCACGTTTTGCTTTTCTACCAGATAAGCTATACTTTAGGTCCCCCATAGCTTTCTCGGTTTCAGAATGTACAAATTTCTCAGCAAAATCTTCATCCGTGAATTCCTTTTCTTGTTCCTGTTGGTAAACTATACAGTATTTAAGATTGTTTAAAATACGATTTATACTCCCATTCACAAACCTTTCGTAATGTTGTTGTTCTGTTAATACTCTTTGGCACAATCTACGGTATCCAATATTTCTTAAAGTGCTGTTAATACTCCCATTCACAAACCTTTCGTAATGTTTTTCTTCTTTTAATGTTATCAATGCTTGCTTATTCTCTTCTATTAAAATATTAGATAGAATATAAACTATTGTGTCATCCGAAAATTTATTAATTGCATGTTGGGAAGATTCTTCATCTATTAATGATCGAAGTGTAGAGGTCATAGTTAAACACATTATATTACAACTTGAAAGTATCCAATTATTTATAAATTTAATCTATCTTCAGTTTATGGATAACTTAGAGGCTTATAGCCAAAGCCAGTATTTCAATATATTTTTATAGTTCTGAAATAAATTATAAGTATATGCTTACAAAAGAAAACTTCCAATGTGATAGATACTGTGGGCAGTGCTGCAAAAAGTTAACTATAAGGGTAAGCAAGGCAGATATTGAAAGGATAAGAAAACTCGGCTATAAAGAAGAGGATTTTCTTGAAAGGGATTTGCTTTATAGAAATAAGTTTGTTCTAAAGAGAGATAAAAACAAATGTGTTTTTATCAAAAAAAGTAAAGATGGGAAATACTTATGCAGGATATACAAAAACAGGCCTAAAACATGCCAACAATATCCTTTTTTTGGAAATAAGAATAAGGTAGGTAGCTGTCTGCCAAATAAGATGTATCCGAGTGCATTTGTTTCTTTTAGTTCTAAGAGAGAATAATCAATAAACTTTTTAAATAAGGCATTATTCCGATTAGTATTCTTTTTTAGAATAAATTAGAATATGGAGGAAAATACTATGGCAAGCTTTAAAATTAACATTGCAGATACTAAAAGTGGAAAAGGCTATAAGACAGAAGTTAAAGATCAGCAAGCAGTATCTTTTATGGGACTTAATATAGGGGAAAAAGTAGAAGGGAGCAAGATTGGCATTGATGGCTATGAGTTCCAGATAACAGGAGGCACAGATTACTGCGGGTTTCCAATGAGACATGGTATCCTGGGCATAAGAAAGAAAATAGCTATATACAAGGGCACTGGATTCAGAGGTGGCTTAAAGGGAATGAGGAAAAGAAAAACAGTTTGCGGCCATAAAATCAATGAAAGTATTGCTACAATAAACCTTAAAGTGCTTAAAGAAGGAACAAAAAAGCTTCCTGATATGTTTGGCAAAAAAGAAGGAGAACAAAAAGAAGAGGTAAAAGAGCAGCCAAAGAAAGAGGCAAAGGAAGAAAAGAAACCAGAGGTAAAGAAAGAAAAACAAGAACAGAAACCTGAACAAAAAGAAGTAAAACCAGAAGAAACCAAAAAAGAAAAAACAGAGGAAGATGTTGACAAAAAAGTCAAGGTAATGGTTGAAAAAACAAAAAAATTTGCTGGAGGTAAAGAAGAAACAGCAGCAGATCTTCTTAAAGATGTCAAAAAGGAAGAGCCTAAAAAAGAAGTGTTACAAGAAAAAGCAGAACAAAAAGAAACAAAACAATAAAGAAAAAATCAATAAAAATATAATAAAAATTAATCAAAATAAAACATGCCAAGAACCAAAAAAACAACAAAAGAAAAAGTTTTACAGCCAGAGCTTAATATAGGCATGGTGGGACATGTTGATCATGGAAAAACAACTTTACTGGAAGCCTTGTCAGGAGTATGGACAGACACTCATTCTGAGGAAATAAAGAGGGGCATTACAATAAGATTGGGATATGCAGATGCTGTTTTCTATAAAGAAGGAGGTAATTATACTACCAAGCCAAAAGACAAATCAAAAGCAAAGGTTCTCAGAAAAGTAAGCTTTGTTGATGCTCCAGGGCATGAAAGTTTAATGGCTACTATGCTTTCAGGAGCAACAATAATGGATGGAGCCTTGTTGCTTATAGCTGCTAATGAGGATTGTCCTCAACCACAGACAAGAGAGCATCTAATGGCACTACAAATAATAGGAATAAAAAACATTGTAATTGTTCAAAACAAAATTGACCTTGTGGATGAAAAAACAGCTGAAAAGAATTATAGTCAGATTAAAGATTTTTTGAAAGGGACAAGCTATGAAAATGCTTCAATAATGCCCTTATCTGCGCAGCATAATGCAGGTCTAAGCAACCTAATAAAAGCTATTGAAGAGAATATACCTACTCCAAAAAGAGATAAAAGCAAAGACCCTATTATGCTTGTTGCAAGAAGCTTTGACATTAACAGGCCTGGTACCTTGCCAAAAGACATGATAGGTGGTGTTCTTGGAGGCAGCATGAAGCAGGGTGTATTAAAAACAGGGCAGGAAATAGAAATAAGGCCTGGCAGAAAGGTAATGGAAAAAAATAAGGAAGTGTGGAAGCCTATAAAAACCAGTATTGTTGATTTAAAATATGGAGGCATGTCTGTAAAGGAAATTTCTCCAGGCGGAACTTCAGGAATACTCACTTCTTTAGACCCTTCGATTGTAAAATCAGATTCTTTATCAGGCTCACTTGTCAGTCTGCTAGGAAAATTGCCAGATGTATTATATGAAATAACACTTACACCTCATCTTCTGGAAAGGGTTGTAGGGACACAAGAGGAGCTTAGTGTCGAGCCAATAAAGATGAGTGAGGCTTTAATGCTGAATGTGAATTCTGCAGCTACAGTAGGCATAGTGAATGGTCTTAAGAAAAAAAATGTTACATGTAAGCTAAAAATAGCAGTTTGCACAGAAATAAATTCTAAAGTTACAATCTCAAGAAGGATAGGCAACAGATTCAGGCTTATAGGTTATGGCGAGATTGTTGAGGGGAAGACATTGTAAATCTATTCTGGAATTAAATCTTAAAATTACCAGGAAGTTTTCCACCAAACTTTTTCATCATCTTTTGCATATCCATTTTGTTGCCCTTGAACATCTTTACAACTTTTTTGCTTTGCCGATACTGTTTTATTAATTCCCTTATTGTGCTTGTTGGAATTCCTGAACCCTTACTTATCCTGTCAATTCTTTCTGCTGTTATTATATCTGGATTTTCCAATTCCTTTTTAGTCATGCTCTGCATTACTATTTTCCATTTTTCCAGCTTGCTTTCCTGCACATCAAGCATTTCCTTTGGTAATTGTAAAGAAGAGAAACCAGGTACCATCTCAACAATCTTTTTTAATGAGCCCATTTTTTTCATTGCTGACATCTGCTCATACAAATCTATAAGGTTAAATTCCCCTTTCAGGAATTTCTTTCCTAAATCTTCTGCATCCTCTACTTTTATTGCTTCTTTTGCCTTCTCTAGTAATGCTTCTAAATCTCCCATTCCTAATAAGCGACCTACAAAACCTTTTGGGTTGAAGTGCTCTAAATCAGAAATTTTTTCACCAACACCAATAAATTTGATTGGAGCTTTTGAGACTGCACATGCTGTTAGAGCACCACCGCCTTTTGCAGTGCCGTCCATTTTAGAAACAATAACTCCAGAAATGTTACAGCTTTTGTTGAATTGCTCAGCCTGTTTTTGAGCTGCTTGGCCAATATCTGCAGAAATAACCAATAGGTTTTCATCAGGCTTTATTTTTCCAGTTAATAATTCTATCTCTTCTATTAGATCTTTGGATAAGGCATCCCTGCCAGAAGTATCAATAATTAATATATCATATTTTTTATATTCATCTTTAAATTCATTCCAAATGTTTAATGGTTTTTTTTCTTTTTTATTTAAAAAATATGGAACTTTAGCCTGTTTTGCTACTTGTGCAATTTGCTCCATTGCAGCTGGCCTGTGTGTATCTAAACCAAGCAAAGCAACTTTATTCCCTCTTTTTGTAAAATAGCTTGCAAGCTTTCCTGCAGTAGTTGTTTTTCCAGAGCCAAATAAACCAACAAGCATTATTTTGAAAGGCTTTCCCTTAATTTCTATTTTTTGCTGCTCTTTTCCCAGGAAATCAACAAGTTCTTCGTAGACAATGTTAATTAAATGCTCTTTTTTTGTCAGCCCAGAAGGTGTTTCTTCGCTTTTTATTCTTTCCTTAATCTTGTTTGTTAAATCAAAGACAAGCTGCACATTAACATCTGATTGTAATAAAGCGCGTTGAATATCTTTAATTAACTCGTTTATTAGCTTATCATCTACAAACATGCTTTTTGCTATTTTTTGTAATGTATTCTTTAATGAACTTCCTAATTTGTCTAAGACCATAGTAGTACAGTTATAGATTTAGTTTTATAAAGTTAATTGTTTTATAACTTCAACTTGATTCAAAGCTTTAGAAAACTATATATATAAATGCTTTTTTATCCAATAGCAGAGGGTATAAATGAAAATAAAATACATGATAATTGGATTCTTAATTATTGGTTTAATTGCTTTAACAGGATGCCAGCAAGCTCAAGAGAATACAATAGAAGTTTCAGGTGATGCAGAGATTACTGTTGAACCTGATGAAGCTGAGGTGCGGGCAGGTATTTCAATTGTAAAAGATACTGCTGAAGAAGCACAAAATGAAGCAAATAGGGTTATAAATGCAATTGTTGATAGTTTAAAGAAAAAAGGTTATGAGAATATTGAGACAGAAAGATTAAATTTACGTGAACAGAGAACATGGACAAAAGATGAAGGATCTAAGATAGTAGGATGGAGAGCATCCCAGACATTAAAAATCAAAACAGAAGAGCTAGGTAAGGTTGGAGAAATTGTTGATGTTTGTATTAATAATGGAGCTAACGAAATAAACAATATCCAATTCCAATTAAGCGAGGAAGAAGAGCAAAAATACAAAAAACAAGCTTTAGCAGAAGCAACTAAAAGTGCAAAAGCAAAAGCAGAGACTATTGCAGAAAGTTTAGGAGTAAGCCTTGGAAAGATAAAAACCGTTTCAGAGTCAAGCTTTAGATATGCCCCTTATATGTATGCTATGGAGAATGTAGTTGGCGCAGAAGCAGTTGAAGAAGCTGCTACAGTAATGCCTAAGGATGTAACAGTAACTGCCAATATACAACTAGTTTATTATGTAAAATAAATTTTTATTTTATTATAATAGAAATTTTTCTTTCTTCTTCTCAACGTTATCTTTAATTTTTTTAATCAAATCCTTAATTTTTACATTGAAATGTAATTTATTGTCTAAAGTCCTTACTGCAACAGTATTGTTTTTCTCTTCTTTTTCTCCAACATTGATTATTAGCGGAATTTTTTGTGATTGTGCTTCCCTTACTTTATAACCAACAGATTCTGTCCTTACATCCAGCTCAACTCTTATATTGTTTTTCTCTAATTCCTCTTTTATTTTTTTTGCGTACAAACTAAACCTGTCAGCAACAGTTAAGATTCTTGCCTGTATGGGTGCTAGCCATAGTGGAAATTTACCTGCATAATGCTCAATTAATATTCCCAAAAATCTTTCCATGGAGCCGTAAATTGTCCTGTGGATCATTACTGGAATGTGCTTATTGCCGTCTTTTGCTATATATTTTAAATTAAATTTTTCCGGCATCGAAAAATCAACTTGTATTGTTGCGCATTGCCATGTTCTTCCAAGACAATCTTTGATATGATAATCAATTTTAGGGCCGTAGAAAGCGCCATCACCTGGATTTATCTTATATTTTATTTTTCTTTTGTTTAATGCGTCTGCCAAAGCTTTTTCTGCCTTGTCCCAGTTTTCTTTTTTCCCTGAAAACTTTTCAGGCCTTGTTGAAAGTTCAATATGGTAAGTGAAGTTAAAAGTTTTATAGACGAAATCAGTCAAATCAATTAGTTGCAAAACCTCTTTTTCTACTTGAGCAGGAGTGCAGAATATGTGGGCATCATCCTGGGTAAAGGCCCTTACCCTGAACAAACCAGCTAAAACTCCTGAGAGTTCATGCCTATGTACTAAACCTAACTCTGAGAGCTTTATTGGTAAATCCCTATAACTTGGCAGCTTTTCTTTATAAATCAAAATAGTTCCTGGACAGTTCATTGGCTTTACTGCAAAGTCTTTTTCATCAACTTTTGTAAAGTACATGTTTTCTTTGTAATGGTCCCAATGACCTGATTGTTCCCATAACTTTCTGCTTAAAATTAATGGAGTCATTATTTCTTTGTAGCCCAATTTATCAAGTTCTTTTCTCAGAAAATCTTTTAGGATGTTAATAATTACAACGCCTTTTGGATGGAAAAAAATAAATCCAGGGCCTTCCTCATGTAATGAAAATAAGTCAAGCTGCTTGCCTAGCTTTCTGTGGTCACGTTTTTCTGCTTGTTCTAATATTTGTAAATAATTTTTTAACTGTTTTTTTTCCGGAAAAGAAATTCCATATATTCTTTGTAATTGCTTGTTTTTTGCATCTCCGCGCCAATAAGCGCCTGCTATTTTGATTATTTTGAATGCTTTGAGTTTTCCAGTGCTCGGTACATGTGGACCGCGGCATAAATCAACAAAATTTCCCTGTTTGTATGCACTTGAAGGCTCATTAAATTCTTCAATTAATTCTATCTTATATTTGTTATTTTTGAAAGCCTTTTTTGCTTCTGTTAAGCTTAATTTTATTTTTTGAAATTTAAGGTTTTTATCTATAATCTCCTGCATCTTTTTTTCTATTTTGCTTACATCTTCCGGGGTAAAATGGTGGTCAATATCAAAATCATAATAGAATCCTTCTTCAACTACAGGGCCTATTGTCGGTTTGGCTTTAGGAAACAGCTCAGTAACAGCCTGGGCTAATACATGTGCAGTAGAATGACGAAATATTCCAATACCTTCTTTGTCCTTAAAGGTTATTATTTTTATTTTTGCATTATTATTTATCTTTGCAGAGAGGTCAACTAATTTTCCATCCACTTCAAGTGCCAGGGCATCCTGGGCTAATCTTGGACCTATGCTTTTAGCTATTTCAACACCAGTTACGCCTTTATCATAACTCTTTGAGCTGCCATCCGGCAATGTTATTTTTATTTTTGGCATAAGAGTAGAAAGTTGAGAGTGAGTATAAAAAGATTTTGTTCGGAATAGGGAGTATTTAACAAAAACCACAACCAGCGAAAATTAAAAATTTTCTGGGCTTCGGAATTTTTCAAATTCCGAAACCAGCAGAAATCAAAGATTTCTTGGGCTTCGAAAATCTTTGATTTTCGAAACCTTTATAAATATTAATTCTAATAATACTCATAATTTTGTTATTTTTATTAATATTAATAATCTAAGATGGCAGTTAAGTTTATTGGGAAGGCGAAAATAACGAAGCAAGGGCAGGTAACGCTGCCTTTTGAGGCAAGGGAAGAGTTAAAGCTGGACTTAAACAGCGAGGTTTACTGGTATCTTGTAGACGATCATCTAATTGTTGTAAAAGAGTTGGTAAGCACTGAGGATTTGGCTGCAATCATAAAGGGAAAGAAAAACAAAAAAAGAGGTTAGTATGGGATTTGCAAACACTGCAGGATTATTGGCATTAGCAAGCTTAATACCTTTCATAATTTTGTACTTGAGAAAGCCAAGGCCTCAGGACAGGATAATACCATCTTTAATGTTTATACTGCAGAACAAAAAAACATCAAGGCAGTCTGATTTTTTAAGGAAATTTTTAACAAACTTGCTGTTTTTTATACAGTTATTGGCTTTGATAGGTTTATCCATAGCAATAGCAGAGCCTTTTGTGAAAATACCCTATGACGTTTCTTTGGAGAACACAATATTAGTTTTGGATGTAAGCGCGTCAATGCAGGCGGAAGAAGGGGGTTTAATGAGGTTTGACAAAGCAATCAGGGAAGCAAAAAAAGCACTTAGCGGGAAAAACAGCATAATACTCGCAGAGAATGTACCACTAATTGTATTGGAGGATGAGAACAGCGAGACAGCTTCTGCTATTTTGGATAACTTGCAGCCAAAAGCAACTACAACCAACTTGGGAGATTCAATGTTATTGGCTAAAGACATGCTGCAGGACAGGCCTGGAAGGATTGTTGTTATAAGTGACTTTAATAACATTGATGGTCCTGATTTACTTGCAGTCAAGAAGGCAATAATCTCAGAAGAAATCATTGTAAATTTTGAGGATGTGTCAAATAATGCAGAGAATGCAGGAATTATAAGCATGGATGTTAGAAAACACAGCATAAAGGTTTTTGTTAAAAACTTCAATAGTGTAAGAAAAAAGATAAATCTTAAATTGATAAAAGACAAAAATGTAATAGCAGAATCCGAAGATATTGAGGTGCTGCCAAATTCTGTCGAAACTTTTATGTTTGATGATACTCCTGCAGGCGTAAGCAGAATTGAGCTCAAGCCAGAGGATGATTTGGATGTGGACAATGTTGCTTACATAAGCGCTCCGTTGAAGAAAAGAGTAAGCGTCTTGTTAATAACAAATAGACACAAAACCAATCTGGAAAATGCATTGTTGGCCTCAAGGGACATAGGGCTTAATGTTGTTAATCCTCCTGTGTTTTCAATAAATACTGATGGCAGTAGGCTGGAAGGAGCAACAACTTTGCAGGTTTTCCAGAAGCATGATGTTGTTATTGTGCACCAAATAGGTAAAGTTGGCATAAAGAAAGGAATTCTGCCGGGAACTTTCCAGGATTTATCAAGCTATGCCAAGAACGGGGGGAAATTAATAATTACTGCGCAGGCTGATTTGAATAAATTCAATATGATTGATCTTGATATTGTCAATTTAAAAACTTTGTTTCAGGATACAAAAAGGGTATGTGTTGATGCGATAAATGAAATGACAAAGCAGTTTGAGAATGATATCTGCTTTTCAACTGTCTCACAATATTTTGATGCAGGCCCTGACAAAGATATACATGTTATTGCTTCTATATCAGAAATACCTATCCTGGCAGTTAAGGAGCATTTCAAGGGGAAGATTTTCTACTACGGAATTATTGACGAGGCAAGCGACTTCAGGACATTACCAGCTTACCCAATTTTCTGGAATTCACTGGTTAATTTTATGGCAGAGACAGAGGACATAAGGGATTTTAATGTGAAAACAGGAAAGATTGTTACCATAAACCAGCAGCGTGTAAAAACACCATCATCATCTTTTAGGACATCAAGAGTTATATATGATGAGGTAGGAATTTATGAATTAAATGACAAAAAGTTTGCAGTCAATCTTCTTGATGAAAAGGAAAGCGAGGTTACAAAAGAAAGTGTTCTGAAAGAAAAAAGTGAGAGTGCAGAGGTCCTAAAAGAGCAGGGTGTTGAAAAAAATCTCAGCTTAAGTGTTTTAATCCTGATAGGGGTATTTTTGCTTTTATGTTTTGAAATATTTTATCTAAAAAGAAGAGGTGATATATAATAGCGTTCATTTTTCCGGATTTGAGCAGTGTATTCTGCATATCTAAGTTTTGTTTAAGGTATTCTTACATGGCTCTGCTGATTATACCTGTGATAATAGTGCTGTATTTTGTAATAAAAAGAAATTTCATAAATTTTTTTAACAAATCCGAGCAGGCAAGCTATGTAAGAGAGAAAAAGGACCAGAGAACTATCTTCTTTTTAATAAGAGCCTCGATTATTGCATTAGTGCTTATTAGTATTGCAAGTCCGTTTTTATTGGAAACAAGAACTGTAAAAGGCAATCCAAGAATTACTATTTTAGTGGATAATTCAACATCCCTTAATTTATTTGAAAGCGGTATTGAAAAAGAACTGGCTGGTAAATTAAAGAACAAGATCCCTGTGTCTATAAGGCACATTGCGGTTGGTGATACATCTGCAATAGGGGATGGAATTTTAAACAATATAGAGAGAGATGAGAATGTTCTGGTTATAACTGATGGAAATAATAATGATGGAAGGCTTCTGGGAGATACAATGCTGTTGGCATCTTCGTTAAATGCAACTGTAAGTACGGTAAGCATGGAGCCTGTAAGAAGTGATGTTGGTGTAGAAATCACAGGACCAAGTGAAGCTATAAGGGATACACGGGAGGATTTTGTTGTCACTGTAGATAATGTTGGAGAAAATGTACCTTATACTTTAGAAGTCAAGTTTGATGATGAGATTGTGATTGCAAGAACCGGTGATGAAAGCAATGCATTTACCTTTAATAAAAAACTTTCAGATGGCTACCATAAGATCACTGCTGAGCTTCTGGATGTCGGCAGTGAAGATTATTTTAAGCAGAATAATAAATATTATAAGACAGTTAAAGTTGTTCCAAGGCCGAGGGTTTTATTTGTTTCAGAAAAAAGCTCAGCTCTGATAAGTGAGCTGGAAGAAATTTATGACTTAACAACTGTAAGCACTGTGCCAAATGACTTAAGTAGCTATATGGCAGTTATTTTAAATGATATTTCGGCAAATAAATTTTTGCCATATATGAGTTCCTTAAGCGATTATGTTTCTGATGGTAACGGTTTGTTTGTTATTGGAGGTGAGAACTCTTATGACCGGGGTGCATATAAAGGGACTTTTATAGAGACCTTGCTGCCTATTAAAACAGGAGCGGGTGAGGAGTCAGAAAAAAGCGATGTGTATATTGTTATTGTTATTGATATCTCGCATGGAACAGCTGAGTATGTCAATATTGAAAAAGCACAGGCAGTAAGCATTATAGACAGCCTTGATAAGAAAAATAATGTAGGGGTAATAGCATTCAATACAGTACCTTACAAGGTTGCTGACATAAAGCCTTTAAGCGAGCATAAAGAAGAGGTAGTAGATAAGATTTCCAGGCTGGTTTTTGACGGACAGTCTTTTTTTAATCTGGGCATAGATGCTGCAAACAAAATGCTTAGGTCTGTTTCCGGAGGCAAGAACATAATACTGATTACAGATGGAAAGACAACCTACAATAAGCTAATGGATAACACCCTTGAAAGTGCAAGACAGGCAGCTGCACGGGGCATGAAGGTTTATGTTGCCGGAGTAGGAGACAGAAGAAACGATGATTTTCTTACCCATGTTGCAACTTTGGGAGAGGGTATCTATTTTCCTGTTGATGCTTCAAATAAATTAAAGATAATTTTTGGGGAGCCGGGAAGCAAAGATGATACTGACTATCTTAACAAACTGGTTTTATTGGATACAACACATTTCATAACATTTAACCAGACATTAGATGTCGTTGTAAGCGGCTATAATTATGTCATACCAAAACCAGCTTCGAGAATGCTGATTACAACAAACAAAAATATTCCAATAATGGTTGCATGGCGCTTTGGCCTGGGAAGGGTTGTCAGCTTTGCAACTGATGACGGGAGCAAATGGGCTGGAGAGTTTTTAAGCAATGAAAACTCAAAAATTTTGACAAAAACAATAAATTGGGTTATAGGTGATTTGGCAAGAAAAAAGAATTTTGATGTCAGCATTAAAGATACATCACTTGATGGAACTATGTTTGTGAATGTGGTTTCAGATACTTTGCCGCAGCATGAAAAACTTAATTTTGCAAAATCTGATGTTAACTTCTACAGTGCAAAATTCAATCCAGAAAGAACAGGATATTACAATTTTCTGGGGGCTGATGTTGCTGTCAACTATAAGGATGAGTTTAAAGATTTAGGAGTCAACCAGGAGTTTATAGAGCTTGTTGAGCAGACACAAGGCAAGGTTTTTGACAAGGATGATATTGACAGCATATTGGAATTTGTAAAAGAGAAATCAAAAAGGAAAAAGATAGACACAACAGAATTTAAATGGCCATTTTTGGTTATTGCGTTAATTTTGTTTTTAGGGGAAATAGGTTTAAGGAGGCTGTGGGAGAATAAAAGCTATAGGTGAAATTCAAACAAAAAACGAGGTAGGTTGAAATGGCATTTATGAAAAGGGATGTAAATATTGGATTGCTGATTTTGATAGTTGTATCTATACTTTTGTTTAGCGGCTTTAGTGTTTATTACCAGAATGCATTTAAGGATGTTTCATTGGAATACAAAGAGAAATTAGAGCAGTTAAGCCAAGTAACAACGGAGCTGGGAGTCAAAAGGCAGGAGTTAAATGAAACATACAGCTTAAGGGTAAAGGCAGAGCAGGACAAACAAACCCTGGATGAAAGATACAAAGAAGTCAGTGATGAGAATATAGTTTTGCACTCAGAGATCACCAGCACAAAAGTCCAGTTGGCAGAAAAAAAGTCAGAGTTGGATCTAACTAAAAACTTATTATCACAAGTGCAAACAAGTTTAGTTGCTGCTAATAGTGAAATAAGTTCATTAAAATCACGTGTTAACAATCTGAAAGATGATATTGCTAGGTTATGTGGTAAGTTAGCAGAAGGAGAATCTGATTCGGAGTGTGATTAAATATTTATTTTCATAAAAAAACATTACGGGACAAATTTAGAAGATGAAAAACTTCATTAAAGTAATTAAGGAAATCAACAAGACACTGAACTTTTTGATTATTTTTGAGAGTATATTAAATGCAGTAATATTTTTCCTAGCTGTTTATTTTTTGCTGTCATTAGTAAACCTTTATCCCATATTGGCTTTAATACCTGCAGCAATTTATTTTGCGATGATGTTGTATGCAAATTCCAAAAGGGACAAAAGAAAAATTGTAGAGGGCAAATACGAGCCTCTTAAGGAAAAACTAAGGACTGCTGCAGACAATGTTAACAAAGAAAATCCTGTTGTCAACGAGCTGAAAGAAGAAGTTGTGCATGATTTAAAGCACGTGGGATTAAGCTCTTTTATTCAGACAAGAAGAGTGTCTTACAAAATTTTTACTGCAATTTTCCTGTCTTTTGCAATTGTTCTTGCAACAACACTTAATCTTTACATTGTCGATTTAAACAAGTTCCTCAGCAATGTTCCGGATATGCTGGAAAATCTTAATCCAAGGCGCGCAGACAATATGCCTCTTGGAGAAATTAATGAGAGTGAAGATATTTATGGAGAGAGCAAGCTAGCTGTGTTAGGCGATGAACAGATTGATATAAAGATAAAACCTGTAAATTATGAGGTTAATGTGCGTGAAGAAGGGGATATTGATCAGAAACAATTTAATGAGATTTTTCCAAGTGAAGTTAATGTCGAGCAGTCCTCAGCTTTTGAGGAAAAAATCCCAGAAGAGCAGCAGGAGCTGGTCAAGAAGTATTTTGATAAGCTTGCTGGTGGGTAAATGTTTGAAAATAACCTTAGATGCTATGAGCAAGATGCAGCAAACCCATGAGTTAATCCAGGCAACCCCAAAACCACAAAAAACAGAGAAACAGTTTAAAGTATTAGGTTGGTAATCTAACCTGGAGGTAATAAAATGAGCAGAAAAAAACCAGTAAAGATAGTGATAAATGACATCATAGAAGTTGAGCCAGATGGAGTTTATTGCAGCAGTGTTGTAAAATCAGGTAATGGAGCTGTTATCAAGTTTTACAAAAAGTTTATAGGTAAGAAAGTAGTAGTGATAGTGGAGGAGAAAATGAAAAACAAAGAAGAAGAACTAACGGAAGAGGAAGAAAAGATAATGAACTTTGAGAATGTATCAAAGAAGAAGAAAAAGGAATTAGTGGACAAGCTAAGTTTTTGTTTTACTGTTTAATTAGAGGGGTCCCTAAAATTATATTTCATATCTTTTTTTGACCTATATATAATTTTGGGGTTTCTTTTAATTGAAGTATCATAAATTTCATGGCTATATTGAATTCAGCAGACTAAAAGATCAAAAAAATTTAAATAAAACCCATAGGGAAGAAATATTATCAGAACTAAGAAAATATATAACAACTAATTTAAAAAGAGGTTACAGCAAAGAGCAGATAAGAAATGCTTTAATTAAAGCTGGTTGGAATAGTCAAGAAGTTGAAGAAGCTTTTTTAAGATTAAATAATAAAAAATATTAAATACTATTAAAAAAGAGGTGTACTATTATGAAAAACTATAAGCATATTTTTGATGCTGTCTTTAAAGAAATTGGAAAGGTTGTTGTCGGGCAGACTGATGTTGTTGAGCAGATTCTGATAGCTAATTTATGCGATGCAAATGCATTGCTGGAAGGATATCCAGGCCTGGCAAAGACATTAGCTGTAAGGACACTGGCAGATTTAATGAACCTTAAGTTCAGCAGGATACAAAGTACACCTGATTTAATGCCTTCTGACATAACAGGGACATATATAATAGAGGAGACTTCCGGCAAAAGAACTTTTAAGTTCCAGCCAGGTCCTATTTTTGCTAATATTGTATTGGCAGATGAAATCAACAGGGCAACACCCAAAACACAAAGCGCTTTGCTTGAGGCAATGCAGGAGAAACAGGTTACTGTTGGCAACAATACATTTAAACTTGATTTGCCTTTCTTTGTTTTAGCCACACAAAATCCAATTGAACAGGAAGGTACATATCCATTGCCAGAAGCACAGGCAGACAGGTTTTTGTTAAAAATAAAAGTAGGCTATCCTTCTTTTGAAGAAGAGAAAGAAATTACAGATAAGTATGCTTCTGTCTTAAGAGAACCTAAGTTGAAAACTTTACTCAACAAAAACCATTTGCTTAGTTTACAAACATTAACAAGACAAGTTCCTATTGCAAATGACATAAAAACCAGGGCTATAAAAATAATAGCTGCAACGAGAACGAACAAGGATGTTATTAATTATGGAGCTTCTCCAAGAGCATCTATTGGAATATTGTTAGCGTCAAAAGCGCGTGCATTAATCAGGGGCAGGAATCATGTAAGCAGTGAGGACATCAATGAGATGGCATATCCTATCTTGAGGCATCGCGTAATTTTAAATTTTGAGGCAGAGAGAAAAGGAATGACAACTGATGATGCCATTAAGCATATTTTGGATAAAGTTAAGTAGCAATTAAAAAATGATTAACACTGATTTTCTTGACCAGCTGGACAGGTTTCATCTTGTTGTTAAGAAAAGGGTTACATCCAATTACGTCGGGCCAAGAAAATCTATTGCAACTGGGCGAGGTTTGACATTTAAGGATCATAGGATTTATTCTCCAGGAGAGGATATAAGGCTCATTGACTGGAAGGTGTTTGCAAGAACAGATGATTTGTACATAAAGACTTTTGAGGAAGAAAGGAACTTAACTGCACATATCATTATGGATTCCAGCGCATCAATGGGTTTTGGGAAGCCAATAAGCAAGTTTGATTATGCCGCTATGATAGGGGTTGGTTTTGGTTACTTGGCTATGAGGAATAATGAGAAATTCCAGTTTTCTACATTTGGTGAAGGGCTTGATGTATTCCAGCCTCGACGAGGAATGTCTCAATTAGCAAGCATGGTTTTTCATCTGAATGGAATAAAAACAAAAGGCCATTCTAAATTATTGGACGCAATGATGCAATATAAAAAAGTTATAGGCAGCAGGTCATTGCTTGTACTGGTGTCTGATTTTCTAATGGATATTAAAGAGGTTACAGAAGCCTTGTATACTTTGGGAGACCATGAAATAAAAGTCATACAGGTTCTGGATCCTATTGAAAAGGACTTAAAGTACAGCGGTGATTTCAAGCTGATTGACAGCGAGACGCAAAATAAACTGAGGACATACATAAGCCCAAGATTGAGGGTAGACTACCAGCAGACGCTTGATGAGCATTCGGCAAAAATAGAAGAGACATGCAATAAATTAGGAATACATTTTTTTCAGATAACTACTGATACTCCAGTGTTTGACGCTTTCTATAGGGTTTTGGAATAATTTTACAGCCATCCTTTTTTCTTGAAGAATAAATAAGATACAACTACAGAAAGTACCATGAATCCCAAAGCAAAATAATAACCAAATCTTTGACCAAGAGCAGTATGCATTTCCGGTACATATTGGAAGTTCATTCCATAAATTCCAGAGATTAAAGTTGGTATCAAAATAAAAGAAGCTCCAATTGTCAGTGTTTTCATGACCTTGTTTAGGTTATTGGATACAGAACTTAGGTAAACATCTAATGTTCCAGTCAAAATATCCCTGTAAGTGCCTTCTGTATCAATCAACTGTGTTACATCATTGTATAAAGCCCTAAATCTTTTGATATTTTTCTTGTCTATGTTGGTGACATATTCTTTTTCTATTGAGGATATGACTTCCCTGTTAGCTGTGAGTGCCTTGTGGAAATAGATAAGTGTCTTTTTTACAGAAAAAATGTTCCTGACAGATATTTTATCGGGCTTTTCAATAACATGGTCTTCTATTAAATCTATTCTCTCCTCTAATGTATCCAATACAAAAAAATATGCATCTAAAACCTCATCAAGAAGCTTGTAAGTGAAAAAACTCATCCCCATACTATATAAGTCAATTTTTTTTGTATCAATCAGTTTCTTTATTTTACGAATAGCATGAGTCTCTTTTAGTGTAATAGTAATTATATTATTCTTGTCTTTTGAAATAAATATGGATAATGGTGTTGTCAGAATGTCATCATCTTTTATCCAGGGCGTCCTTACAATTATGAGAGAATATTTTTCAACATCAGAAACTTTAGGCCTTTCATCCTCATCCAGAACACTTTTCAGCTCGTTTAACGGTATTTTGGCTTTTTCAGATATATCCTTTAATTCTTTTTTTGTGGGGTTAGTGCAGTCAGCCCAGCAGATTGAGGAACTACTCAAGTCATTTAAAGAACCAGATTTTACACCTCCTTTTTGAACTTTATAAACCCTAAGCATCTAATATAAAATTTAATTTAGTATATTTAAATCTTTTGCAGTATTCTTGATTTTTAGCAATATTAAATATAATCCATTTTTAATACATGTTTAGTCCATATTTAATCCATAATATTAATTAAAAAATAATAAAAAAATATTTAGGTTGGCGCATATTAATACAATTTTAAGCAGGGTTTTGCTGATGAAAATAAATAAAAATTATAATAAATTTTTTCCAATAATAAAAATAACATTAAAAACAATAATTAATTATTTCAATAAAAAATAAAAATCCAATAATAATTTTTCAATAAATAAAAAATACATTAAAAGATTAAAAATAAAACTAATAAAAAACATTATCTACTTAACCTTTAATACAGCGCACCAATCATCCTCGTAAACAGCACGGTAATTTTCTTTATGCTCTACAATGTAGTTAAACAATTGTATGTCCTGCTTTACTTTTCCCGAGAATACATAATCCGGATTGTAATCTTTTACTATGTAATCTGTGTTGTCTTTTGCAGTTCCCTGCAATATGTTCATATACCTTTCAAATTCTTCAGCATCATAAATGTAAGAATATGTAAGGTCTATGCCATGTGTGTATCTTAAATCAGAGTTCTTAAAAAACAGATAAGGAAATGCGTAAGCATTTGCAAATATCAAAGAATTTTTTGGAATATTTTTTTTCATCCATTCTGCGCAATTGTCATAATTATAAATGAAATCATTGTTTTTTATATCTTGTCTCAATAGAATAAAATTTCCAATTCCGATAATAATAAGCAGCAATACACTAATTATTTTAATATTTTTTAAAAATTTATTTTTGTCTAACTTTTCAGAAAAATCATCAAATAAAAAGGCAAATGTCAGGACTGAAAATGGGACAAGGTATTCCTGCATTCTCCTTGATAAAATTGTATAAATAAAGAAAAATACAACTAATGAAAAATAAAATGATTGTGTTTTTGTAATTTTTTTGTTTTTAATTAAGATAAGTGATGATATTCCAAAATAAAATAAAACTAATAAATTATTTTTTAGGAACTCGATAAATGTCCATGGCTCCCATTCAACATTGAATAAATTTGCCAAAAGATTGATCTTAAATATTTGGGCAAAAAGCATTGATAAATTATTAGGAAAATAAGGATTTATCAGTAGACCTAAGATTGTTCCAGACAAAGAATAGATTATTATTTTGTAATCAAGTTTTTTTGAGAATATTTTTTCTAAGGCAAAATATAACAAAATTAAAATTAATTGAAATACAAAGCTGCTGTGCAGCAAAACAAAAGCAAAAGCGGTTATGCCTAAAAACAAATATTTTTTTCTTTGCAAAAAATAAATTGTCAGGATTAATAGTGCTATGACCAGAGGCATTTGCCTCGGCAGTAAAAATCTGTACA
>CAZYSP010000005.1:57179-68253 GCA_964650285.1 uncultured Methanosarcinales archaeon | reverse complement strand
ATAATCAAGATATAATCTTAGAATCATCTTTTATAGATGAGAATAATATCGCAGAAACTTATGTGATAATCGGTTATTATGATAAAAGATCAAATAGCAGGGTGGGAGACAGTGCATCGACGCCTAACGCGTTAGTTATATCAAGCCATGATGATGTAAGTAAAACAGAAATAGAGAGTAGCAACCTTAATCTAGATATTTTATTGGAAACAAGCACAGGCAGTTATAGGTCTATGATATTTCAGCCAGCAATAAGCGCATCCATATTTAACCGGTTGTTTATGTTGGATGGCATTGGGCTAAAGCACTTCAAAAAATTCAGCGATGAGAGAAGTGTTTTTGGAGGACATATTATTGTATGGAAAGTTGACTGGGAAGGCAAAGAAAAAAATATTATTGAAACTCCAAAACCAGAGTTAAAAGACGAAGAAAAAGAGCTTGAAGAGCCAATAAATGAAACAAATACCTCAGAATCAGATAGTTCTCAAAATACCCAATAATTTTTAAATGTGCTGGACTTACCTTCTTACAACTATGAAAAAGAAAATATTTGCGATAATACCTGCATATAATGAGGAAAAGCGCATCAATAAGGTAGTTAACAAAACAAAGAAATATGTTGATAAGATTGTGGTTGTTGATGACGGCAGCAAAGATAAAACAAGAGATATGGCAAAAAAGAGCAAAGCTATTGTCTTAAGACATTTAGTAAATCTTGGGAAGGGTGCTGCATTAAAAACAGGTTGTGATTATGCTGTAAAAAATAAAGGTGATATTTTAATTGTGGTAGATGCTGATGCACAGCATGACCCAAATGAAATTCCAAAATTTCTGGAAAAACTAAAAAAATATGATGTAGTGCTTGCATACAGAAAGTCGAATAAAAATATGCCTTTTATATTAAAATTTGGAAATTGGTTTCTTAACAAAACAATAAGTTTTTTATATGGCATTAAAATCAAGGATGGCCAATGCGGATATAGAGCTTTTACCGCAAAAGCTTATAGGAAGTTAAGGTGGAATGCGTCTGATTACAGCATGGAAAGCGAGATGATAGCGAAGATAGGCAAATATAAATTATCTTACACAGAAATTCCCATAAAGACAATTTACTCGGACAAGTACAAAGGCACTACAGTAATTGACGGGGTAAAAATTGCCTTTAATTTATTGCTGTGGAAATTAAACAATATATAAAAGGGCTATGCCAATTCAGGGGTGGCGGGCGGGCAAAAGCACGCTAAATGTGAAATTAAAATGCTGAGTATCATTATCAAATTTTTCACAAAAAGTAATCAAGATGCAGCATTTTGACTTCAGTGCGGCTGCGGCATAGCCCAAAGAAAAATTTATTTAAATAAGACTAAAATAGCTAAAATAAAAATGGCGACAATACTGGGCATTCAGATCATAGGCATTTTATTTGGATTTTTTATGATGTACTATACATTCCTGCAATACAAAAGAAGGGAATTCACAATAAAAGAGTATAGTTTCTGGTTCATATTCTGGGGCATATTTGTAATCATTACTTTATTCCCGCAAATCCTGGATCCAGTACTTGGTACATTAAGTATCTCAAGGACATTGGATTTTTTCATAATTACTGGATTTCTTTTCCTGATATTTGTTATCTTCTACACATACACTCTAATGAGAAAAAACCAAAAAAAGCTTGAAGAAGTAGTTAGGAATGTAGCTCTAAAAAGAAAATAAATGATATCTGTCAATACAATAAAATTTCTGGATAAATATGTTGGTTCCTTATTGTGTTTATTCCTATCCATAAACAGGCTGTTTAGGCATAAAAAAATCAACAAATATAATAGAGTATTAATCATCCAGTTGTGGGGCATAGGGGAGACAATATTAACGCTCCCTGCAATACAAGCATTAAGAAAGCAATATAAAAAAAGCAATATAGATATTTTAGTGACTGAAAGAAACAGGGAAGTTTATTATAAAAATAAATTTATTAACAATGTAAAAGTTCTGAAATTAAATCCGTTTTCTATCAAATTATTTATTTTAAGAAATTTAAGAAAATATGATCTTGTCATAGATATGGAAGAGTACCTAAATATTTCCGCAATAATAGCCTTTTACACAGGCAAAGAAAGAATTGGATATTCTCATGGCATCAGGTCAAAATTATATACTGAAACAATAACCTATAATGACAAGCAGCATGTTATTTACACTTTCCTGGACCTTCTTAAACCATTAAATATTAAATCAAAGATTGATAAATTGCCAAAACTTAATTATTCAAAAAATGATAAAAAAAATATTGATAATTTATTAAAAAAATTTAATATTGGGAAAAAAGATTTTCTTGTTGGCTTTGGAGTTGGCGCAGCTGAGTCAGCAAAATCAAGAATGTGGCCAAAAGAAAGATTTGCCAAATTAGCAGATCAGTTGATTAAAAAATATAGGGCAAAAATAATTTTGATTGGAAATAAAGAAGAAAAAAAAATAATCAATCAGTTGCAGGAATTAATTATTAACAAAAATAATTCTTTCAATATTGCAGGTCTGATAAACACTAGGGAAATGTTTTATTTAATTTCATTATGCAAATTATTTATTGGAAATGATTCCGGGCCAATGCACGTCTCCGCAGCGCAGCATGTTTCAACAATAGGACTTTTTGGATGCAATCTTCCTATAAGGTTTGCTCCATTTGGAAAAAACAATTTCTCTGTTTATAAAAAATCCCGCCTCGCACGTAGTGTGCCGCTTACTTTTCAAAATGCCTGCATCAATGTCCATAAAGGTCAGGTTGGTGAATGTAGGTATGGAATGGAAAACGCATGCGTAAAAAAAATACAGGTTTCTGATGTTACGCAGATAGTTGGTAAGATTATGGAAAGAAAAAGGAAATGATTATTCTAAATGCTCATATTCCCCATAAGTAAAAAAACCAATCAGCTGTTTTAATCTTGCTAATTTAGGAAATAAATCTTTTTCTAGGCTGTTAACATTTTCAAACAACTCAAAAACTTCTGGCTTGAAGATATAAATTCCGGCATTCACAATATTTGTAGAGCTTTGCTTGGGTTTTTCCTGGAAATCAGCAATAAAATCTCCATCCAAGATTGCAGTGCCATAGCCCGCTATCTTTTCTCTTGTCATTAATCCCATTGTAGCCAATTTATCCATCTCCAGATGCTTCTTTATCATTTTTAACAGATCAAAATTATTGTAAGTGTCTCCTGACATTGCTATAAAGCTGTTTTTTATTTTATCCTTTATAGCTTGTAAGGCCTGTGCATTTCCCTTTGCCTCTTTTTCAACAATATCAACATTAATTTTTGCATCAGAAATCTCATTTAATAATAAATTAATATTCTTTGTATGCTGGGTAATAATATAAACATTATTTATGCCGTATTTTGCAAAAAAATCAAGCTGGTTTTTTATCAAAGATTTTCCTTTTAACTTCTTCAACAGATTTTTTTGATGTTCTCCTTTAATCAACAAAACAGCTGTGTTTATAGACTGTTCCTGCAATCCTTTTTTCAGAAAAAACTCCATTGCCTGGCTTCTTGACCTTATTATTGAACCATCTACCTTGCTGTCTACCAAATCAAGCAGACTTTTATCCAGACTTATAGCGATTTTAGGCTTGGTCATGGGTATGAAATAGTAATATATATTCATACTTTATATATCTTTCTGTTTATTTATATCCTACAGTATACATTCATTAACGAAAGATTTAAATACTAGAAGTATGAACTATTCATACTATAATGATACAGCATAAAGAAGTAAAGAAAGAATGGGGAAAAGAGATTTGGATTGTGAATAGAGATTATTGTGGAAAAAAGTTAATCCTAAACAAAGGTTTCAGATGTTCAATGCATTACCACAAAAACAAAGATGAAACATTCTACATATTAAGAGGCAAGGTTTTGATGGAAACAGGCAACAAAAAACAGATAATAATTCCTGGGCACTCAATTCTTATAACACCAAATACAAAACATCGTTTCACAGGTCTGGAAGACAGCGAAATAATAGAATTCTCAACACATCATGATGATTCTGATTCATACCGCGATGAAGTATCAGGAAAAATTGATTTAAATAAGTTGGAGCTACCAAAATGAAATGCTTAGTAACCGGCGGTGCAGGTTTCATAGGCTCTAACCTTGCCTTGGAATTAGAAAGAAAAGGTCATGAAGTTACAATAATTGATAATTTAAGTTCTGGAAATAAAAAAAATATTGAAGGGTTTAAAGGAAAATTTATTGATTTGGATGTTTCAAAAAAAATTGAATTAAATAAGAAATTTGATATTATCTTTCATCAAGCATCTATAACTGACCCCAGACATCCAAATGACGAAGAAACTTATAATAAAAATATCAATGGTTTTAAAAATATTATAGAATTAGCAAAAAAAAGTAATGCAAAATTAATCTATGCTTCAACAGCAGGATTGTATGGAAATGGTCCTGTACCAATGAAAGAAGATCAAAAAAAAGAAATCCTGAGTATCTACGGACGTTCAAAGCTAAAGATGGATGAAATTGCTTCTGGATTATTTGGCCAAATGCATATTATAGGTTTAAGGTATTTTAATGTATTTGGACCAAGGGAAGCATACAAAAATCGTGCAGCATCTATGGTTTATCATTTAGCTAAGCAAATTGTGGCTAGAAAAAATCCAAGAATCTTCAAATTTGGTGAGCAAAAACGTGATCACATTTATATTAAAGATGTAGTTGATGCAACAATAAAAGCAGTAAATACAAAAAAAAGTTGCATTGTTAATGTTGGGACAGGTATTGCAACAAGTTTTAATGATTTAATAAAAATAATTAATGAAATATTAGGTAAAAAATTAAAAATAGAATATTTTGACATGCCTTATGACCCTAAAACCTACCAAAGCAGTACCCAGGCAGACACTAAAAAAGCAGAAGAGCTTCTTGGCTTCAAAGCTGAATGGGACTTAAAAAAAGGAATAAAAGATTATTTTAATTGGTTAAATGAAAATGGGTGGGATAATGAATAATTTAATTAGAATTATTGAGCAATTTAAAAATAAAAAAATATTGGTTTTAGGAGATGTAATGCTGGATAAATACATTTGGGGCAATGTTTCAAGAATAAGCCCTGAAGCTCCTGTTCAGGTTGTAAATGTCGTCAAAGAAAGCTATGCGCCTGGTGGTGCTGCAAATGTAGCAAACAATATAGCAGCTTTAAATGCAAAAACATTTATGGTGGGTATTGTTGGCAATGATACAACAAAAGAAAAACTAATTAGAGAGCTTAAAAAAAGAAACATTGAGGTAAGTGGATTGATTAATGATGAAAATAAAAGGACCATACAAAAAGTAAGAGTCATTGGAAGAAACCAGCAGCTATTAAGATTTGACTATGAAAAAAAAGGTTACGTTAATAGCAAAACAGAAAACAGCATTTTTGATTTTATTTCAAAAAAAATAGATGACATTAATGCAGTTATAGTCTCTGATTACGCAAAAGGCACTATAACAAAAAATTTGATGGAAAGATTAATTGTGCTATGCAAAGAAAAAAATAAGATAATTGTAGTTGATCCAAAGCCAAAGCACAAAGACTTCTATAAGAATGCCACATTAATAACACCAAATAATACTGAAGCGCATCAGATGACCCACTTTTTAGAAGAAGAAGCTGATGATAATGTAGAAAAAATAGGCAAACAATTATTGGCAGAGCTTAATAGCAACATTCTAATAACAACCGGGGAAAAAGGAATGTCTTTGTTTGAAAAAGACGGAAAAGTAACAAACATACCAACATTTGCCAAAGAAGTCTATGATATCATCGGTGCAGGAGACACATCTGTTGCTGCAGTGGCATTAGCATTAGCATCAGGGGCATCATTTGAAGAAGCTGCCACAATAGCAAATCATGCGGCAGGCATAACAGTAGGAAAAGTAGGAACCTCTACAGTTAGCATAGACGAACTAAAGAAAAGCATTGAAAATGAATAAAGTGATTTATTTGGATAGGGATGGCACATTAGTTGACGACCCAGGTTATGTCCACAAAGTCAAAGATTTCAAGCTATTGCCCAGAGTCGTTGAAGGGCTAAAAAAACTTTCAAAAGAATTTATTTTTGTCATAATAACAAACCAGTCAGGCATTGGACGTGAAATACATACAGAAGATGACATGAATATATTTAATGAAAAACTGGTTAATGAGTTAAAAAAAGAGAACATAGAAATAAAAAAAATATATCACTGTCCGCATACCCCAGAAGATGTTTGTGATTGTAGAAAACCAAGTACAAAATACATCAAGCAGGCAGCAAAAGAATTTGATGTAGATATAAAGCAGTCATGGGTCATTGGCGATCATCCACATGATGTTGAAATGGGATTGAAAGCTGATTGCAAAGCAGTTTATTTGCTTACAGGGCATGGAAAAAAGCATATTGATGACTTGGAAAATAACAATGTAAAGCCAAATTTTACAGCTGAAAATTTTATGGAAGCTGCTGACTTCATTATGGACAATAAAAAATAATAATGATAAAACACAATGGAAAAATAAGTCCAATAAAAATAAATTATAAATTAATATAATAAAAAATAATGACTAAGAAATAAAATTAAATATTAAAAATAAAAAATATATAATTAAAATTAATGAAAATTAAAATAATTAAGAAAAATAATAAAAAATGTCAAAAAATAAAATAAAAACTATTGAAGAATTGAAAAACATTGTTAATGAGTTGAAAAAACAAAATAAGAAGATTGTAACCACAAATGGTGTATTTGATATTCTGCATATAGGCCATATAAGGTACTTAAAAGAAGCAAGAAAGCTAGGGGATATTTTGATTGTGGCCATAAATTCTGATTCTTCAACAAAACAAATTAAAGGATCGAAGAGGCCGTTAAACAATGAAAAAGACAGGGCAGAAGCTCTTGCCTCCTTAGAATGCGTTGACTATGTAGCAGTATTTAATGAAAATGGTCCAATAAAGATTCTTGAAAAAGTAAAGCCAGATGTTCATGTCAAAGGCAGCGATTATAAAATTGACCAAATTATTGAAAAATATACTGTAGAAAAAAATAACGGCAAAATAATTTTAATACCAGAAATCAAAGGCTATTCCACAACAGATTTGATAAAAAGGATTGCTGGATTATACAAATAAGTAATTCCAACCAATAACTTTTAAAATACACTATTATCCTACACCATAGATGAAGCTCTCGATAATAATTCCAGTGTATAACGAAGAAAAGACCTTTTTAGAAGTACTGGACAAAGTAAAAAAGGTAAAACTAAAAAACACTAAGAAATCTGCAGAGCAGATTTCTGGTGTGCCAGAAATTCAGAGAATTTCTGAGCATATAGCAAAAGAAATAATCATTGTAGATGATTTCTCTACAGATAATACAAGAAAAATACTGTCAAAATTAAAAGAGAAAAACATAAAAATATTTTTCCATCAAAAAAACCGTGGAAAAGGAGCAGCTATAAGAACGGGCCTTAAGTATACAACCGGAGATATTATTATGATACAGGATGCTGACCTGGAATATGATCCAGCAGAATATCCAAGATTATTGAAGCCTATAATAGAAAATAAAACAAAAGTTGTCTATGGCTCTAGGTTAGAAACAATAAGAAAGAACCTAAAAAATATGTACAAGCTGCATTACATAGGAAATGCATTTCTCACCCTGATGACAAATTTACTGTATGGAACTAAGATAACTGATATGGAGACATGCTACAAGGTATTTAGAAAAGAAGTAATAAAAGATATGAAATTAAAAGCAAGACGTTTTGATTTTGAGCCTGAGATAACAGCAAAAATACTGAAAAAAGGTTACAAAATAAAAGAAGTTCCGATTAACTTCGTAGGAAGAAGCTTTAACGAAGGAAAAAAGATAACATGGAAGGATGGTATAAAGGCCTTGTATTCCTTGGTCAAATACAGGTTTGTTGATTAAGTGGCAATATAAATTTTTTTTAAATTTTAAATAATTCTATTTCAATAAAATCTTTGCGCCTGCCCAATATCTCTTAATATCCCCAAAACCCCTTATGAGTAATGCAAATTCCAATATCTTTTTTGGCCTTAGGTAATACCTTCTATGAAGTTCTTTCTGCTTTTTTAAGAGAAATTCTTGTGTAAGACCTTTTGGAGTAAATACAGGGAACATCTTCGAAAAGTAAGATTTATCGCTTGTATCAAAGGTTCCATAGTCTTTTGCAATCTCATAAAGCTCAGTTCCTTTGAATGGTGTTGAAATTGTAAATTCAGCAGTATAGATTTTAAGAGATTTAGCAAAATTTAGTGTTTCCTCAATAGTTTGTTCCGTTTCTTTAGGATGTCCAATCTGAAAAAATCCTCTTACCTTAATACCTTCTTCATATGCCCAATCTGTGACCTCTCTTATTCTTTCTAATTTCATATCCTTTTTTATAAAATCCAGAATCTCCTGATTACCGCTTTCAATACCCAGGGCAATCATCCAGCATCCCGCTTTCTTCATGCGCTTAAGTAAATCTCTATCAAGACAATCTGCTCTTGAAATGCAGCTCCAAGCTATCTTTAATTTTCTTTTTTCAATTTCATCACACATCTCATAAACCCTTTTTTTGTTTAATGTGAATAAATCATCCTGGAACGCTATTTCCCTTATACCATGTCTTTTCTGCAGCTCTTCAATCTGATCTACAATCTTCTTGCCAGCAGTATACCTAAACCTCTTTCCAAAAATACCTTGGTCACAGAATATACATCTATATGGGCATCCACGCGATGTTACCATAGGAACTACTGGTTTATGCCTATATGTATGTATCTGTGGATGGTACAAGTCCATAGATGGAAGAAGGTGGTAAGCAGGCATCGGAAGTTCATCCAAATTCTGTATTAGTTCTCTAGGTGGATTTTTTATTAAACCCTCTTTTGTCATGTAGAGAATGCCCTTTATGTTATGAATATCCTTACTCTTAAGTACGTGCTGAACTAATTCCAGTGTAGTATATTCTGCTTCACCAAGAACTCCAACATAAAAGCATTTATTGTTCATTGTACTCTCTGAGTCAGTCGCTAAATGAGGGCCTCCAACAATTATTTTCAGATTTGGGTTTCGCTTCTTTAATGCATTTGATAACTCCACTACAGCATCATAAGTAGCTGTAAGAATTGAAATCATTAAAATCTTAGGATTTTTCTTCTCAATTTCTTTTATAGTTTGCTCAAATGTTAAATCCAAAATGTCAGCATCTAGAATTCCTACATCTATGCCATTTTTTTCAAGAACCGCAGCTATAAAGCATATTCCAAGAGGCGGCATTCTTCCTCCTGCTTCTGCATATTCTCCATAACTCTTTCTAAATGTCGATGGGTGAAGGATTAAAACATCCATTTTATTACACTCCGTATTTTTATAAATGCAAACTTATATGAATTTATAAAATTTACTATTATACAATTTGGCTAAATTTTTTCATTTTTATAGTAAATTAGAAATTTTTACTTAATGTATAGTAAGTGCCCTAAATAATTGAGCAATAGATAGGTACTTACTATATCAGGAGAACGCAAACTATTTTAATTAATTATTTGTGTTCTCCGCTATAATCATAAAATTATTATAATGGCATAAAAATGCATATTATAATGCAAATAAAAGATTTAAGAGTATTTCTGGGCTCAAAAAAAGGAATGTACCTTATAGTTAGTTTAATATTGCTCTTACATTTTCTTTTTGTTATATCAAGTGCATGGAATACTTCCCCCACTGTAGATTTATCACAAAACATTGACAGAGGATATAAGTTTTTTTCTCAAGGAATTATTGCTAACATTGTACCTGCAAATACAGGCCAAGCGCATCTTTTTGGTTTGTCTCCTATAATTTTAGGCATAGAGTTAGATGAAAAAACCTGGTTCCTAAGTAATTTCAAGTCTGGTAACAATAAAGGACTTCTTGCTTACCATGACATGTTAGATAAAAATGAGATGAATATTAAGTTTTATGAAGGCGCCAAGAAAGCACAAAAAGAAGATATCCTAAGAAAAATTTTGCGAGTTAGTATTTTAATAGAAGCAATAATATCTGTCTTAACAGCATTTGTTGTATTCCTATGGGCTAAACAGGCATTCAGATTAAAGAGCGGATACATAGCGCTTTTGTTATATTCTTTCAGCCCTTTTGTAACTTCACTAGTGCATGGCTTACATGGTGATAATTTAGTTAGATTTTTGACCATATTAACTTTTTTTTATTTGTGGAGATTTATAACATTTACAAATAAGAAGGATCTGATTTTTACTGGTGTATCTTTAGGAGCTGCAATGGTAATTAAACCAACAACAGCTTTTTACCCAATTCTTTTATCGATTATTTTAATAGGAGCCTTGTTTATGAATGATAGCTTTAAAAGTAAAATAAAGACGCTGTTTAGAGTTAAATGGTCTAATAAATATATAAATGTTATCGCTGCTTTATTACTGATAGGCATAACAGCAGTTTTTGTAATAAATGGGATGTTTCTATTTAAAGATGTTTTTAAACCAATGTCCGAGTATAATTACGAACATCACCAGATCAGCAGCGAGTTTTTCTTATCCTTAAAAAATTCATTTCTGGGGGCAATACCCCTCCCAATATCGCCTTACTGGATTCTTTCTATAGATTCCGGGAAATTTATATCTGAGGGAGCAGGAAGTTTATTCTTTATGGGAGAATATTTCTTGGATATTGCTCCAAAATCTTTTTATTTAGTTTCTTTTCTGGTTAAGACTACCACCCCTGTACTTATTTTATTTCTTATTGTACACCTGCTGCTTATTCTAATTCTTTTATCAAAAAACAATGAGAAAATGAATACTATAAAATTCAATTTTATTTATTTGTTATTTATAATCTATTTTATCTTTCTCTTTACAACTATTGCTACTAAGCAGGTTGCTGGGCTTAGGCATTTAGGAGTTATATACCCCTTCATATTTATCATTATATCTTCCATAATATCAATTAAATTTCCATTCTCGAAGTATATCAAAACTTTTATATTGGTACTGGTAATCTGG
>CAZYSP010000005.1:0-57169 GCA_964650285.1 uncultured Methanosarcinales archaeon | reverse complement strand
CATATAATCATTTATTTATTTGCTTACCCTTTTTTTATTCCGTATTTTAATGAGATGGTTGGGAAGAATAACGGTTACCTCTATTTTAGGGATACAAATATAGATTATCACGAGCTATACTATCATGCAATAGAATACAAAAAATCCAATCTAGAGGTTATATTATTCCCTCCATGTGTTATAGAAAAAGGAAAAGTATCTATGTCTCCTAACGATCTTAATTTCCAAAGAGCCAATTGCTATGGGTGGTTAAAAAATTTTGAGCCAGTTGATTTTATTGGAAACAGCTGGCCTGTTTATGATATAGAGGGCAAATGGGTGCAGGAAAATGACGGCCAGATTCGTTTTGTACCCTCAGAAAAAATGAAGCCAAGAAAAGCTAAAATAAATTCTTTTCTCAAGTGGTTCATATAATATTGCTATTTGACAGATATTTCATAAACAATCGCCAAACTAAAGAAATTTATGATATATGTCAAAAGTTCTAATAACTACATTTTAAAATAAATTTTTAATTATAGCCCACATATATTTAAATGCATCTCTCGTTAGCGATATGTTTGATTTGCCAAATTTTCTTTTTAGCTCCCTACTTGGAACCTCAACTATTTTAAAGCCTTTCTTATAGCATTTCATGCACATTTCCGTTTCAATTTCAGTATGGTTTGAAGTTAACCTGAGTTTTTTTGCGACATCTGCTTTTATTGCTCTAAATCCATTTTGAGTGTCCATTATAGATGTTCTAAAACGCAAATTCATAATTTGAGCAATACACATTGAAAAAAACATCCTCAAGAATTTATTAAAGTCTCCATGGAGTTCCTCGCTTCCTCCAAGGTACCTTGATCCTATTACCATATCTGCTTTATCTCTTCTTATTGGATCAAGAATTTTTGGAATATCTTCAAGAATGTGTGATCCGTCTGCATCAATAAAAACAATAATGCCCTCTTTTATTTCATTAATAGCGCATCTCATTCCATCCCCTTTCCCTTTTCCATTATCAGTTATAACTCTTGCTCCAAGAGATTGTACTATTTTTCCAGTTTCATCTCTGGATTTCTTAGCTAAAGCTACAATGATAGCATCGCAAAAAGGTTTAGCCTTAGTCACAATCTCTTTAATAGTTTTTTCTTCATTAAATGCGGGAATTACAACAGTAATTTTTTGTTTCTCTTGTTTTATTTGGAACACTCTCCTAATTTGCAGTTATCACCATCTATTTATAATATTTTTTATTGGAGTATTCTAAACACCCTCTATATCAATAATCTTTTAAATAGAACTTCCATCCTTTGAAGAATATCACACACAAAAATTCATAATATTCCAGTATACAATGAAACCAGATATAACAATGTTTTTTCCTGCCTACAATGAGGAAGGAAACATAAAAAAATTAGTAAAAGACGCAGAGTACATTCTCAAAAAAACTGCAAACGAGCACGAAATAATTATGGTCCTATATGAAGGCTCAACTGACAATACTAAAACAATAGTAAAAGAGCTGATGAAGAAAAACAAAAACCTCAAACTTGTTATGCAGCCAAAAAAACTCAAAGGGGTTGGTTACGCAATTAAGATGGGATTTGACGCTGCAAAATACGACCTTATTTTTTATGCTGATTCAGACAACCAGTTCAACTTAAACGAGTTTAAGCTGTTACTTCCTTATGCAAAAGACTATGATGTGGTAGCTGGTTATAGAATAAACAGAAAAGATCCCTTAACAAGGATATTGGTGTCAAGGATATACAATATGCTAATAAAAGTTATATTTGATCTTAAAGGCAGGGATTTTGACTGTGCATTTAGGCTTGTAAAGAAAAAGATTTTTAAAACAATCAGATTACAATGCAAAACAGGGCTGGGCACCAGCGAACTGTTGATAAAAGCAAGAAAGGAGGGTTACAAAGTCAAGCATATAGGTATCCATCATTTCCCGAGGTATAGCGGTGCATCAGTTTTCGAGCAAAAAGGATTTAGCATACCAAAATCCAGCGTAATAGCAGAAATCATAAAAGAGATTGTATCATTAAAAAAAGAAATTAAAAGGTAGAAAAAATGGCAATGAAAGACGCATACGAATCAATGTTTGGAACAGAAACAACTGCTGAGGCAGACCATTTTATGCCTACAATCCTGCCATTAACTCTCAACAAGCCATTAATAAATTCTGTTATGGAGCAGGCTAAAAAAAAGCGCAAGTGGGTTCTTGCTTTTGTAATTGGCACAAAACCATGTTTCTATAAATTCTACGGAAGCATAGTGGCTGCAACAAAATCAAAAATTCCTTTTTTTATCATTAATTCAAACCAGCATTATGATGATATTCTAACTCGTGGTATCGAAGAATTCAACTTTCAGAACAAAATTGCGTCCAATCTCTCAATAAGAGGTGACTTGGCCCAGAAATCAGCAGAGCTGATGATGAAAATATCCTGGTTTGCAAAATATCTGAAGAAAAAATGGCCTAATGTAACTGTAATTCCTGTTGTACTGGGGGATACAATAATGACTAGCATTGTGCCTGCTGCATGGATGTTTTCCAGAAGTGAAAAAGCCATACAGAATGAGGCTGGCTTAAGGAGTATGAGTCCTGAGGTAATGAAAAGGTACAACAAGGTAGATATTGAAACGTTTATTGACCAGCAGTTTTACGGCAAATGGATACTTATGAGGAATGAGCCGTTTCCAGAGCAATGGGATACATACACATCTGCTGCAGGCTCCCAGTATTTATTTTCTCCTGTACAACTTAACAAAGATCATCTTCTACGGGAAGGCTATCCTGAAGAAAATATATGGGTTATAGGTGGTGTAGTCGTTGACGCATTAGATCTTAAAAGAAAAATTAAGCCGGAAAAAAGTATTTTTAGTGTCTATCCTCAGCTTGAAAAAGACAACTGGATACGAGTTGATATACACAGAAGGGAAAACCTTACTCCAAAAAGATTCAGGTCAATAATAGGCGCTATAAAAGACCTTGTTAAAAAAGGACATAACATAAATTTTATTGAAATGAGTGCAACAAAAATGGCCCTTGATTTTTATGGCTTGAGAAAAGAGCTTGAGAAGCTAAAGAAAAAGAAGAATTTTCTCTATACAAGCATATGGCCTGAATATGGCCATGTCATAGAGTTTTTTGAGTCAGATAATTGCATTGCAGCTTTGACAGATTCTGGTGGTGTCCAAGAAGAGATGAACCTTATTGGAAAGACGTGCATGACATGCCGTCTGACAACTGACAGACCAGAGACAGTATTTGATGCAAAAAGCAACATAATTGTGCCTCCTGCAAATAAAGAGATAATAGCCAAAATGGTAAAGTATATTACCAATAATGACGGCCTAAGAAAGAATATGGAATCTTCAAAAAAGCTTTATGGAAGCAATGTAGGCAAAAAGTTTATTTCTATAGTTTCAAGATTGATAGAAAAAAATGATAATCCTTTCAAATGGGCTCATGACACCTTAAAATTATGGAGAGACGATGAAAAAGGAATCGATTATCTCTAGATCAAAAAATCTAATTAAAAAACATTTTTATGTTTTAATACTGCTTCTTATAACATTGATTTTCTTTTCCGGGATATTGAGCTCTTCAAAAATCCTCAGCAATATACACTACATAAATGATATGACTTTCCAGTCTGAGAATATGAGAAAATATCTGCACGAGGATGGCTCACTTCCTCTCTGGACACCCTACTTCTACTCTGGGCAGCCCTTTATGGCAATACCTGAACATTACTTATTTGACCTCAATTTTTTATATATCTTTTTATTCAGGAATATTTTTATTTCAATGAATCTGGCTGTAATAAGCTATTTTTTCCTTGCCGGATTGGGAATGTATCTTCTTGCCTATGAAATAATTAAAAAACAAAATGTTTCATTTATTGCAGCCCTAATTTTCATGTTCAATGGTCTTATGCAGAAATTTGTCCTTCACGGCCATCTCAATATTCTCGAAAGTTATGCCCTCCTGCCCTTTGTTTTTCTATTCACATACAAAGCATTGCATGGAAAGTCGTGGATTAGCAATTCCATAATTGCCGCAATTTTCTTTTCAATGATGGTTTACGCAGGAGGAATAATATTCTTCCTTTATGCCGGGTTAATAATTGGTATATATATGGCTTGGAATTTAATAAGCAGCAATTTCAAAAAGATTATCGTAAAGACCTTGCTTGTTTCTGCAATCATAGGGATTTTATTATTTGGCTTGTCAGCATTAAAGCTATTGCCTGTTCTTGAATTTACAAAAATGTCCAGCAGGGGGTCTGGAGTAAATTATCAGGAATTTTTAGGAGAGCCAATAAGCCTGGGCAATTTGTGGAATTCTTTAATCAATGTTTTTTCTGGCATACCCTTTTCCGGGGCTATAGGAATAACCTCTTTTATATTATTGTTATTCGGTTTGTTGTCTTTCAGAAAAAAGATTGTCATATTTTCTATTCTGTTGATAATACTCGCCATACTGCTTGCTGCAGGGACTTTTGCTGCAGAATTCTTCTACAAGCTTCCCGGATTTGGCCAGATGAGGCACATAGAACGTGCTTTAGTAATGTTTGTTTTTGTATCTCCAATAATTGCAGCGTACGGTTTTGATAATCTGGTTAATATACTGAGAAAGTACAAAAAAAATATCAAAGAATGGCTTGTTTTTTCAGTTGTATTAGCGCTCCTGGTTATTGAGCTTATATTGTTGCAGGGATTTCCAGAATCTGTTGAAGTTGTAAAACCTAATGACATACCAATTGTAGATGAAATAAGTAAAGACAGCAGTGATTTTAGAATTGCAACTTATGCCATGTCAACCCCAATAGGCGCATCTGGTTATAATTATTACACGCAACTAGATATACCTGCAATTAAAGGTGGTGGTGGAATATGGATAAATGATTATGTCCAGTATCTTGCTGTCTCGCAGCAAACAGTTCCTTCAAAAATGTTTGGGATATTAAACGGCAAATATATAATTTCTGACAGAGAAATCAATGATTCCGGACTTTTATTAAAAGGACAATTCCGGGACTGTAAAAATTGTACAGTATGGGAAGCTTATGGACCTTATCTCTATGAAAATAATATTATTATTCCGAGAGCCTTTATTGTTAACAATAGTGTTTTGATTTTAGGAGACGATAAGGAAAAACTGGATCTCTCTTATAATCTTTTAATAAGTAACTTAGACCCATTAGCAACAGTTTTAATTCAGGATAAAAATTCTGTAAATGAATATGGCATTGATGAATTAACAAGGTTCAGCAGCATAATACTGCTAAGCAACTCTGTCATCCAAGATGACATTCCAAAACTGCAGCAATATGCAAATAAAAATGGTAAAATACTGCCAGACCTGCCCCAGGGAAAAAATTCAATAACACAACAGGAAATTATAGATGCTCTAAGCTCTGGCAGAATGAATAAAGAACTAAAGCTAAATGAAATTTCTGTAAATGAACTTTCCATTAATCTTGATGGAGAAGAAGGATGGCTTGTATTAAGCGAGAGGTTTGCCCATTTTCCCGGATGGAAAGCCGCGATAAATGGGAAGGAATTGAAGCTCTATAAAGCAGATAATGTTATAAGTGCTGTATTCCTGCAAGGACAAAAAGGAAAATTGACATTCGAGTATAACCCAGACTCATTCAGAAAAGGAAAACTAATAACAATAGCAACGATTTTGATATTGATTATATATTTGATTTATATTGCATATTCAAGAATAAAAAAATGACAAAAATAGACTTGGAAAAAATAATACTTTTAATCTTCTTTATAGTGATACTTTTCCTGGGCCCCGGAGTTTTATTTGACCACCAAATAAAGCATGATTTTCCTTTTGCCTACAGCGCATCTGATTCTTTCCAGCACCAGGTAAGGGCAGAAGCAATTAAAGACATGGGGAATTTCAGGTATGAGGCATCGTATATATCAAATGGTCTTGAGGGAACAGTTGGAAGATATCCTCCAATGATCTACCATATTGCAGTTGTTTTCTCATATTTTTCAGGACTTGAAGTTTATGATGCAATATACTTTATGGTAGTATTCTTTGCCATTACCGCAACTTTTATCATGTATTTTATAATAAGAAATTTCAACAAAACAGTAGCCTTAATTTCCTTGCCATTATCAATGCTTATTTTTTCCCTTCCAGTCTCAACAGGATTCCTATGGGGCCACTGGCCTTCTATATTGTCCCAATCATTCCTTGTGCTTTTTTTCTGGTGCATTATGAGGATGAATATGAAACATGCATATATCCTTGTAGCATTGTCGCTTTCTGCAACTGCTTTAACACATACTTCTGAAACAATCTTTGCATTTATATTTTTGGCATTGTTCTTTGCAATAAAATTAATTGCAAAGAAATTAAACAGGAATGACATTAAAAACATGGTACTATCCCTGATAATTTTTTCCATAATCTCATTTTATTATTTGATAATCTTCCAGAACACCTGGGCAAAAGGCCAGCCTTATTCTTTTGCTGTCCAGCCTGTCTGGGAAGGTAACCCCGGATTTTACATAGCAGGGTTTGGTCTTTTATTAGCACCAATGATTCTTGGGCTTATTTTTTCCATCCCTAAACTGAAAAACCTTCATGTTTCAGTAATTTTGGGCCTTGCAATGCTTATAAGTGGTTTTCTTAATTATATAGGCTTTCAACTAAGATCTTTCCAAATAAGATTTTTCTGGCCAATCTATCTCTCTGTATTTGTTGGGTTTGGAATTTATGTTCTCCTTAAGTTTATAGTAAAAAAATGGAATTTTGCCTATATCTCTGCTGTATTTATTGTTCTTGCTGTTTTATTTGCAGGAGCAATAAAACTTCCTGCATTAAAGCAAACAGATACGCAGGTAATACCATCAATACCTTATCTTAACAAAGTCACAAGCCAGGGCATAATGGACCCATACCATTGGCAGGCCCTCAAATGGCTGAGTGAAAATACAGAGCAGGAATCAAAAATTTATTTTTTCTATGGAGATATTTATAACCAGGATGCCCTTTTAAGAAACTCAAAAAGAGCTCATTACCAGGTTGATCCTGATGATTTTGTAAAAGCTATCCAAGACAGGAAGATTAAAAAGTCTTATGTAAGCGAGCTGCCCGGAGACACAGGAGGGGGAATAACAATAATGAACAGCCTATTCAGTTTTGAACTTGCCACAAAATCACTACCAGAAGAATATTTTCTTGGCCCACAAAACATTTGTATGTTTAACTACTTTATCTTTGATAAAGTTTCAAGGCAGCAGGTATTTGCGCAATATAATATTTTGATAGCTAGTGAGATGGTGAAAAAAAATGCCCAGGTTGTTTTTGAAAATGATATTGTAGTAATATTAAAAAATAATCGAGTAGGAGCTGATTGCATTGAAGAAAGAAGTTTTTGAGGTAGTAAAAAAGGAATCCCAATACATTGGTTTAGTTTTTTTAATAGTTTTAATAATTTTTAAAATTGCATTTTATAAAGAAAATCTGATTGTTTTATTCAGAAATGTTTTATCATTGTTCTGGCTCTTTGCTCTTCCTGGCTACTTCATAATGCTTTACTGGAAAGAACAGCTAAGATTTGTAGAACGGTTTGTAATAGGAACCGCAATGGCTGCAGCCATAATTGGAATCCTTAGCTATTACATTGGACTTATTGGATTGAACATAAAATACCATTCGATTGTATTGCCTCTGGTTTTGATTTTGGTTGGAATAGTAATTAATTTGAGAAATCATAAAATTTAACTATTCTTCTTCCAAACTTTCCTCATAACAAAACCAACAACAATCAATATAACAAAAGTAATGAGAATAGCTATCCTGAAAGATATCAGCATTCCAAGCCAGTACGTTATCGCAGGGAATATTCCAACACCAATAAAAAATGAAAATACTATTTTCTCATCCTGGCTAAGATCAAAATTATCCAGTATCAGATAAAATGGAACCATAAACAGCAATATTATTCCTAACACAGACATCATTCCTGAAAAACCCAGTATAAAAAAGAAAAAAACCAGTATCACAGCTATAATGATTCCAATGAATCCAATATTTTCAATTTTAGGAAAGTTCATATTTATACACCCTTATGTTATCTTTATTATACAACAATGTATGACCCGCAAAGTTTTGTTCTTCAAATGTTGACCATCGCTCAACAAGGCTCCTGTCACTCAATAATGCAATATCTGAATAATCAAATACTATATAATCATTTAAAATATGGTATCTAATAACCTCATCCCTATTTTCTTCAAAAGTACCCCATGTTAAGAATCCTTCAAAATAATGGCTTGTTCTGTGAGAATAAGAGGCCATCCACCAGACTTTCTGCATTATCTCTGGAGGAGGTCCAATCACAGATACATTATCATCTTCATCTATATTATCTTTTAACCATTCACTAACCTCAACCTGTGCAGAATTAATTCTTATAAATGGTGAATCATAAGCTTTATCAAGTGTTGACTGTGCTGCAGGAAAATTATAGACTAGAGTTAATGCGACAACCAATATTACTGCTCCATATTTTAAAAGAGATTTAGATACTTTCAGTATTTTAAAAAATGAAAATATGGAAAGCACCCCAACCATAGTTATCGGTACAAAGATATGCGCAGATGCAGAAAGAGACCTATGGAGAAACATAAATTTGCCAATCAAATCCCTATGCAAAACCAGATATAAGCTTATTAACCAAGCTAAAAGGAATATATCTCTATTTTCCCTTCTCACCACTAAAATCAAAAGTCCTATCAAAAGAAAAGGCAATGTCCATAAACCATGCATATCTTTGAAGGAAAAATAGGACTCTGGCACAGACCCTACAAAATCCTTAGGATTAGGAGACCATTGTAATAATCTTGATAAAGGAGAATATTTTTTATCTTCGGGAGTAGAACTGCCAAAAAAAGATACTATAACATTCCCGCTTTGGTAAGGGAATACTGCAAACAACAATATAAAAATAAGTAAAAAAATCCCTATATGTCTAAAATTTAAAGGAATTTTCTTATGTTTTATAATTAAAACCAGTCCAAACACAAAAATTCCTACAAGAGAATGGAAGAAAACCATGGGATGGATAAACACATTAACAGCAAGAAGCAAAGACATTATGTAAAGATAAATTGGCTTGCTTTTTTCCTTGGAATAAGTAGTGTAATACATATAAAAACAGTATAAGATTAAAGGAATGAAAGCATAAGCAAACCTTTCAGGCCACTGTCCCCACAGATAAGGAAGGATATCCCTCATTGAAAAAGTAAGCACAAACGCAGACAATATTCCCGGAAGAAAACCAAATAACCTGTTTATTACAAAAAAGACTGAAATTAATATTGCGCTTGCAAATATTGCATTTGTAATGTATATAGGCGCCATCCTGTCATTGGAAAAAGCAGATATTATTGCAAAATCAGTATGAAATGGCGGATGATACCACAAAGTATGGGGCTTAAACCTGTTATCAGGCCCATAAGAATAATCCAAAAAAGGAGGCAAATTAACAAATGTCCTGTCTCTTTGAGCAATAAAATCCCCAAGCTCCCAGTGCGATATTGCATCCCATTCACCATAAGGAACTTTATTATCCTGAAAAGGCAATGTCCACATATAAAGAGCAAACAAGTAAACAATTAGAAAAATAAATACTTCGAGGTATTTTTTATTAATTTTCATATATTCTTGTAAAAATAATTATCTTTATAAATCTTTATCTCTTGCCTGCTTTAAATAATGAACATACTCATAATAAAACTAGGCGCAATAGGAGATGTTATTAGAACCACTTCTATTCTTCCAGGGCTGAAGGAAAAATACAAAGACTGTTCAATAGACCGGGTTACAAAAAAGGAATCATTTGCTATTCTAAAAAACAACAACTTAATTAATAATATTTATTTAATTGATAATAATTTAAAAGAATTGGAAAATAATGAATACGATTTAATAATAAATTTGGATGATGATTATGATGCATGCAAACTAGCCACAAAAATTAAGCATAAAAAGATTATTGGTGCTTACTTAGATAACAACAAAAAAACTTACACTGAAGATTCTTCCCCATGGTTTGACATAGGCTTAATCTCAAAGTTCGGTAAAGAAAAAGCAGATGAATTAAAAGCTCAAAACAAAAACACTTACCCGGAAATCTTATACAAAATTCTTGATTTAGAATACAAAAAACAGGAGCCAATATTAATTTTAAATAATGATGAAATAGAATTTGGAAAAAAATTTACAAATAAAAATAGTATAAAAAATAATGACCTAGTTATTGGAATAAATACCGGAGCAGGAGGAAGATGGCAGGACAAAAAACTAAGCATAGAGAAAACAGCAGAATTAATTGATAATTTAAATAATAATTTTAATAATGCAAAATTAATTTTATTTGGAGGCCCTACTGAAACAGAAAGAAATGAAAAAATAAAAAGCCTAATAAAAACAAATATTATAGATGCAGGCTGTGATAATTCACTCATGGAATTTGCTTCTTTAGTGAACCTATGTAATATTTTAATCACATCAGACAGCCTTGCAATGCACATAGGTATAGCATTAAAAAAGAAAATTGTGGCATTTTTCTATAGCACTTCGGCCGCAGAAATTGAGTTATATGATAGGGGTGCAAAAATAATAGGCAAGGGAAAGGATTACTGTTCCTATAAAACTAAATGTGATATTCCACCAGAATGGGATATTGATGAAATGGTGAATGGTGTTAAAAAGCTTATCTGAAAAATGAAAACCTTTGTAATGATTCCAACATACAATGAAAAAGAAAACATTGGGAATTTAATAAATAATATTCTGAATTTAAAGATAAAAAACCTGCATATAGTTGTTGCTGATGATAACAGCCCGGATGGAACCTGGAAAATAGTACAAGATATAGCTAAAAAGAAAAAAAATGTTCATTTATTATTAAGAAAAACAAATCGTGGCCGCGGCTCAGGTGGAAGAGATGGTTTTATTTATTGTTTAAAAAATAATGCAGATATAATAATTGAAATGGATGCTGATATGTCTCATGATCCAAAATACATTCCATTAATGCTTAAAGAAATAAAAAATGCTGATTTAATTCTTGGCTCAAGACAGCTTAAAGGCAGCAAGGAAATTGGAAGAGGCATTATAAGAAGAATAATAACATATTTTGCTAATCAATACATAAAGCTTTTACTTGGACTAAAAGTCAAAGACTGCAACTCCGGCTACAGGTGCTTTAAAAGAAAGGTGCTGGAAAGCATTAAAGCTGAAAAATTGCAGTCAAAAGGACCTGCTATTGTTCAGGAAGTTTTGTTTAAAGCTCACTTAAAGGGCTTTAAGATAAAAGAAATACCAATAACTTTCATTAACAGAACAAAAGGAAAATCTAAACTTGGTATTAAGCAGCTTGCATCTGGTTATTTTATGGTTACGAAATTGAGGTTTTTAAAATTGATTGGTGAAATATAATGCGAATAGCAATTTTAACTCCAACATTTAATTATTATAGCGGAATTGATAGGGTTGTAGAGCAGCAGGCTAAAGAATATGCTAAAAAAGGCAATAATGTAACAGTTATAGCATTGGAATCAAACATAAAGCCAGAAAACTACAAAGTAGTTTCTCTTGGCATGCCTAAAAATGCAACATTACAGCGCTTATATAGGCTTTTCTTCTTTATGGATTTTAAAAAATTAGCATACTATAAAAAATTAAAAAATTATGATATTGTAATAAGCCATTTCTACCCAATGAACTGGCTTGCATATCTGGCAAAAAAACATTATAAAATAAAATATATTTACCATGACCACGGCATTAATACAACAGGCTTGATTAATAATATTTCTCAAAGATTGTATATGAAATTATTTTTGTTTTTTAATAATATAACATTAAAAAATATTGATGCAGCTTATTCTGTAAGTAAGTATCTAAAAGAAGTATTAAAAAAAGAATCTGGAATAAATAGCAAAGTCATATACAACAAAATAGACAAAAAAAGATTTAATAAAAAGATAAAACCAAATAAAATAATAAAAAAATATAATTTAAAAAATAATAAAGTTCTGTTATTTATTGGAAGACTTGCTCCACACAAAGGCATTCATTTACTGTTAAAATCATTTATTACAATAAAAAAACATATTCCCAATGCAAAACTGCTTGTTGTTGGAAAACCAACATTTACTAATTATTTCAAAAAATTGAGAAAATTAGCAGGAAAAGATGTAATTTTTACTGGTTTTGTTCCTGATGAAGACCTTCCTTACTATTATGCAGCATGCAACATTTATGTAACAGCATCATCATGGGAAGGTTTTAATTTACCAGCTGCAGAAGTCCAAGCTTGTGGAAAAAAAGTTGTTGCATTCAGCATAGGTTCGCATCCGGAGATTGTAAAAAAAGGAATTTTAGTTAAAAATAAAGACATAAAAGCATTCTCAGAGGCAGTAATCAATCTGGTTAAATGATGCTACATAATAAAAAGCTGGGAAAATATGAAAAATATGCGATTATCGTAATAATCCTAGCAATAATTATACGCTTTTCTTTAATCGCAATTTATACTGTCTCAGGAGATGCGTGCTGGCAGTTTTCTGTCTCAAAATTCATAGGAAACAACATGCAGAGTCCGCTTTCTGAACCGCTTGGAAGAGATGAGCCATTCTGGGCCCCTCCTTTGTTCCACATCATTGCATCCTTATTCAGTTCAATCTTCTCTGTATTTGGAAGTGAATTTGGATTGAAACTCGTATCTCCGTTATTCGGGAGCATGTCATTAATAGTGTCTTACCTGCTCCTAAAAAAATTCCTAGATGAAAAAGCATTGTTTTACAGCATATTATTCCTGTCATTTATACCCATTTTCATAGACTACAGCATCTTAGGTTATGTAGGATCGATGCTCACTTTCTTTGTACTTTTAAGCATATACTTTGCATTAAACAACAAAATTATATTAAGCAGCATAGTAGCAGGACTTGCCATATGGACAAAATACAATGGTATCTTTGTTATGCCTGTTATACTTTTCATTATCTATAAAAGATATAAAAATAAAAAATTATTATTGAGAAACGCATTAATTACAATTATTATACCGGGAATCATTGGTCTTCCATGGTTCATAAGAAACTGGGTTTTGCTTGGAAATCCAATATGGCCCTTCTTAAATTTCATATTCAAAGGCATTCAACAGCAAGCATTTTCAACACTGGACATAACCCGCTTGTTTTCAATAGACACATATATTGTAACATATCTTGGATTCTTCGGAATTCCTGATGGTAATTACAACACATTGTTTTTCATAGATTTACCCTACTTACCGATTTTGTTTTCAATATTTCTATTAGCAACAATTATTTTTATCATTCCATTGTTCTTCGGATTAAGAAAAAACAGAGGAAGAATTTTTTACATCCTGCTTCTGTCATATGGCATATTATTCATCCTGTACATAATTAATGTAGGTCCTCATGTTTCCAGAGTTTTGCTACCTGCCATAATCTCGTTGGCATTCTTTTACGGCATTGGCATGGAAAGGATAACATCAAAATACAAAATATTGCCCCTAATAATAATCCTGATTTCTGCAGGCTTTGTCGCAACAGAAGCAGCAAAATTCACAATAGCTTCCAGAAGCTGGGATTTCTACAATGAAGACTTCAACTGGGTAAAGACAAACACAAACAAAGAAGACATATTTATCGCAGGAGGGCAATGCATACAGTATCATATAGAGAGGACCTCATTATCCCATACAAAGCTAAAAGAAAACGACTATGACTACATCTGGGTAAACCAGAATTTCATGCTTGATAAAAGATCCATATTAAGCAAAGAACATCTTCAGGAAATAGAAGGCAAAAATAAGGAATTAATATACGAGAACCAGAAGACAAGCACAAAAATTTACAAACTAATAGAATAACTTTCTTTCCATTACTTTGATATATTATTTAAATTCATAAGTTTTATTAATGGTATTTTCTTACCCTTAGTTATGACAATTAAAAAATTGAAAGTGGCAGTTGTTATTCCAACCCATCACAATATTAAGTCTTCTCTTCACGTTCTTCTCTCAGGGTATAGGAGATTAATGAAGAACAGGAATGTAGAGGTAACTATTTTTACCGATAGGAAAAACAAGGTTGATTATAAAGGTTTTAAGGTAGTGAACATACAAAGTATTGATTATAAAACTCCGATTGAAAAAGCATTATTTGTACTTGGTGTTCCTCGTTTCTATTACACAGACCTCATCCAGAAGTTAAAGGGGTATGATGTGATTGAGACTAGTAATCCTGAATTCTATATGTTTGCTTATCAAAGTTATTTGGCAGCCAAAAGGTATGGCACTAGACTCATCTATAGAACATCGCAAACAGTAGATGGATTTTTCCTTTTCCACATAACAAAGTACCTTACAAAACCTTTCATCAAAAAAGCGTATGATTTTGCGTCTGCCCTGCTTTTCACTAATCCACAAGCAGCGCAGCGCTGCTTAAGATTAGGCTATGCTATTAACAAAAACAAGTTCATTATTTTAGGCCATGGTGTAGACACTACCTTATTTAAACCAGTAAAGGTGAAAAAATCAAAAAAGAAAATTTTGCTCTCTGTTGCCGGGCTCATTCCATTAAAAGGGCACCAGTTGATAATACGGGCATTGAAGAAAATCCATAAGCAAGGCATAAAGAGTGTTGAATTGTGGATCGTGGGAGATGGTCCGTATAAGAAGAAACTGCAGAAATTGACAGCTAGTCTTGGACTTCGAAACAGCGTAAAATTTCTTGGAAGTGTTGAGCATAAAAAACTGCCTAAAATATACAACCAGGCGGATATATTTGTATTGGCTAACTTTCAGGAAATAACGCCGGCAGTGAGTGAGGCATTAGCCTGTGGCACTCCAGTGGTGGTTATGGAATGCGGTGGGAGAAATTTTATCCTTCCAAATGAAGAGTATGGATTGATTTCTAAGAAGTTTGATGTGGAAGATATGGCAAAAAAGATTACAATTTTATCAAAAAATCCTTCATTGCAGCGGAGTATTGCGCAAAAAGGGAGAGAAAGAATCATCAAGAAATTTTCTATTTCCGTCTATGCTGAACATTTATACAAGGCAATTAAGAGGGAAAGAAAATGAAAAATCCTTTTGGCATTCGAACAAGAAAATACAATGAAGAAGATTATGATTTTGTGTACACCAACAGAAAAAAATCATTATTTCCCTGCATAAAAGAATATGAATCTGTCAATAAGAAAGATTTCGACAAGGATTTTACTAAAAGATACAAGGAAATTATTATCATCATGAAAGGAAAACGGAGGATTGGATTTTACCATATTATCCCAGATTCATTTGTTAAAAATGCATTGTACTTGGTAATGATTTTCATTTCCCCAGCTTACCAGAAAAAAAAGATGGGGTATTTTTTAATGAAGTATTTTGAAACTTGGGGGTATAAAAAGATCAGATTGCAGGTATGGGACAATAATCCTGCAGTTAAGTTTTATAAGAAGTTAGGCTACAAAGTGATTTCTAAGAAGAATCACAGGTATCTAATCGAAAAAACACTATGAGTGATTAGATTCAAGTAGGCAAAAATTTAAAAAAGAGCATAAATACCCCCTATTATGGTAGACAAATTGCAGTACAAAAAATTGATTATTTCGCCGCATGCAGATGATGAAGTTATTGGATGTTCAAGCGTATTAGATAAAGATTCTTTCGTCTATGTGTGTGGTGTAGATGAAGAAAAGTTTCCTATTGATGGTATTCCAAAAAATGAGAGAGTCAAACAACTTGACGAGGTATCAAAAGTTCTTGGATTTTCTTATGAATGCAATAAAGAATCTAAGGTAAATCATTTCAAAGAAAATGATTTTATTGATATTATTGAAAAGTTGATAAACAAAATAAAGCCTGAGAGCGTCTTTATACCCTGCCCGGATTATAACCAGGATCATAAGGCTATACATCATGCCTGTATCATTGCATTAAGACCTCATGACAAGAATTTCTTTGTAAAAAGGATCTTGGTATATGAGATGTCCCATAATGCAGTTTGGAATCCTGCAGCAATGAACCTTAACTATTTTGTGCCATTAGACGTAAACAAAAAAATGGAGGCTTATGCAAAATATACTGGGGAAGTTCGAGGCATGAGATCTCCAAAACAGCTAGAGCATGTTGCCTCCATAAGGGGCGCGGCAGTAAATATGGCCCATGCAGAAGCATTTGAGCTCATTCGGTGGGTTGACTAGAATCTAAGTTTTTTACTTAGTTATCATCATCTCTTTTTAGAGGGAGATAATGTATAATGGAAAATAAAAAAATTAAAATTCTTTGTGATCATCAAACCGGTTATCTTCCATGGTTGGGGTTATTCCACCGCATTTCTTTGTGTGATATTTATGTTTCCTTAGACACAGTAAAATTTAATCCCAGGTCTTTTGATTCCCGGAATAAAATCAAGACTCCTGACGGGTTTAAGTGGCTTAATGTGCCAACATTAAAAGGGAAATCCGGGCTGTTAAAAGATATAAAGATCAATAATGGAATAGACTGGAAAAATGAGCATCTTAAGGCCATTTCATATTCCTATGGCTCCACTCCGTTCTTTACTCATTATTTTGATAATATAAAAAAAATTTTGAATAAAAACCATGATTTTTTAATGGATTTGAATGAAGAGTTATTAAAATTTCTTTTACATGAATTGGACATACAGGTAGTCATTGAAAAAGCATCTGCACACACTATTAATGGAATAAAAAATGAGTATTTGATCAATATCTGTAAAGAATTTAAGGCAAATACTTATATCTTTGGGCAGTTAGGTAAGGGCTATGTTGACCAAAAATTATGGAAAGCTAACAACATCAACGTATACTTCCACGAATATCACCATCCAGCCTATAAACAAAAATCTAAGAACTTTGAACCTAATCTCTCAATTATTGATCTCCTCTTTAATGAAGGTCCCAAAAATTCCAGGACCCTCATTCAGAAAGGAAATGTGAGCAGGATAGAAATGCTCCGCCAGATAAATCACTAACAATATAACTCAAAAAATAAAATGACTAAATCCCCTTTTGTTTCGCTTGTGATCGTTAATTATAATGGAAAAGATATTTTGAATATCTGCCTGCCTTCCTTAGAAAAACTAAATTATCCTAAGAATAGGTATGAGATTATGGTGGTGGATAATGGGTCCAGTGATGGAAGCATCCAATTCCTTAAAAAAAAATATCCAAAAGTAAAAGTAGTGCAAAATAAAAAAAATTTGGGATATGTGGGAATTAATCGTGGATTGAAAAAGTGCAAAGGTGAGTATATTTACTTCCTCAATAATGATTTAACTCTTGAAAAAAAATGTTTGTACCATCTGGTAGAAGAACTCCAAAAAAACGAAAATGTTGCGTTAGCGGTGCATAAAGGGGTAAATTATTACAACAGGAAATTAGTTTCTGGGGGGACATGGGTTTCCAGGACTTTGTATTGCGGGCATCACGCTCCAGATGACAACAAACAAGTTAGTGAAATACCTTACATGGGAAGCGGTCTCATCAAAAAATCAGTTATCACAAAATACGGGTATTTGTTTGATCCTGATTATTTCATTTATGTCGAAGATCTCGATTTGGGATTGCGCATTCGACTATTGGGGATGAAAACAGTGATGGTAAAGAAAGCACTTTGTTACCATATGGATTCAATTACGATGAAACGATTCAGTACTCCAGCAAGGAATACATTTTTGCTTGAACGAAATTTATTAATTACTTTCTTCAAGATTTTCTCCCTAAAAACAATTCTTCTACTTTTTCCTCTTGTTATTGCTTCCAGAATAGCTGCTATAGCAAAGGATGTGTTAAGGGGTAATGTGAAGAATGCTTACGCAAGAATCCAGGCAATAGGATGGGTGATTGTCCATCCTGCCCTCATTAATAGGAAAAGAAAGGCCACACAAAAGGCAAGAAAAGTATCAGATTCCACTGTGTTAGGTATTTTCAGTGAAAAATACATCTTCAAAAAGCCGTATCTGATTTAATCATAAATTCTCAAATCTTGTTAAAAATATAAGTTACTTATTAATAACTTCCAGCTCAAAATATATTTTGACAATTATCTCCCCCAATAAATAACTAAATAGATGCCTAAGATTTTTTACATTGGGGAATAAAAACCTAGGCATAGGGATAGGTGGGATTAACCATCCAATTTTAGATGGAATCAATTTGACCTTTTCTAACTTAAAACAATAAAAAGAATCATAAGTCCTATTAGGTTCTGTAAAAGATTTTAAACTGTCAATATTAAAAAAATAATTGTGATTTGTATAAAAAGCACCTGAAGAATGCCAATAAGGTACGATTATCCTTACTTTTGCACATTTCTTAGAGATTCTATGAATCTCCTTCATTGCTTTAAATAAGTCCTTTAAATGCTCTATACTATCCCTTGCATAAATTTCATCAAAATAATTGCTCTTAAAAGGCCAGGGGTACTTATCCAGATTATGTACAACATCAACACCTTTGATTTTTGACTTGTCCAGATTAATATATCCATTCTTTATATCCCTACCACAGCCTATATTCAGCTTTCTAAGATTATTAGTTTTTTTTGTCATTCTATTTTATACTTTTTCCATCTCTTTGTAGAGAGGCTCATATCAACTGTCACAGGTGGACCTTCATACTCATCCAGAGTCATTTTCCCTACATTTTTTGAGCCAGCCAATAATGCTAACTCGTACATGCTCATTCTTCTGTCCCCAACAATATGAATAATTCCCTTCTCTCTCTTCTCCACAACTTCGAATATACCTTTAGCAACACCATCAGCAAATAAATAAGTTCCAAACCGGTCTGTAAATGCTTTTGGATATCTCCATTGCTCTTTTGGTACGAAGTTTGTTCTTATAATACCTGTATTCTCGTACTGCTTTACCACTCCTTCTCCCTCTAGCTTCGTAAGCGAATAATAATTCTTAGGATCTGGTTCATCATCTTCTGTATAGAATTTTTCATTCTCACCTGCAAAAACACATGCAGTAGACATATAGACAAGATAGCAGTTATTATTCAGTTTTTTCAGTGCATTTACAATATTCTGAGTTCCTTCTACATTAACTTTCTGAGCTTTTTCTTTATTTTCTTCACATTCCCTTATATTAACTAGTGCTGCAGTATGGATAAGAACCTCTGGTTTGTAGCCTAATATGGTTTTTTTAACAGAAGCCGCATTAGTAATGTCCATCTCTTTACGAGTTGGAAAAAAAGCTTCTGGAAAAACTTTTTTTAAGGAAGTTCCTAAAGCTCCTGTACCCCCAGTTATGAATATTTTCATAGCGCTTTGTATATAAGGGGCATATATAAAAGTTACTATGAAGTATCTCTACAAAAAATCTAAAAGAATTTTTTCTACGTCTATTTTTTCCATACTTTGAAAATGTCTTCTGATTTTACTACAACACCAAAACGTTTTTCAATAGTTTTAAAAGTCGCTTGACGTAATTCAGGATCCCATGAATAGGTACAATCTTCCAGTAAAGCTAAATAATAGTTAAGGAAGAAAGCATCTCGGAGAGTACTGTCTATACAAACACTTGTTGAAACCCCGGTAACAATGCATGTTTTAATGTCATTACTCCTTAAGATTATATCTAATGGTGTTCCTGCAAAGCCACTATAACGTAATTTTTTGACTATTGGTTCACCTTTAATGGGTTTTAATTCATCAACTATTTTCTCCCCCCGTGTTCCTTCTAGACACATGGTGAGATCTGTATATGGTGAACGTGTTCTTTGTTCTAACCATGGTCCAGAATCACCCAAACCATATGGAAGCACAGTAGTTATAACGTGAACTACAAGAACTCCATGCTTTCTAGATTCTCTTAAGAACCTTTGAATATTAGGAATAGCAAGCTTATAATGCTCCAGCGGCCTTCCAGCTTTATCACCCTTTCCTCCCGGCTTAGCATAATCATTTTGCATATCAATGATTAATAAGGCCGTATATTTAGGGTCTATTTTTTGTTTTAAAGTCCTTAAAATTTCTTTATCGCGCATCTCAACATTTCCAATCTTAAATTTCTTCACCATATTTAAAATATTTTTAAAACTAGTTTATAAGATCTACTATAAATAATCCTCAATCTTCATACTGGGCTTATACATATCATCATTTTCTATAAACATTCTTTGCCACAATTCAAGATTAGTTAATAATAATAATTTTCTTAAATCACTATCTTTAATCTCTCGGATCTTATCCAGCTTCCCGATTTCCATTTTTTTAACTCCGTCAATAAGTTTCGTGATTCCGTGCCCGTTTAGATACGGTCTTTTCGCAATTGTTTTTTTATCTAATAAACTATCAACAACATGAATAAAATCTTTTTTGAAATACCTCATAATTGGAATGCCAAACGGAAATTTTCTTCTGTAAACAATCTTTTCTGGCAATAAATCTTTAGCTACTTCCTGTAAAACATATTTTTTCCTTGTGCCATTAAATTTGAAGCTTGGTGGTATTTGAACTGAAAATTCTATCAGCCTATGATCAAGATAAGGGAACCTAAATTCAGTACTGGAAGCCATTGTCGTCCTGTCAACGCGCCATGTTTGCGCACCGGGAATTTCATACTTAATATCAAACAGCAAAGCATAATTAAGATAATCATCTTTTGAAACACCTTTCAAAAAAGGACTAAATAAAGTTTCAGTTTCATATTTTTTCCCATTATTAAGATTAAATATTTCTCTAGAAGGGCCATCATTAAACAATCCCCAGCTTACTCTGGATATTTTTTTCTCTTTACCTGCATTGTACCATTTTTCTAAATCTTTGTATATGCCGGAATTAAACTTGTCCATTGTTTCTTTTAGTGTTGGTTTTGGTGCAAATGGAGCGTACCTGTTATAGCCTGCAAAGACCTCATCTCCTCCCTCTCCACAATAAGCTACAGTCACAAATTTTTTTGCAATCTCGCCAAGAAAGAAATTTGGGAATATTGCTGGGCGTGCATAAGGCAGTTCCATATGCCACAGTATTTTTGGTAAGTTCTTCGTAACTTGTTCGTAACTTAAAGCTACTTCCTTGTGATTTGTACCGCAATGCTCAGCAACTAACCTTGCTTCATCAAACTCGTCCAAAGGATCGTTAAAGCCCATTGTAAAAGTTTTAACTGGCTCTTCACTTAACTTGCTTAATATGCCCACAATAGTACTGCAATCTATTCCACCAGAAAGTGCAGCTCCTATAGGCACATCACTCATCATTCTATCCTTAACAGAATCAAACATAAGTTTTCTTGTATTATCCACATAGAATTTTTCACTTTCATTAGTGATATTTACATTAACATCCCAATATCTTTTTATTTCTAAACTTTTGTCCTTTAAGACAATATAATGGGCAGGTAATAACTCTTTAATATCCTCAAAAAGTGTTTGGCCATCAATGCTAAAAGATTGAAGAATTAATTGTATGTATCCACTTTTGCTCATCTTTCTCTCAACACCTTCATACTGGAGAATTGATTTAATTTCAGAGGCAAAAATAAACTTGCCATTTTTGAAATAATAATATAACGGCTTAATGCCCATCCTGTCCCTTGCAATGAAAAGTTCCTTTTTCTCACTATCCCAGATTGCAAAGGCAAATGCACCTTCCAAATATTTTAAACACTCTACTCCATATTCTTCATAAGCATGAATTATAACCTCTGTATCTGTGTTTGAAAAGAAAGTGTGTCCTTTTTCTTCAAGTTTTGGCTTTAACCTTAGATAATTATAGATTTCGCCATTAAATATTATCCAAATGTCCTTATTTTCATTGGGCATTGGATTTCTGCCTTTTAATGACAAATCAATTATGCTTAATCTCCTGTGACCTAAACTAATGTTTTTATCAAAATAATAACCAGAATCATCCGGACCTCTATGAACAACTACATCAGCCATCCTTTTGACTAATTCCTTATCGTCCCAATTAAAACCGCAAATACCGCACATTTTTATTTCACTAAAGGGTATATCTCATCTTTAGCCTTGTTATAATGCTCTAGAAAATCTATCTCAATCCAGGGCTCATCTTCTACAAACTCAAAACTAACTTTATGTTCCTTAGCTACCTCTACTAAAGGAATAGTATAATAATCATTGTCGTGTTTTGGGTCATCTATCATTCTTTCCATTTTCTCTATTAAAAGTTCTGCTCCTTTCTTTGAGAACTTTCCCACACCAATAAAATTCCCATCTCCTTGTTCAGGGAGTATATGTCCTCCAATATCAACTATGCTTCCATCTTTTATCTTAACTCTCATAGTATCTGAAAGCACTTTTTTATTGTGCACCAAAAGACTAAAATCCTCATTGCTTTCTGCACATTTTCTCAATACTTTTTCCCCAAAAACAACATCAGAAAACAAAATTACAACATCATCATTAAGTTCGTCCTTTATACTATACAAAGTATGCATATTATTGTATTTGGCAAAATCGTCAAAATCTCTGTATCTTACCTTATCTTTCAGATAATTTTTGATATGGTCTTTAAGATAACCAGTAACAACAAGAATATTTTTTATCCCGCATCTTTGCAACACATCTATTTGATGCTCAATTATTGTTTTTCCTGGTTCAAGTTCTAATAAACACTTTGGATTTTTTAATGTTAGGGGATAAAGTCTTGAACTTACACCTGCTGCTAATATTATAGCTTTCATTATTTTCCTAGGATAAGTTTCACCGCTTCGTATTTTGGTTTCGCAATTTCTTTTGCTTCAGGGACAAACTCTAATTTGCGGCAATATGCTTTGTATCTTTTAATCAGCTCTTTCCTGCCTTCTTCGACAGAGTATTTTTTAATATTATAAACAAAATACGACAAATTCAAGAAATTGTCCAAAAGCGACAATGCGTCCGCGCTCGCAACAATTTTCGCTTCTTTAGAGTCTGGAATATTATCTCTATCGGAAGAGTGTGTTAAAATACAATGTTTTATTCTTTCAATCCTTTCTTTAGGATAACCATATCCATTCAAAATTCTAACAGCTTCTTCAGATCCCTTGATATGATGTTCAGCTTGTTCACTATCTTTAAGTTTGATGATATCATGCAGCCATGCTGAGATTTCACAAATTTCTTCATCAGCACCCAATTTTTTTGCCAGTAATTTTGAGTATTTTACGACTCCTTCTATATGCGGTCTCCAATCCCAACTTTTACCTTTGCATAAATCCAGAATCATGTTCCTTATTTCTGCAACCATATCCATGTTTTCTTCTTTTATCATTTTCAAACACTATTTTGATGGAATCTTAACTTTTTCCATAATGCTCCATCCGCTCCCTTTCAGCTTTTTCTTTTCCTCGACCCATTTTTCCCATTTTTCCGGACTATCTCCATGTTCCGCTGCGGCAGATTTTTTCCTTTCATTTATTGAAGGAACTGTCCGGTCTTCAGGGCCATCATAATATTCTTTTGGTGTCAAACGCTGCCCCAGCCTTTCAAAATGTTCCCTCTCCACTTCTTCACAAGAATGGGCTCCGGCAGCAAATGCCCGGGTAATAGCTAGAATAGCCCACGTAGCATCTGGAGAGAAGCCCAAATCCATCATGGTGGCGCCTATTGCTCCCAGCATATCTAAGTCTACAGGTTCTTTGTTAATTTTCTGAGTTGCCTTTACAATTTCTTTTGTAAAGCCTATGTATTTTCCGGCCACGCCAAGTTTTTCTGCGCGGACAAACATTCGTTTAGCAGAAGGGTCTTTGAGCATCAAACCAGAGACACCAAGAAACTCATCATTAAGATGTTCTTTTACAAGAAGTTCAGCAATCTCCCCTGAAGTTTTGCCTTCTTTTTCTGCCTTAGCCAGGTATTTATCAAGCATATTGCCAAATGCTGAATATGCACTATATGCCTGTCCAAAAGCCAAAATCGATGCACCTGCTGCTTGAGTTAAATAAGTGTTTGACTTGGCAATCATTCTTGATATGGCTACTGGAGTGGAGAATCCATCTTCAAGCGCTAAAATCATCACATAATTCAGCATTTTTTGTTCCTCAATCAAAGGAATCCTTGCCTGAAAATCAATAAAAATCATATCCGCTAAACCATATCCTTGCTCAACTAGTTCTGTTGTATCATAACCTCTGGCAACTATGCGGTGGATGTTTTTGTAAGATACTTCAGAAACCCATCGGAATGGTGCCCTCTTTATATCCGGCTCGACAGTACCATATTCTCTATTCTTGTAATCATAACAAAGCTTTGGATCACCTAAATTGCCTACAGTACCCATTTTTTATACTCTCCCTCCTCTTTTTGATTTTTGGCATATTCCTGTCTTTCTTCTATGCTGGGTACAGGTCTATCTTCTGGACCTACATACTTGATCATAGAAAGATCGAGCATCTGGACCATCGGTTCTCGCTTCGATGCTGCCCAGGCATGCCCTTTCTTTATGGTGTAAAGTGCATGCGCTGCACAACTAAAACCACGGCAGACAGAACCGATACACCACGCCGCGTTTGGAGAAAAACCGAGATCTGCCAAAGCCGTATTGCCTGCTCCAATCATATTAACGGCAACAAAGGATTTTCCTTGTTTTTTCCGCCTTTCATTGAAGTGTTTCTCAATAGACCTCTGAAGCTTAAGGTATGCGCCACTTAACCCCAATTCCTCTTGTTTTATATGAGTTGGTTCTGCTCTTGGGTCGCCATCAGTGTGTTGGGGCTGCCCCAATCCCATGACAGGGAGCCCAGCATCAAGATACTCATCCACCAGGATCCTGCCCATTTCCTCAAGGGATTTCCCCTCTTTAATCGCACGCTCAATATATTGGTGCATCATGTATCCATGAGCTGCTCCAGGTCCATGAGCACCACCAAATGTCATAACAGCAGCGGCTATTGCAGCAGGAAGATGGGGCCTTCCACTAATAACAGCAATTGCTCCAGCAGCTGATGGAGACATAGAATGCTCCAAAAATTCTGCTGTCTCATATTCAAGCATTTTTTCTTCATTTTCAGCAGGAAGCCTTCCCTGAAACAACACAAACAGAGCATCACAAAAAGTATATCCTTCTTCTGCGAGGTCACTCAAGTTATATCCGCGTAAGATTGTCTTCCCTTCTGTCTTATAAGAAATAGCAGTTTTTCTGCGAAACTCATGCAACCTGAATATTTTACTAACAACATTCTCTATTGACAACTTTTCATAAAAAGGTGGCTGTACTATCTCGCCTTTAATTTTTTTAATATATTCTGCCCCGGGAACCTTTTTCCAGTTGGAACCGCAAACCAGAATTATTTTTGCATCTCTGAATTGACTATGGATTTCTTTTAAATTTTCCGTAGGATCAAGGCTTCTTTGGGTAACAACCTTACCAACACATCTAAGAGCAGAAACTATTGCCATCCTCTCCTTCAGACTGGCAATTGGCTCTTCTTTATACGATTTTATAGCCTCATCAGTCAACACACCACAAATGAAAAAATCTCCAAGCACATTTGCTTTCTCCAATAAGCGAAGATGTCCATAATGAAACATATCGGCAGTGGTAGAACAATAAACTATTGTTTTTATTTTTTTCTTCATCCCCCATCAACTCCATCTTTGTAGAGATTAAGAATTTTACCAATCATCTTTTTTGTTGATAATTTTTCATAAAAAGGTAGTCGTACAACTTCTCCATTGATTTTCTTAACATACTCGGCCGCAGGTATTTTTTTCCAATTTGACCCATGTACAAGAATCAGCTTTGCGCCTTTAAATTGAGAATGAATCTTCTTTAAATTCCCCATAGCACTTTTACCATCCTGTGTAACAACCATATCAACACATCTAAGAGCAGAAACTATTGCCATCCTCTCTTTTAGGTTAGTAATCGCCCCTTTCTTGTAGGTTCTTATCCCTTTATCAGTCACTACACCACAAATATGGAAATCCCCAAGATTATTCGCAGCTTCTAGTATTTTAAGGTGTCCATAATGAAATAAATCTGCAGTTACAGGAGTATAAACAATCGTTTTTATTTTTTCTTTTTCTACGTTAACTATGTCTCCGGCCTTTATTCCAGAATCCTTTGGAATTGTTACACAAAGTTGCCCATTGGACTTATTTAACCATACTGCCTTTTTCATAAACACTAGTGACACTAGTAAAACTATATAAATATTTCTATTTTAAACAGGAAAAAATAATTCAACACAGGTTGCCTTTTTTAAATTGTATATTATGAGTGCTGCAATCTTTTAGAGTCATTCCAAAAGAGAGTGCTTTCTTTTGAATAGTTAGTGTGGCTAGTGCAGCATCTTTCACCTGACTAAAACAATATTATAAAGTTTATCAGAAATGTTTATAAACAAAATAGGAGTCTTTTGTCCAGATGAGAACTGTAACTATTGTCGGCTTAGGCTATGTGGGATTGCCATTAGCCTGCTTATGTGCAAATAAAGGATATAATGTCTATGGTTTAGATACTGATAAGAATAAAGTTTCTTTGATTAGCCAGGGCAGTAGCCCTATAGATGACGCGAGCTTAAAAGAAGCAGTTAAAAAAACAAAAGGGAAAATAAAGGTCACAGATAACATAGAACGGGCAGTTAAAGATTCTTCAATTGTAATTGTATGCGTCCCTACACCAGTAGATGGCAATCATCTGCCAAATTTAGGGCCATTGAAAAGTGCATGCGAAAAGGTTTCAAAAAGTCTGCAAAAAGATACTTTGGTCATAATTGAATCCACAATTTTTCCCGGAACCATAGACGAAATTGTTTTACCAATACTAAAAAAATCAAATGTTGATTTCTATCTGTCCCATTGCCCTGAAAGACTAGACCCTGGGAACGAAAAATTCACTATACAAAATATCCCAAGAGTAGTTGGTGGCATCAACAAGGAATCAACAAAAAAGACAGCTGAATTTTATCGAAAGATAATTGATGCTAACATAATAGAACTAAGTAGTGTCAAAGCAGCAGAGGCAACAAAAATAATGGAAAATACATTTAGAGACATTAACATAGCCTTCATAAACGAGATGGCAATGAGCTTTGACAAAGAGGGGATTGATATATTAGAGGTAATAAAAGGAGCATCTACAAAACCATTTGCATTTATGCCCCACTATCCCGGCACAGGTGTAGGTGGTCATTGTATTCCTGTTGATCCCTATTACTTGATTGAAAAGGCAAAGCAGATTGGCTTTAGCCATAAGTTCCTGAGTTTAGCAAGGGAGATTAATAACAACATGCCGTATTATACAGTTGAATTGCTGGAAAGTCAATTGCAGAAATTAAAAAAATCAATAAAAAATGCAAAAATAGGAGTTCTTGGCCTGGCTTACAAAGCAGATGTTGATGATATAAGGGAAAGCCCAGCACTCAAGATTATAGAATTACTCAAAGCAAAAGAAGCCGATGTTTTCGTTTTTGACCCATATGTAAAAAAAGGTAGCAATGTTGAGAATTTGAATGAATTGATACAGAAAAGCAATTACATTATCCTGGCCACAGACCACAACGAATTCAAGAACATGGATTTAAACAAATTAAAGGAAAATAGTATCAAAATAATTATTGATGGAAGGAACTGTTTAGATAGACAGAAGATAAAATCATTAGGAATATTATATCATGGAGTTGGCAGGTCTTAGTTATTTAATTGTTCTTATTATTCTTCCTGAACTCCCAAATCTTCTTTATTCCTTCCTTAACTGTTGTTTTTGGCTCCCACCCAAGTTCTTTCATTTTAGATATATCGGGAACTCTATACTCAATTTCCCTTGACTTTAATCTTGTCTCCTTCCCAAAACCTAATTTAATTATCTCTGATTTACTGCCAGTAAGTTCCTTAACAACCTGAGCAAGCTCAAGTATTGTTGTTGGCTTATTATTTCCGATATTATATGCTTCCCCGGCCTTGCCTTTTTCGAGAACCTTAAGAACACCATCCGCAATATCTTCCACATAAGTAAAGCATCTTGTTTGCAAACCCTCCCCAAAAACCTTTAAAGGCTTGTTTTTCAAAGCATTATTAATGAATATAGGTACTACAAAATTGTTTGATTGCCCCGGGCCATAGACATTGAAAAACCTGACTATCTTAATGTCAGTCCCGAATTCGTGGTTGTAAGCTTTTGCATATATCTCTGCTGCGAGTTTAGATACCCCGTATGTTGAAATCGGGCCTTTTACACTATCTTCCTTAATAGGAAGCTCTCTTGGCTCCCCATAAACCTCTGAAGATGATGCATATATCATCCGTTTAACACCCGCTTCAACAGCTGACTTGAAGACATTAACAGAACCCTCCAAATTAATCCTCATAGTCTCTAAGGGCTTATTATCAGAATTATCCACACCCAGCATCGCAGCAAAATGATACACCACATCGCAGCCATGAATATCTTCTGCCAGCTCATCCATAATTGATTTATTTATAAATTTCAGGTTCTTGTGCTCAATATTCGGTTTTCGTAAATCAACAACTTTGACTTCATTTCCATTATCAAGTAAATGTCTTACCAATGTAAGACCTATAAACCCGCTTCCCCCTGTAACCAAGATTTTCATTTTTTGTCAATGTCTAGTTCATCATCCTGTACATAATCAAAGTTGCCCTGTAAAGCGATATATGCTTTCTGGCATTCCTTGCCTAAATACGCAATATGATCTGGTTTTTTTATTAATCCTTTTTTAATAACTTCATAGTATATATCAGAAGGCTTTTTGCCAGTTATTTTTACAAGAATTTTATTGTTTTCTTTGCAAAAACCTGCAACAATCTTCTTATTCTCCCTATCCAATTTTATCAGAAAATAACCCTCTCCATCTAACTCAAAGTCCTTAATCTCATCATAATTTCCCTCTATTATTTCAATATTTTCGTCTTCAGTTGGTTTATTAAGTTTCAATTAAATCCCCTTAAAGTTAAAAGGTGTTATTTTTTAAACCTTTCCAATAAAAGCTCTATAATCCTCTCAGCAGCTTTCCCATCCCACAATTCGGGTATTTTTCTATTTTCCCCAATATTATCCTCTATCACTTTTAATGATTCTTCAGTTACCTTATCTGCATCAGTACTTACCACCAGATTAGTGCCTTGTTCAACAGTAACAGGCCTTTCAGTATTCTTCCTCAAAGTAATGCATGGTATTCCTAAGACAGTAGTTTCTTCCTGTATGCCCCCGGAGTCAGTTAGAACAAGCTTGCTATTAGCCATCAGATGTATAAAATCAAGATACCCTAAAGGTCCGGTTATAATTAAATTCTCCATATTTTCTATTTTTTCGTCTAGTTTGAACAATTCGATGTTTTTCTTTGTTCTTGGATGTACTGGAAAAATGATTTTAATTTTCTCCTGTATTTTTTCCAATATAGAAAGAACATTCTCAAAACCTCCCTTATCATCAACATTACTGGGCCTATGCAAAGTTAAAACAACATAATTATTTTTGGCCAGACCTAATTCCTCCGATATTTTTGAATGTTTTGCCTTTTCTTTATGTTTCAGCAGGGTATCAATCATAACATTGCCAACAAAAAATATTTTATCCTTGCTGATGCCCTCATTCAATAAGTTTATGTTTCCGCTTTCTTCTGTTGTAAACAAGAAATCACTTATTTCATCAGTACGTATCCTATTTATTTCCTCAGGCATAGTCTTATCAAAACTCCTTAATCCAGCTTCTACATGTGCAACCTTAATTCCGAGTTCATTTGCTGCTTCAGCTCCGGCAACAGTAGAATTTACATCTCCAACAACAATTACTATGTCTGGCTTTGGTTCTTGTTTTCCAAGTGTCGCTTTAATTTTAGTTCTAAGAAACTTTTTTTGCTCATCTCCGCTTAGATTTGTTTGTACAACTAAATGCTTATCTGGCTCTGGCAGATCTAAATCTTTAAAAAAAAGCTGGCTCATGTGTGTATCGTAATGCTGGCCAGTATGGATAAGAACATGCTCTATTTTGTGTTTCTTAATCTCCCTTATTAAAGCCGCTAATTTAATAAAATTTGGTCTTGTTCCAACTATACTTACTATTCTCATACTAATCGGAAAAACTCAAATATATTTAAATAGTTTCCTAATACTGTAGTATATGGAAAACTGGAAGTAGCTGTTGTCGTACCAACGCATTCTGATATACATTCATCCTTAAACAACCTATTAAAGGTATGTAGGTACTTAACAAAAAATAGTGAAATAGCGAAGAAGATAAGCAGAAATGCCAGAAAGCATATTTTGGAGGATTTTTCGATAGAAAAAGCCGCATTAAAAATTTATAAAACTTTTACTGAATAATACTTCATCTTTTTAAGAACAGATTAACATATTTTACTCCAGAACACTTTTTCATCAAAGACAATATGCTTATTTCCTCAACTTTTTGTTTCTTTTCATCAATATATTTAATTTTAAATCCATAACTTTGAAATTTCTTCAGCAGCTTTTCTGGAGCAATTCCGGCCTGCTTTAAACACTTTGGATTAAACTCGCATATTATTGCCAAATCTTTCTTTTTCTTTATTAAATTCTCCATGCCTAAAATAGCTCTAAACTCTGCTCCCTCAATATCCATTTTTATAATATCTGGTTTTATTTTATTTTGCGCAAATTTATCTAAGGATATTGTTTCAACATCAACTGCTTTTCTCTTATCCCGGGGGTCATAAAGTCTATGGTCGCCTCTATGCTCTTCACTAATGAAAAGCTTTGTTTTTCCGATTTTATCCGAAATAGCTTTTTTTACTGCCACTACATTGTTAAAGCTGCTTGCTTTTATGTTTTTAACAAGTAACCTATAATTCTCATTGTCCGGCTCAAATGCATATACTTTTCCTGTTTTTCCCACTTTTTCTGCCAATACCAGGGTGTAATAGCCAATATTGGCCCCTATATCAAAAACAGTCATTCCCATTTTAACAATTTCTTTAATTAATTTTGTTTCAAAATTTTCCATAATAGAAAATTTCCAAAGGTATAATACAAATAGCCTGTCTAATGTGCTTGCATACATCTTCTTTCCCCCGACATTTACCATTATGTCTTTTCTTGGGCTAAAATGCAGATTCATAAATCTTGTAACTCTCTTAAAGAATGGCGATATTGCTATTTTTGGAAGCACATACTCAGGTAAAAAATTTAGGTATTTTGAAACCATTTTTAAATTAATTGTATTCCAATAAGGTATTTAAAAATTATCTTTTAATTTTTATCAAAAAGAATTGAATTAATATCAAAACTTATTCACTTAACTCTCCTGTATGGGAGAAAATCATAACTTTTTTTACACCCCTGAGTCCTTTAAGTTCTTTTAATAGTTTGTCTACATTATCTTCTTCTATTTTTATTTCTATAGTCTTTTCAGCTATTCCTGACTCATCAATTGCATTGTTCCTTGTCTTAAATTTGCTGCAGTATTTCTTTAGTGCAGAAGAGACTTTTTTCTGGTCGGTATCTGAATATTTTAATATAAGTACATAAGGATTACTCAATGTAATTCTCTTTGAAAATACAAATAGTACTGCTCCAATCATTGCGGATGAGAGTATAGAGAGTTTATAGAACTGAATACCATTTATAATTCCTACTGCAATAGCCCAAAATAGAAATGTAATATCTTTTGGGTCTTTGACCGGAGTCCTAAATCTAATTATTGACAAAGCACCTATCATACCCAAAGAAAGTGCTAAATTCCCTGCAATAGCGATAATTATCACAGTTGAAACCATTGTGGCCATAATTATTGTAATATTGAAGTTTTTTGAATATAAGACCCCGGAATATGTTTTTTTGTAAATGAAGAATATAAATAATCCAGTAGCAAAGCTTATTAAGAGAGCCACAATAATGTCTCCAGTAGTTAAAGGAGTCCCGAAAGTACTCAAAGCATCGGATGAAAATAACTCCCTAAAGGTTACTCTTGCCATTTTTTCCTTGTTTATTCATCAAAATGTACTTGCAAACCTATCAATCCTGCCAATACAATATTTGCTAATTGCACTTCTTTCAGCTGCCGGGATTTGTATCAGCCTCTTCAGCCACTTAGGAATATATTTGTCATATTTTATTTCCATGATGACTAAGCCGTCCTTCATTTTTTGCGTTGAAAAATCTGTTTTGCTAAATATGTCTAAATGGAGCGTGCTTGTTTTTAAAAATTTATCGAAAACAATTCTAATGTTGTTAATATCGTATACAAAAGCCCGTCTTAAATAATCCACCAGAACAACAGGATAATAATTAGTCATCTTAAATTGTTTATATGCATTATTGAGTACTTTATCATTATATTTTAACATTACCTCATAATTCATATTTTGTATTTCAATTGCATCTTTCCTATCAATAATGGCTGTTTCTTTGATTATGACATCATCGGATTTTCTTTTTGTTTCAAATTTAACTTTATTATCATCAATATCATATATTCTCATCCTATATTTTGTCCTTTTTTTTATACCTGTCATTTTCTCTTCAAATTCTTTATTGTCAAGAGTATCAAAATAAAGGCTTCTTATAAAATATCCATCTTGACCTTGTTTAGTATATTTATCTATTTTAAGAAATTTTTTAAATAGATTTGATAATATTACATATTCTTGGTAGGATATATAGTATTTCAGTTCCCTTCTTTGAACAATGATATCAGTTGCCATTTTTTATTAATTCGACTCCGGAAACACAATCTGATCTTCTTCAATTTTATTTATGAAATCTTTATATTGATCCTCGCTGAATTTTATTTTAAAAATCTTGGATTGCTCGTCTTTTGAGAAATCCTTTTCATTATCCTCAAAATCATTATTATAGATATAGGAAAGACTTCCTCCAAATAACTGTTTTTTCTGATAAGAATCTACTGCAATATTGTTATTTTTAAATTTATTTTTTATAAAATAAACTTTTGATAAGTCTTTCACTGCAACCCCGATATTATTATTAATAATATTGTTATTGTATATCACAGCTTTTGTTTCTTCTCCTACACTTATTCCCTTATCTGACGAATCTAAGAAATTATTATTCTTTACTAAAACTTCTGATCCACTAAGATCGAGACCGTCTCCATTAACCCCTCCCCTTATCCCTTTGAATTCAGAATTTTTTACAATACCTGTGACAAAATCCAAATCAACCTGATCTACTTTATTTCCATAAAACTTGGAATTATCTATAGTAACATCAGCATATTTTATGTTTATTCCATCATCAGAGATGCTATTATGTATGACCGAATTATTTATTATCACATCCATATAGTTTATCGCAAATTGTCCTGAAAAATACATTCCATTTATCCATTTTTCATTTCCACCAGATATATCTAACCAGTTAATATCTACCTTAGCGTCGGCTCCTTCCCCTACAATTGCAAAAGTGCCAAATGGTTTAGTTTTATCCAATGCGGTTATTCTCACTAATTTTTCTTTTGTACCAGTTATGGTAACTGGGCTATATGACAGAATTGATTTATTCTCTGCAATTCTTATTATAACTCCAGGCTCAATAATAAAGTTTTCCAGTTTAGGTATTATTAAATCACTATCTAAGACGTAAGATCCTTCCAATAAAGTTAACTCTCCATTCGCATAATTCCAATTGAATTGAGGATACCTTTTCTGTAATTCCCTAACCGACAGATATTTAGAATTTCTGTAATATTCGTTGCCATCTGCTATTTTAACATAAGCATCATCCTCGGCTATTTCTACACCCGTAATATCATTTCTCATCTTAATATTAAGATTATCGATATTTACTTTGTCGATGTTAGTAAAGACAATCTCAATTCTGTATTTTCTTACAGAAGGGTATAAGTTTTCGTCGAGTCCCGCTGAAAAATATAAATCTTTTAACACTTCAATTAAATTTAAACTGGTAGTTTTATCTTTGGTTTTTATTGACTTTGTCACAGAAGAGTTATCAGGATTGATAATTATGACCTTTACTTCGCCTAAATAAGGTTCTTTTAAATCAATGTTAAAACCATCGAACTTTATCTCCGCTATAGAGTCAGGCAAAATTTCAATTGTTATTTTGTTCCCTTTCTCAACAACATTGGCATAAAACTTAGAATATTCAAGATTACTTTTTACAATTTTCATATTATGCTCAAGAATTTTTCTCGCATCTTCAAAATAATATTTCAAATGCCTTCTGGGATAGTAATTTGTCTTATAAGAAAGCGCGTATGTCCCATATTTATCTACTATTTTGTCATATTCTTTCAACAATGTGTTATTGAGTATAAAACTATATACTTTTTTGTTTCTTAGGTATCTTAATTCATCATTCCTATCCAAAATTGAGAATAATTCAATAAGATCTATAAAAGTGTTCAGATAATTATCAAGCCCGCCCCTTTCAAGCTTCAATCTCTCAAAAGATTCGACGAGAGCTAAAGGATAAAATTTTGAATTTGTAGCTTTATATATCACTCTAAGATTGTCGCCTGCTACTAAATGAGACTCGCCTATTAACATTCTCAATGCCCCAAAAGAACTTAATTGGTCAATATCAAAATAATTTATTGCATTAGGATCTTTATTTCTAACAGATTCAAATAATTCATTGGCAGTATACAGAACTTTGCTTATATTAGAACTATCTTCATCAACATCGAGGTTACTTAGTTCATAATCAAAATATGTTATATGATGGCGCCCTGCCCCTATGATGCCACTATGAGAAACTGCATAAGGATCTGTAACATAGCCATGGTCTTCAACCCAATTATCAGTAGTTTTTATAACATAACAGTTTGAGCATTGATTATACTCTAAAAAATTATCATCAAGGCCTTCCTGCAAGTAATAAAGTCCTTGAAGAACACCATTAATTTTCAATACTATGATGTCGTCTCGTATATCCATAAGCCCAAAATTTTTTAATATTTTTCTTGCAGCAATAGCTGTAAAAAGTCTATCCTCAAAAATGATAAGATTGAACCTTTGCATATTATTGATATAATCATCTCCAGCTGTTTTGATACGATAGGATTTCAGGTCCCTGGACCAATGAACTGGTCTATCTCCGCGAAAACGTACCTTAACATTATGCACTTTGCCATTAACTGATAATCTAACTTGCCTCCATCCATTGGCTTCATCTGGAAGATAACCCAATTTAACTGCATATTTTGAAAGATTATCAAAATATCTTAAGTCGTTAGGACTCAGGTCCAAGCTATAGATAGGAAGTTCTCCATCCAATAAATTTTTTTTTATCCTGAATAGATTTATATCATCCTCAATCCTAAATATGGGCCTTGTAATTTCAAGCCACATAGGAAAAAAATCCAGGCCAAATTTCGATTGTATATTTTGAGCCAATCTTTCTGGTGTATAAATTACTATATTGTCAGATGAATATAACGCCAGTAGAATAATTAACACTATGATACTTATAAACAGCTTTTTCCTTTTTCTTAAAATTCTTATAGTTTTACTTGCATATTTCATTGTATTTACTATTAATAAAAACAATTGCTGCTAATAGTTTTCAATTTAAAAAGTTATGGATTTCAAACTATTGTGTAGTACCCTCTAGTCATTTCCCTTCGGTGAGTTTCTTCCATGCATGAAACTAACATAAATGGAGCAGTTTCTGGATAACACACATTAGTTCAAAAAAGGAAAGTTTAAAAATCAAATACCTGTACTAAAGTATTTTACTTACAATGTATAGAAAAATAATAGCAAGGAAGTATAAAAGCCGCATTTTACTTGTCTCAATCCTGATATTTGCACTTGCATTAAGGTTGATTTTTTTTACAGGCATAGGCCCATCAGATTCTCTTAGTTACACGGCAACTGCCGATATGCTTGCAGAAGGTGAATCAATTGGAGAAGAAAGAGCTTATGGCCTTAGGCTTGGCATCATATTCCCTGTTTCTGCATTATACTCAATATTTGGTGTTAATGAATTTTCATCAAATATATTGACATTATTAATTTCATTAGCATCTATTGTTTTGATATATAATTTTGGTAAATTTCTTTTTAATGATAAAGTAGCTTTACTAAGTGCATTCTTATTAAGTTTTTTTCCATTTGATGTAGTTTATTCAACAAGGCTTATGACTGACCTGCCATCAGCATTCTTTGTAGCATCATCAGTCTATTTTTTCTTAAAATCTGAAAAGATAAACAAAATAACAATCTCTAATTGGTATCTTATTTTTTCAGGATTATTTTTGGGTATTGCATATTTAATAAGAGAATTATCATTGCTAATTGGTTTGTTTTTTTTAATTTATTTTATTTATAATAAAAAGATTAGAAGCAGATATTTATTCATAGTATTGGGATTTTTTGTAATAATTTCCTTTGAATTATTATATTTTTTAATAATTACAGGAAATCCTTTATTCAGGTATTTAACCAGTAGTTCTGGAGCTATAGCCAACATCATTGCAACAAATATGTATGGGAGAGGTAGTCTGCCATTTTCTCTTCTACATTATCCATACATAATTTTAACAGATAACCTTCTGGGATTATTTTATCCTTTTATTTTCATAGCAATAGTATTTTGTATTGTAAACAAGAAAAAAGAGACACATAACCTTCTATTTTGGTTCATACCTTTGCTTCTTTACATAAGCTTCGGTTCAATAAGTCTTACTAGATATATCCCCATACCTGCGTCAGCTAGGTTCTTGTCAATAATTACAATTCCCGGAATATTATTGTTATCTTACTTCCTTATGCAAAATGAAAATTTAATAAAAAGAGTCTTAATGGCAGCTATTGTTTTATTATTACTCACAACTTCTATAGGTTACATCTATATTTCAGAACATAGATTTTCTTTAGATGATGAAAGAAGCATGTACAAATACCTGGAAATGCTACCTGAAAAAGAGATTTATACAGACTTCAGGTCTGCAGGAATATTTGATTATCTTTCTGGATATAGGAAGAGTAATATTAAAAGATTTAATACTTATGATAACTTAAAACCAGAGAATATTAATGCTCTAAATCTTAGTCAGATAGAAGATTCTTATGTTATCTTAAATTGGGAAATGAACAATTACCTTTTAATAAATAGAGAAGGTATCAAATTTCCAGAAGAAATATTTAATATACCGCAAGAATGGATTCTAAAAAAGAAAATTGATGATGGAGAAAATAGAATTGAGATATATTATATTCCTTAATGGAGTTATAAATTTTTCTTGTTCTTTTTGTACCATTCTACTGTTTTTTTAATTCCATCTTCTAATTTTGTTGTTGGTTCCCAGCTTAGTTTTTCTTTCATCTTTTCAGCAACAAGTATCTTTTTCATTGCCCCATCATGCATTTCTGTTTTGAATACAAAATCACCTTCCCAGCCTGCTGTTTCTTTAATCATAAATGCCAGGTCTTTTATTGAAATTCCTTTTCTCACACCTATGTTCATAATTTCATTGGGGCTAAATTTTTCAGAATTTTCCAGTGTTTTCAATATAGCTTCAGCACTGTCTTCCACATAAATCCATTCTCTTACAGGTTTGCCAGTGCCCCATATCTCAACTATTTTTTTATTTTTGTCTTTTGCATCAACAATTTTTACTATAAGAGCTCCCAAAGCATGAGAACGAATAATCTCGAAAGGATCATTTGGACCATACATATTAGGGAACACAAGGTGTATCGGCTTAAATGCCTTATTTTTCTGGCAATAAGCAAAACATGCTCCCCAGAACATCTTTCTTGGAAGTCCATAAGTAAGCACGCTGTCATGTATGGGCCCGTCCCAGAATTTTGATTCTTCATATTCTGTCAAGTGACCAGGATATACACAATTAGGCATTATATTTATAACATGATTTACCCCAACTTCATTACAAACCTTAACGACATTTAGACCTATACCAACATTATCCTCAAACACCTCAACAGGATGAAGTGCATTATAAGCTATTCCCCCTACATGTGCAGCACAATGTATTAAAACTTCTGGTTTAATTTTTTTGACAAATTCTTTGAATGATTTATAATCAAGAATATCAGTACCTTCTTTTCTACTGCAGGAGTACACATCAAACTTTTTAGTTTTAAGAAGTTTTACAACATTCTTGCCTAAAAATCCTGTTCCACCAGTTACCAAAATCCTTTTCATGATGCAATTGTAGTTTTCCCTAATATATATAATTATTGTTAATTGGGTAGTGGCATCTGTTAAACATTAATTTCAAAAAAAATCACGTCATATAGAACTCCACAATTCCCGAAATCTAAAAAATTTCTTTTTATATTTCTTAAATTTTTTATACCCTGCTTTATCTGGCCAAGAGTAATAAGAAGGCTCACCTTTATTTTGAGAAAAAGGTCTTACAAGGCTATTTTCAAGCTTATCTTGTATTTCCAAAAGTGCTTCTCCATTCAACTTTGAACTTGTGCAATAAAGATGCTGCATTGTTTCTTTATTGCCAATTTTAAATTTTTTTTGTAGAATTATTTTTCCTGTATCAAGATCTTTATCAATAAAATGGGCGCTTATTCCTGATTCTTTTTGATTATCTGTCATAATCCAAAAATACGCACATAAGCCACGATAAGATGGCAAAAGAGAATCGTGAAAATTAATACAACCATGCTTAGGCACGTTTATAACTTGTTCTCCTATTCTTTGTGGAAATGCTATGCTATATATAATGTCAGGCCTCAAATGTCTTATCAAGCTTATAGTTTTCTTGCAATTGATATTTTTTGTTTTGTATAAGGGAATCCGATATTTTCTGGAATATGATCTAAATGAGCGTAAATTCCCAAGACCAAGGAACATTTTAAAGCTATATAATTTTTCCTCAAAAAACTTATAGATACAAAAAGAAAGGATACTTTTCTTTGATAGGAATATAATGCTTCCTAAAAAAGTTTTACCGAACACTATAAAATCTGGTTCAATTATTCCAACTATTTGTTCATAGTATTTTTTGATGACGCCTTTTAAAACTAAATTGGAATAGAGATGCTCATTAGTAAGTATTAATATTCTAATCTTATTCTTCCTTGTTTTACGCTGCACCTTGAAAACCTCAATCAATTTTTCAGATTAAATAAGAGCCAAATATAAATCCCGCTTATTGAACAAACCCTATTTGTTTTGATAAAAATCCCTTATATTATCACAAAGGTATTTTATTTGTTCTTCTTTTAAATTACAGAAAACAGGCAGTGATAAACCTTCCCCATAGGCCTTATTAGCCACTGGAAATTCATTTGGTTTATAGTTTAGATATGATAAATAAGGTTGCCTATGCAATGGATAAAAACTCCTCCTTGTTTGTATGCTCTTATTTTCAAGATACTCAATAAGCTTGCTTAATCTTTGTACCTTGATGTTAACCCTAAAAGGAATAAAATTTGAATATTTATTTTCTTCTAAAAATTTTATTTGATTGATATCTTTTAAAAAAGACTTGTATAAATGATAATTTTTTATCTTTATTTTTTCAATTTCCTTAAATTTGTCTATTTGGGCTACTCCTACAGCACATTGCAAATCTGTCATTCGGAAATTCATGCCTAGTGCTTCATGAACAAAAGTACCGCTATCCGACCTCCCCTGATTTCTCAATAATCTGAGTTTATTGTAGATGACTTCATTGTTAGTTAATACTACTGCACCTTCTCCTGTAGTAATTGTCTTGTCTGCAAAAAAGGAAATGATACCTGCATTACCTAAAGTTCCTGTATGAACACCTTTATAGAAAACACCAAAACCCTGGGCTGCATCCTCAATAATCCCGATATTATGTTTCTTTGCTATCTCAATTATGGGGTCCATATCACAAGATTGTCCATAAATGTGTACTGGCATTATTGCTTTTGTTTTAGATGTTATTACTTTTTCAATTTTCGTAGTATCAATATTCCAATCTAAATCACAAATATCAACAAATACCGGCTTTGCTCCTGCAAATACAACAGATGCTGCTGAAGCATTAAATGTAAAATCCGGAACTATGATCTCGTCCCCTGTTTTAATATCATTTGCTAATAAAGATAAGTATAATGCTAAAGTTCCATTAGGAGCCAAAACTGCATATTCTGCTTTTGTAACTTCCTGAATTTTCTTTAAAAAATCGCGTGCAAATGGCCCTTCAGTTAACCAGGATGTTTCTATAGCCCTTTTGAGGTTATTTAATTCATCTTCGTTTACATAAGGCTCTAATTGGGGAACTTTGTATTTCATTTTTTAAATTTAGTTTAATTTAAATTTTCTAAATGCAGTCCAGCTCATTCTTAATAATAGGATGACATGTTTTAAAAAGCTTTTTATACTCTGGCCATAAGCCTTTGACTGCCCGTATCTTCTTGGTTTATAATGAACCGGTATTTCAACTACCTTAAGATTATTTTTTATAGCACCAAAGATCAGCTCAAAATCACCAAAAGGGTCAAAATCACCAAAATAGTTAATCTGCTCTCTTATTTTCAAATAATTTTTTTTAGAAACTGCCTTAAAACCGCAGAGAGTATCTGTAAATCTTTGCCCCAATATGGCTGTGAATAGATTACCAAAAAATCTGTTTCCTATGTAATTAAAAAAGGGCATAGCTTTCTTCTCCATTTTGTAGACAAAACGACTCCCATTAATATAATCCCCTCTTCCTTGAATGTAAGCTTCCCAGAAAAGAGATATTTCTTCAGGAGGTATTGTCAGGTCTGCTTCAACCCAAAATATAAAGTCTCCTTTTGCCTGATCAAAACCCAAACGGAATGCGTCTCCTTGCCCTGTACCTTTCTGCCTTAAGAGTTTGATGTCTTTTTTAGGATAATTCTTGATCATTTCATTTATTTTTCCAACAGTATTGTCTTTAGAATGACCTTCCACAAAGATAACTTCAGTATGCTTTCCAATTTCCGGAATTCTTTTAACTAATCCCTCAATATTTCCCTCTTCGTCACGGCAAGTAATTACCACTGAGGTTGTCAATTTAGGTATATTTTCCGGAGCACAGTTTAATCTGGCAATTACAATCTGCTCTAATGAGAGGTATTTTATAATAGGCAGTTTACCAATAAGTTTATTGAATATAGAACTTATTAAAGGGACATATTTTGGAAAAAGCAGGAAAAAATCAGTTTTAATGACTTGGTAGCCAGAAATATAAAAGAAATTTTCAACGTCATCAACAGACAACCAGTTAAAGATTATTTCAGGCATCTTTAATCTTAGCTTTTCCGATAAACGGATAATTGGATTCCACAGCTGGTTGTAGCAATTTATTATTATTCTTGTGTCATATTTAGCCATTCCTGACACTTTTTGCAACAACCCTTGAATATCCCTCACAGAATTAAGAGTTCCTGAAATTATAATATAATCAAACTTTTTCTGTATAAAAAATTCCCCTATATCCTGGCACACAAAATTTATTTTTGAATATTTTCTCTTAGCAATGTTTATCATTTCATTACTAATATCCACCCCCACCCCATAGGATGGTAAAAGATTTCCTATCAAATCTCCTGTTCCGCACCCTAATTCAAGAATTGAACTATTTTTTTGGACTAAAAATTTGTAGCGCCGCAAAACTTCCTTATGGTAAAACCGATTCTTGCGATGATACTTGCACCTATTTTTTGCTAAAGAATTATAATGTTTTTTTAGTCTTTCCTGAACATTTTCCATCATTTTGTATTTTCTAATTCAGCATCAACCATTATCTTAACTAACTCTTCAAATTTTACTTCTGATTTCCACCCCAACAATTTCTTTGCTTTTGTAGGATCTCCAACTAATATATCAGTTTCAGTAGGCCTAAAATATCTTTCTGAAATTTTGATGATGGGTTTTCCTGTCTTAGTATTGATTCCTTGTTCGTTTATGCCTGCGCCTTTCCATTCTATTGGCATGCCCAAATAAGTAGCACACTGTTCAAGAAACTCCCTAACAGAATGACATTCTCCAGTTGCAATGACAAAGTCATCTGGCTTATCTTGCTGCAACATTTTCCACATTACCTCAACATATTCTTTTGCATAACCCCAGTCCCTTTTCGCTTCAAGATTACCAAGAACTAATTTATCCTCTTTTCCTTTCTTAATGGCAACTAGCCCCCTTACAATCTTTTTTGTAACAAATGTATTTCCCCTTCTTGGTGACTCATGATTAAAAAGTATTCCATTGCAGGCAAAAATATTATGCGCTTCTCTATAGTTTACTGTTATCCAGTAAGCGAAAACTTTTGCACACGCATAAGGACTTCTTGGATAAAATGCAGTTTTTTCATTTTGCGGAATTTCCCTTACCTTTCCAAACATTTCAGAACTAGAGCCCTGATAAAACTTTACATTCATTTTATTTTCTCGTATTGACTCCAGCATCCTAAGTGTACCTAAAGCATTTGTATCCGCAGTATATTCTGGTACATCAAAACTAACCTTTACATGGCTTTGTGCTCCAAGATTGTAGATTTCATCAGGCTGGAATTTCCGTATTATCCTGTTTATACTGCTTCCATCAGTCATATCCGCATAAACAGTATCAAAGTGCTCACTTTCATAAATATGGTCTATTCTTTCTGTATTAAACGTGCTTGATCGTCTCTGAAAGCCTAATACATTGTAGCCTTTTTTCAATAAAAGTTCTGCCAAATAAGACCCGTCCTGTCCTGTAGCCCCGGTTATTAAAGCTTTCTTCATTTTATAGGAGGAATGATGTAAGTGTATAAAAAATTAACTTTTTTTCAGTATTTTCAAGTCATTTTTAAGATAAAAAATGGGTGCGCCAAATTCCGCTGCGCACTCATTTTTTATTTAAAACACTTAAAAAATCTGTTTAGCAGATTTTTTGTGTCTCAAAAATCCAAAGGTTTTTAAGATGTTAGAAAAAAGTTATGGGAATCAAGGCAATTCCCCTACAGGCTAAAGTCTATAAGGGTGTCCTTGCCTAAGAGAATGAAATCATCAATTTACGTAATAATCATGGTTATAACTTTAATTTTTGCCAGTTTTACTTATGGATTTTATTCTGGTGCGACAAAAATAATCCCATATTACTTTATAAAAAACTTAAAATATGAATTGACTGATGGGTATAAAGACTATGAGACAATACCAGATATTTCTTCTTTGCCTCCAATCTCAATTAACACAAGAGAAGATGCAGAAAACAAAAGACAGGAACTTATTGAGTTTATATGGAAAGGCAAAGGCATTCCCACAAGATTACCAGACAAAATTGAAGATGATGGGTTTGTTGTTAATATGGAATATAATGTAAATTCTATTGTTAAATATTATCATTCAGATAATCCAACTAATAAATTAGTTATTTACCATCAAGGTCATAGAGGGGATTTTATTATTGAGCCATTTTTAGAGCAAGGTTATGATGTTATTACTTTTTCTATGCCATTATTAACAGAAGAATTTGGCGGATTTAACAATCAGCCAATAGTAAATTTAGGGAATCTTGGGAATATAAAGTTAATAAATCACGATGCATTAAGATTTTTGGATTCAGACAATTTTTCATCGATAAAGTTTTTTGTTGAGCCTATTGCAGTTGTATTAAATTATTTAGAAAATAATTATAATGAAATGTATATGATTGGGCACTCTGGTGGTGGTTGGACTACAACAATTTACCCAGCTATAGATATAAGGATTAAAGAAAGTTACTCTATATCTGGAAGTTCACCTATTTATTTGCAAACATTGTCTCCTAATAATGGATTGGAGCATTATGAAGAGAGTTTACCAGAATTATATCAAATAGCAAATTATCTTGAGATATATGTTTTAGCTTCTTATGGAGAAAATCGTAAACATATACAAATACTCAACCAATATGATGCCTGTTGTAAAAAAGGCATAGGCTATAAAACCTATGAGAGTTATGTTAACAAGACTGTAAATACATTAGGTCTTGGTGAATATAGGGTTTACTTAAATGCTAATAAAATAAGGGGAGATGGGATTTCAACCCATTTTATAACCGACGATATTTTAAATTTTATTTTTGAAGAAATGAGGAAGAATTAATATAGCATTAGAATTAGAAAAGGTTATATTTCAATGAAAAAAATTTATAGAGAAAAACAAAACGTTAATAAATATTCTATAACGCCTTTAAATTATGAGCTATACAAAGGTAGCATTTAGAGGGGCATTTACCATATTGAGCATCTCCCTATTAGCCGCATTTTTGGGATACCTTGTAAGAGTCATTCTTGCAAAAAATCTTTCTATAGAAGAATTTGGTTTGTTTTATGCTGTCTTTGTATTTTTAGGTATGTTTGGGATTTTCAAAAGCTTAGGATTTGACAAAGCCCTGGCAAAGTTTATTCCTGAGTTCCTGCATAAAAAGGAAAAGGATTCTATAAAAAGCTCAATAGTATACGTTACTGTTATACAACTCATTACAAATTCCATTATAATAATAGTACTATATTTGATTTCCGATTTTCTTGCATCCAACTACTTCCATAATAATCAAGCAAGCATTGTTCTTAGACTAATGGCAATAGCATTCTTTATAGATAGTTTTGTATTTGTGCTAAAATTTGCTTTCCAGGGTTTCAAAAAAATGACCTATTTCTCAGGAGTTGATCTAGCAAGAATGACATTGATAACAATTATTATTTTAGTAGGATTCAGATTAAATTATAGGTTGTTAAGCCCAATAGCAGCATATATTATTGTACCCTCTCTTTTACTAGTAATTTTTGGTTGGATATTTGTAAAGAAGGTTTTTCCAGAGTTCTTTGTATCAAAATTCATGATAAATAAAACATTGTTGAAGAAGATATCCCATTACAGTATATTCATACTGGCCACGGGTGTTGGAGGAGTAGTTTTGGGGTATACAGATATAATGATGCTGACATATTTTTCCGGGTTGACAAGTGTTGCTTTGTATAGTGTAGCACTGCCCACAACAAGGATATTGCTCTATTTCCCAAGAGCCATTTCAGAAGTATTACTCCCATTTACCTCAGAATTATGGTCAAAAAAAAAGAAAAAAATATTGGCGGAAGGCATGGAATCATTATACAAATATTCCCTTATGATTATGATCCCCTTGGCTTTTATGATGTTTTCTTTTTCAGATTTGGTTATAAATGTTTTCTTCGGAGCAAGTTATATACCTGCTGCTAATGCAATGAAAATTTTAAGCATAGGGATGATATTTGCAACAATAGGGGGGACAAGTTCCAATTTCTTCCCAGGTATAGGCAAACCTCAGATTACCAGCAAGATGATTTATAGTGCAGCAATATTTAACTTTATTGCAAACTTGATATTAATTCCAATGCTAGGTATAATTGGAGCCGCAATAACAACCTCTTTGAGCTATCTTATAATAATGGTAATTGGCTTAATAAACATAAGAAAGTTTATTAGAATTTCATTTCCAATAAAAATCTGGGCAAAAAGCTTCATAGCAGGGCTAATTTTCACATTTATAATATGGCTGCTAAAAGGACTTTTAGTGTTTAATGTATGGTTAGAGACTGCTATTGTTTTAATGATATCCGGAATAGTTTATATTATTTTACTGTTTTTATTGAAAGCGATAAACATTGCCGAATTAGAAGATTTGTATAGGAGAATTGTTAAATAGTTGGTTCATATTGCAAAAAAAAAAATTATGCTTTTTGAGTTTCTTGACGTTTCGTCATTTCCCCCCATAAAGTATCTTCCACATCAGAATTTTTTCCAATAAGATTATTTTTCTCTTCTTTGTCTATTTCCAGATCATACAATTCTTTTTTCTTATTTGTTTTATTATAAATTAATTTCCATCTATTTGTTCTTACAGCCTGTACATTGTGTATCTCTGGAGATGGTGTAGGGCCTCCTAAGCCTCCTGTTTCTGAATATGCAATTCTTTTATCTGTACTTCCATTGACAAAAGACAAAAATGATTTTCCATGTATCTTCTTATAGTCATCTTTTTCCTTTAGTTTAAGTATATCCAACATTGTAGGTAGAATGTCAATGCTTCTCGCAAGGTCAGTTATTTCTACCCCTTTAGGAAAACCTTTTCCAATTAAATATAAAAAACATCTTAATGTATATTCATAAAGATATACGCCATACGCTTTTTCTCCGACTCTATCTCCTACGCTAGTGCCATGGTCAGTAAAAACAATTATAATTGAGTTATCATACAAACCCAATTCTTTTATCTTTTCTATTGTTGTTTTCAGGTAATCTCCGCTCTTTTCAACCCAACCTAGGTAATTTCTGAAATTATTTTCCTTATTTTGAAAATGCTCTTTGTCAAAATCAGAATATTTCTTTATGACATTCTTCATTAGATTTATGTGTATAATGTCATAATCCAGAAAAAGAAAAAAAGGAGATTTTGTTTTTATTTGATTTAATATTTCTGAATGCCTCTTCACTAGATTCTCTTTATACCCGTCATAAACCCTTACTTTATCAAATCCCTGGTTTGGCATAATTGCTTCTGAAATCACGTCTGCTTCTGTATAATAGCCTGCATCTTTCAAATATTGTGCAAGGGTGTAACAATTACTCTTATCAAAACCAGCACTCTTATAATATCCATTAATACCATTAGAATTTCCATCCATTCCGGAAAAAAGTGCATGTAATGAGCCAATAGTGTATGGGGCATAAGCAATAAGGTTTGGAAAAAATATAGCTTCTTTCTTTAATTCATTGTAATAAGGAACTTTATCAACAACATCATATCTAACGGCATCTACCATTATCATGATTACATTGGGTTTTTTCTTTTTAAATGGATTAAACATCGTATCAATAGTCTATTGGTATAAAGTTGTTGATTATCCAATACCCTGCGGCAATTTATGCTTATTTATAAAATTTTGTTATGTACGGGCTCTGTCCTAAATGTAGGTTGCCATCAATTTGTGAGCATCCCTTTGGTAAGGAAAACACGCGACAAGGGGATGTCCCTTACGGGGAATGTCGCCTTCTACTGATAATATCAAGATGTGAACCGATGGCAATCCGAAGCGGAAGCGAGATTTAGGACAGAGTCTTATGTACATATAGAACCTGATTATAAAATATCAAAAATTGACTATTAGCTTATTCCATATACCCTAATTTCCTTAATAATTTTTTTGACTTTTCAGTTAAATCCATTCCTTCATCTTCTTGTGATCCCTCCATCCATTTAAATAATTCTTTTTTCAGCTTATCAGCAATTTTTATTTCTTTATCTATAAGATTCTTGGTTTCTCCAAAATCATTTTTTAAGTTATAAAGCTCATAAATATCTTTATCTGGATGGGGTATGTAGATTAGTTTCCATTCATCTGTCCTTATCATGCGCCATTTGCCCTTTATTCCTTCAAAATATACTCTTTTGTTCTGCTTGAAAAAATTTTTTCCACTTTCTGCAAAGGTATATTCCCGCACCACCTTATCTTCTTCTATCATTGGCATTAGGCTTATCCCATCAATTTTATCTATTGAAGGTATATTTAAAATTTCTAGAACGGTAGGCATTATATCAGTTAATTGAACTTGCTTTTCTATCTTCTTTTTAAGTAATTTAGGATGTTTTATTACCAATGGTACCTTTAGTCCTTCATCATATAAGTATTCTCCATGCTGGAAATAAAGATTATGCTCACCAAAACATTCACCATGGTCTGCAGTCAGGATCACAAGAGTATCATCCATTAAATTAAGGTTCTCAAGATGCTTTAGCAACCTGCCTATCTGAAAGTCTACATGCCTTATTGAGCCGTCGTGATGCGCTATTGCATGTTTAATTTCTTCTTTTGGAAGATTATTATTAAAGATTAGGTCTCCTCTACTAATCTTGCCATTAACTTCATTAAAAGTATGCTTTCCTTTGTAATCAGACTCAAACATTTCATCATATGGTTTCGGAGGATTATATGGCCAATGCAGTCCAATATAATGCAAGTACAAGAAGAACTTTTCATTTCTCAATTTTTTAATAGATTTTATTGCGAAATCAGTTAATGTTTTTGCAGGGTCTACTTTATAGTTCCAATTAACAGTTTTTTTGATAGTTCTTTTTATTTTGTTTATTATTCTCCATCGCAATAGATTAAAAGCATCAAAACCCCTTTCAATGCCAGTATCATTCATTTCTATATCATTCCCTATAGTCTTGTATCCGTGAGTCTGTAGAATCTCCTGTAATGTTGCTACATTAGGATTTAATTTATACGTAAAAAGAAATCTTAAGCCATGAGAATGTGGGTAAAGTCCTGTTAATATAGATGATACAGAAGGACTTGTCCTTGGAATAGTGCATATAGCGTTTGTAAAAAAAACACCTTCTTTTGCAAGTTTATCTATGTTAGGACTGGTATCTCTATCATATCCATTTATACCCAAGTGATCAGAACGCAAAGAATCAACTACTATTAGTACTACATTCATTTTGATTTAGAAAACGGTAAATTATTTAAATAACTTACGGGTTTCTTCTAAGGGGGTGAAGTAGTAATTAACAGGTTATATTTGCAAAATGAAATTAACAATAATTTAGGCTAATAACATGAAGAAAAAAATAAAACTATTGGTCATTACCCATTCATTTCCAACAAAAAATAGCCCTATCGCAGCTATTTTTTTGCTAAACCAGCTTAAAGAACTTAAAAAATATTGTGAGATAAAGGTGATTTACCCATATGTATACGTTCCAAGAATAAGAGTAGTCAACCCATACTACCGGTTCTCTAAGGTACCATCTAAAGAAAGGGTTGATGGAATTGAAGTTTACCATCCAAAATATATTATGATTCCAAGAATGCTGTTTAAGCTGAAGCTTCTGCATTTTTATTTGACTATAGAAAGTTTTTTTTCTTATTTTTCCTCAAAAAAGATAACAGACAAAATAGTAGAAAGCTGGAATCCGGACATAATTCATTTGCATGGTTCGCTCAGCGAAAGTTTGTTGGGGAAAAGGCTAAAAAGAAAATATAGAAAACCCCTGTTAGTTACAACATATGGCGAAGATATAAACCGCTACTTCAAGCAAATGCCTTCAAGTTTCTTAATCAAATCTACTTTAAAGAACTCTGATGCCATAATATGTCAAAGCAAATTTCTGCAAAATGAAATAGAAAAGCGTATCTCTAAGAAAAAGATTTTTGTTATACCAATGGGAGCATTGTTAGATAAATTTAGGCCAAAAGACAAAAATAAGGCCAGAAAAGTTTTAAATTTGCCGAAGAATAAAAAAATAATTCTGTTTATAGGCCATTTATTTGAAAGAAAAGGTGTGGAATATTTAATTGGTGCGCTTAAGCTTGTCCTGAAAAAAGAGAAAAATATCTTATGCTGTATAATAGGCTCAGGCCATTCTGAAGGTAAGCTGAAAAAAATGGCGTCAAATTTAAACTTGGATAACTATATAAAATTTTTAGGGCAGAAAAAGCATAATGACCTTCCCGCTTATATGAGTGCATGTGACATTTTTGTATTGCCTAGCCTAAATGAAGGTCTACCAGTAGTATTATGTGAGGCCTTAGCATGCGGAAAGCCCATAGTTGCAACAAGAGTTGCAGGCACTCCAGAACTAGTAAACAAGGATGTTGGCTATCTGGTAAATCCAAAAGATGTAAATGACTTAGCAGAAAAAATAATATTAGCATTGAATAAAAAATGGGACAGAAAGAAATTATTGAAAAGGTCTAAAGATTTTAGTGCAGCCAGCTCTGCAAGAAAAATAGTAGATGTCTATCAAAGTTTTCTAGAAAAAAGGTAGAAAAATCCTATTGTTTGCCCTTTAATTTTGGGGTAATATTATCAACAAGATTAAATGATTTTGCTATACACTGGTCAATATCAATATATTCATACTCCCCTACGCGTCCTATCACCTTAAAATTAGGGATTGAATCTATATAATCCTGTATGGGTTTCAAATTTTTTCCATAGTCTTTAAAGAAGATGGGATACGCATATCTGGCTTTTAATACAAATATTTTTTTTACTTCATCGCGTTTTATTATTTTGTCTTTTTCTAAATATTTTATGCAATACTCAAATAGCTGCTCTTTGCTGTATTTCCAGACATCATCTTCCTCTTTGCAGCTTATTTCTATACCAATCATATTTTCATCTGGAGGGCACATCTTAGGTGAAAACTTATTTATTTCAGAAATTCTATTATAAGGCCTTCCTACAAAATATAAATAAGAACTAGGCAGTATCTCCCTTTCATCAACTACTATGTATAGTATTATAAATGATAAGAAATCCAATTCTTTTGAACTTTTTATTATATTTTTTGGAGGTATTGGCTTAAGCATTCCTAGCATGGGTATTAAAGGAATTGTAGAAACTATGAAATCGGATTTGAATCTCTTAATTTTTCCATTTTTTAATGCAGTCACTACGAAAGATTTTGACTTGTCTCGTTTTATTTCTTTAACACAATAACCTAGATTAAATCTAACGCCTAATCTTTTGGCTTCTTTGGCTATAGAATCAGTAACCCCTCCTATTCCCTTTGGAGGATAACGCAATAACAATGAAGATTCTCTTTCAGCCAAAGATGCATTTTTCTTAGCAATTTTCTTATGAAAAACTAATTTTAGAGTTTTAATCAGGGAAAGTTGGTGGCTTGTAGGTAATGTCTTGGGTGCTAATTTATTGCATTTTATTCCCCAAAACTGCTCTGTGTAAGGCCTAAAAAATATCTTATACAAGTATTCTCCAAAATTGAGTTTTGCCCATGTCTCAAAATTATCAATATATGTGAACTTATTTACAAGCTGTTTAGTATATTCCTTTGCCTGACTTTTAAAATAGCTAAGTGCTATATGTATAGAATCATAAATTGATATTTCGAATAGAATATTCTTTATAGAAAGGGGGTATTTTAAAAATTTACCATGGAATGACAGCAGTACGTCTCTGTGTTTTACGAGCATATCATGCTTATAATATTTTTTATAGATTGACATAACTTTTCTAACAATTTCTGATCTTTCACTAAAAAAGTAATGTGGCCCATAATCAAAATAATATTTCCCATGTTCAACTGTTGAAGCCAATCCTCCTACTTTAGTGCTAGATTCTATCAAGTCTACAGGTATTTTATTCTCAGCTAATCTCCAAGCTGTACTTAATCCTGAGGCTCCACCCCCTAAAACCAAAACTTTTTTTTTCATGTTACAAATAGAGTATAATATAATTATTTTTCAGTTTCCTTTATAAATTGTGAAGACTTCAGTAAAGAATCAAAGGTTCCTGCATCAGACCAAAAACCATTTATTTTGCTATAATATAGTAGCTTATTCTTCAAATAAACTTCAATAGCTTCAGTTATCTCAATCTCATTTCTCGAAGATGGACTTAAACTCTTAAGTATTTTGAATATATCTCTGTCAAACATATACAAACCAGTCATAGCTAAATTTGATCTTGGATTTTTTGGCTTTTCTTCAACATAAGTAACTTTATCATTTTCTACTACGGCAATACCAAATCTTTTTGCCTGAGTCATAGTAACTTCCTTAAGAAATATAGTTGCTCCTTCTTTTAATTTTTCAAATTTTTCAATATGGGACGTTATATTCTCCTGAAAAATATTGTCTCCTAAGATTACGACGCATTTTTGTTTTTCTGAAAAATTCTCAGCCAAACTTAAAGCGTGACCTATTCCCTTTGCTTCATCCTGGATCTCATAAGTCAGATTTGCTCCAAATTCTTTTCCTGATCCAAGTAGATTTAAAAAATGTCCTGCATGCCCCGTCCCTGATACTATCAGTATATCCTTTATTCCACCATTTATCAAAGTTTTCAAAGGATAATAAATCATAGGTTTATTGTAAACAGGTAAAAGGTGCTTATTAGTTACTTTTGTGAGTGGATATAACCTTAATCCTGACCCTCCAGCTAGTATTATCCCTTTCATTTTATTCTTGACTTTCCATTTTGTGTCTTTCGTAATAATGTTTTTTATAATATGCTAAGTATTCTGGTGATTTAATTTTAGTCCACCATTCTTGATTTTCTTTATACCATCCTATTGTGCTTTCGATTGCTTGATCGAAATTATAGCGTGGTTTCCATCCCAAGCCTCTTAATTTTGAGCAGTCAAGCGAATATCTTTTATCATGCCCCATCCTATCTTTAACAAATTCTATAAAAGATTTCTCTTTTCCAAGTTCCTTTAAGAGTGCTCTAGCTATTTCAATATTTGTTTTCTCATTTCCTCCGCCAATGTTGTATATTTCCCCTGTTTTTCCTTTATCCAAAACAAGGTTTACTGCTTCACAATTATCCAAAACATATACCCAGTCTCTAACATTAAGACCATCGCCGTAAACCGGAATTTTCTTTCCGTCTAATAAGTTAGTAATAAATAAAGGGATTAGTTTTTCCGGATACTGATTAGGACCAAAATTATTAGAGCTCCTCGTAATCAGTATAGGCAACCCGTAGGTATCGAAATAAGAAGACACTAAATGGTCTGCTGATGCTTTACTTGCAGAATAAGGACTGCTAGGGTTCAAACTGTCTGTTTCTTTAAAAGAGCCTTTTCTAATACTGCCGTAAACCTCATCAGTCGATATTTGGATATATTTTTTAATATTAAACTTTCTTGCTGCCTCAAGCAGAACATACGTGCCAAAAACATCTGTCTTTATGAAATCTCCTGGAGCCGTAATTGACCTGTCAACATGTGTTTCTGCTGCGAAATTGATTATTACATCTACTTTTTTTACTAATTTTCCAACAATATTTTTATCACAAATATCACCTTTAACAAATTTATAATTTGCATTTTTTTCAACATCTTTTAGATTTTCAAAGTTTGCACAATACGTTACTTTATCAAGATTAATAATCTGACAATGATTCTTGTTTAGCATATGTCTAATAAAATTGCTTCCAATAAATCCCAATCCTCCCGTTACCAATATATTCATATTTTTAACCCTCATCTATTTTTATATACTATCTAAGTAAGCTAATGCATTCATTCAAGGTTCTCTTATAAAGCAATCATCCGGTTCCAATATAAACCACATAAATATTACTCCAAGAGTATCAAGGTAGTTTTTTCGGACAATTTTTGATTGATTGTAATATTATAAATTTCAGTAGAAGAAAAATTATGACATTTTTAAATATATGTTTTTTCTGAACTTATCTCAGTAGAACTCTTTTAAGCTTGTCACAATCATCTCTACTTTATCATCCTTAAGAAGCGGGTAAATAGGCAATGAAAAAATTTCATTAACGATTTTTTCTGTAATTGGTAAATGCAAATCGACATATTGGGAAGAAATAACTTTTTGCTGATGACTTGCCAAAGGATAATGTATTCCGCATATAACTCCTTTATGTTTCATATGGTTTAATAATGCTTTTCTTTTATTGGAATCGCATCTGACAACATAAAGATGGTAGGCATGTTTGGCATGTTTTGCCTCTTGTGGAAGCACAAGTTTTGAATCACTTAACAAATCTTCATACAACTTAGCTATCTGCCTCCTTCTCTGCGTAAAAGAATCAAGCATTTCCAACTGCTTCAATCCTATTGCACATTGTATCTCTCCAAGTCTGTAATTATGGCCAAGCAATACATGATTATAAGTTCCATCTTGACCATGATTTATAAGCTTCCTTGCCATTTCTGCAACCGAATCATCATTAGTAGTTATCATTCCACCTTCACCACAAACAGTCATATTCTTAGAAGGATAGAATGAAAAACACCCAGTATCTCCTAAAGATCCTACCTTTACCCCTTTAAACTCAGCATTAGGGGACTGCGCACAATCTTCTATAACTTTTAAAGAATGTTTTCCTGCTATTTCTTTAATCCCCCCCATATCACAAGGATGGCCATAAAGATGCACCGGCAATATAGCTTTTGTTTTTTTTGTTATTTTCTTCTCTATCTTTGAAATATCCATGTTATAAGTACTTTCTTCTATGTCTACAAAAACAGGTTTAGCTCCTATTTTTAATATTGCTTCTACTGTCGGGAATGCTGTATGTGAAGGGACTATAATTTCGTCATCATGAGTTATATTCAAAGATTGCAGAGAAACTTCTATTGCTGCTGTTCCATTACTTAAAGCTATTGCATGCTTTACATTCATATGTTCAGAAAACTTTTTTTCGAATTCGTTTGTATATTTGCCCATAACAAAAATTTTAGAATCAAATACTTTTTCTACTGCTCTTCTCATATCCTTATCAACCCAAACTTTTGATGGATATATCATTTTAATCATTTTTTATAGCATCAAATAATTCAAAAGTTTCTCTAATAGATTCTGACAAAGAATCTTCAAATGAAAACCCCAAATCCAATATTTTTTTATTTGAGACTGTGTAAGACTTTTGATTCGGCATAGGAGATTTTGTAATGCTCATCTTTACATCAGGCACAAAAGATTTAATTGCATCTATTATATCTTGCAATGCATAATTTCGTGTTACAGCATTATATAATTCTCCAGCCTTCCCATTTTTTTCAATAAATTCGAATGCACGAATAGCATCATTTAACCATAAATAAGGCCTTTTTTGATTAAGTGCACATTCCCACACACTTAATGGTTTTCTCATGCATGCGAGATAAATAAACTTATTTACAACAGTATGGAATCTCATCCCAATGCTTCTTCCAAAAATAGTTCCCATCCTTAAAACTCCAGTATGAAAGCCATGTTCTATAAATGCGTTTTGAACAATTTTTTCTGCAGCTAATTTAAACTCTGCATATGGGCTTGAAGGTTTATAATTATCATAATTTTCATCAACTATGCCTTCAGCCTCACCATAAACACTAGTTGTTGAAGGAAAGATAAATTTTTTTATATTTGCTTTCATTGAGGCATTCAAAACATTTTCTGTTCCTTTAAAATTGATTTGATGTGTTATTTCTGGTTTTTGTATTGTAGCTGGAGCATCGGTTATCGCCGCTAAATGTATCACAATATCTATATCTTGCAAAACAGATTTTAATTTATTTTTATCATTTATATCCCCTTCAATGAACTGATATTTCGTATCTTTAGGCAAATTAAATAAAGAGCAATATCGTTGTGTAGACAAGTTATCGAATATTCTGATTAGATCTATTTCTTCTCGTTTTGCGAAATCTCTTATCAACCTTGATCCTATATGGCCAAGGCCACCTGTTACAAGTAGATTCATTTTTACTGGATTTAGAATGCTTTTTCCCTATAAAAGTCTATTGTTTTTAACTGTCTAGTAAATTTTTCTCCGAGATTATATGAAGATGAAAGGACTATTGGTGTTAGAGGCCTTCCATACTCCAGCCATTTTTTATCTCCAATATCTTTTCCATCAAGGTCCATTACTGATCCGCTAATTTCATTTACCAGTCTGTACATTGTTGGTGGTTCAAATACACCTTTTGCAATAGCATCTCCTACAAGATCAACTTTTCCAGATATCAAATCAATACACATTGCTGCACTTGACTGCAGACCACTCAATTTAAAATGGTTCTTAAGTTTATTGGGGAATGTTTTTTCCATGATGGTTGTTATTTCATCAACACCACTAGTTACACTAGAATCATATTCTCCCAAAAATTGGGGGCATCAATATAAATTCTCGTATTGGGACCTAAGGTTGTTTTTTTATTCTGATTTTTTATATTCCTAACATTTTCGTGTTCACCTGGACTTTCGATTAAAAATACTCCTTGATCTTTTAGAGCATACATAATCCTTTCAGTAATAAATTCAGTTATACCTCCAAAAATAAATTGGTCGTATGTAGGATTAAGATTATCTGCTATTGCCAACATCGTCCCACATCTGCTTCTTGGATTAGCAACAAGACCACCACTCCCATCAATTCCATCTAAAACTACCAAATAGTTTGAATTTTTAACAATATCAGCTGAACCGTGTTCTTCAGAAATAACTCTGCATGGAAACCTTTGCTGTCTCAAATAATTAATTACTGCTTTTTCACTCTCAACATCTCCTTTAGAAGCATGATCTCCTTGTTCATTTTCCCCCATTATTTCCCCAATAGTGCCTTTTTCTAATAATTCTCTTTGGACGAAATAAGCTTCTTTAAGAGAGTTAATACCTATTTCTACATAATTGTGGTTACTTAATTCCATCTCCTAAAGAAAGTATTATCGATTTTTAAACTCTTCTTTTTTAAGATATCCCTTAATTTTACTTAAAATAATCGTTAAAATTCCGTTTATAAAAAGATATTGTTTTTTTAATACCCCCCTCAGGCATGGTTTTTGGATACCACCCAAGCATTTTATTTATTTTAGAATAATCTACTACAACACTTCCTGTTTCTATATTTTTTCTTTCTTTTGGCCATTGTGTTAGTTTATACGAACCATTGCCAGTTATTTTTATAATCATCTTTACAAGACTCAAAAAACCTATCCCCTTGCCAGACCCTACTAAAAACATCTGCCCATCAGATTTATTGTTTTGGGAAGCCAGCATAAGGGCATCAATAACATCATCCATATAATTTACATCCCTCAGTTGTGTTCCTGGTTCAAAAACAGGTATAGTTTCTCCTAACATTGCTTTGCTAATAAGCCAATTTACAATGCTATGGCCTGGATTATTCATTTGAGCTCTTGGACCATAAGTATTGGTAAGCCTCAAAGAAGTTGTCCACATCCCATATGCCTTATGGTAAACAAAATGATATAATTCAGATGCAAGTTTATCAGCACAATAAACATCAGGGGGATTATCAAGATGATTTTCATCTATAGGAGAATACAAGGCCGCTCCACTTTGCCCCCTTGTGCCAGTATAAATGATTTTTGCAGAATCATTAACTTTCCGGCAAGACTCAAGAACGTTAATATGCCCTATACAATTTATATCTATATCTAAAAAAGGGTCCTGCATAGAAAGAACATGACTCACCTGTGCAGCACAATTAAATATTATTGTTTTATCTCTAATTACTTTTGATAGTGGTTTAAAATCTCTTATATCTCCCTTAATTATTTCTAATTTACTCTTAATTTCCTTTATATTTAAAGGGTTTGCCCCAGTCCCTTCCATAAAATTATCATAAATAGTGACTTTTGCTCCAAGTGGTATTATTTTGTGTGCTAGATTGCTTCCTATAGCCCCCATGCCCCCAAGTATTAAAACACGTTCTCCATCCATTCTTCTTATTTCATAATCATTCATTT
>CAZYSP010000004.1:0-73204 GCA_964650285.1 uncultured Methanosarcinales archaeon | reverse complement strand
ATTCTTGTAAGAAAATAATAAATTTTATGTGCAAATATTCTTTATAATTAAATATATTATTTCACTGCAATCTAAGAAACCATCAATTAATACAGATTCGTTTAGAGTGTGTGCTTCTCCACTTTCACCTGTTCCAAAACACATACTTTTCACTTTTCCATAATTGGAGAATATTGCTGCATCATTTTTTCCTTGCTTGATTATAAAATTAGGGAGATATCCGTTTTTTTCAGCAATACATTTAATTATGTCAAGCAGCTTTTTATCATAATCAAAGTATCCTTTTATAGAATATTCTTCTATATCGAACCCATTATGAAAATGTTTGCTGCATAATTTAAGAATTATGCTCTTAACTTCTTCTTCATTCTCATCAGGTAAAGCTCTGTAATCGATACTTATAGTGCATCTTCCAGGAACTACATTGGTCCCTTCTTTAGCATTGATCTGAGTAACAGATATAACAGGTTTCAATTCTATTTCCTTATTTGCTAACTTATAACTCTTTGATTTTAATTTTAGATTCCTAATACTATTAATAAAATCGTTTGCTAAATAAATGGGATTAATTCCATTATTTGGTGAACAACTGTGGCAAGATTTACCATTGATTATGATATTATACCTATATGCTCCCTTACATCCTACACCTATTTCAAGCATTTTATCTTTAAAAGTTGGTTCTAAAATGATGCCCTCTGTCGCTTTTAACTTACTATATGCTAAAAAAGCACCATTCTCATTAAGTTTAGAGTCTTCTTCTTTAACTGAAAATAAAAAAATTATTTTTCTTTTGAGTTTAATATCTTTCATTTTTCTTGCAATTTCTAGCATTGTTGCAATTCCGGATTTAGTGTCAGATGAGCCCCTTCCATATACTCTATTTTTTTTAAATATGGGCTTTAAAGCAGTATCTTCCCATCCCTTTATATCAACCGTATCCATATGAGCGTTAAGCAAAAAACCATCCCCTTCTCCCAAGCATAAAATAACATTTCCATGAGCATCTTTCTCAGGATTTAAGCCAATTTTTTCTAATTCTGTGATTATATAACCTGCAACATTTGACTCGTCATTGTAACTAGGTATCGAAATAAGATTACACAAATCTTGTATGAGGTTTTCTTTATTTAATTCCATTACATAACAAATAAATAGGATATTTATTTAAACTTTTGTAATTAGCCCCCGAGAAATAAAGATGGTTACAGCAAAAGAATTTGGTTTTAATATAAAATCAATTGAAGATATTAAATCATAAGATTACTTCCATGTAACTTTAATGTCATCTGTTCTTTCATAGGGCTCTATATCAATCTTATCATAGTTTTTAACAGCTGATTTTTTCTGAACAATTCCCTGCCATCCAATCATAACCCCATTGTCAACTAAAAATTGATTTTCAGGGAAAAAAAGTTTTGCATCTCTTTCTTTTCCATTTACAATTATTTGCAGATTATTTATCTAAAAAAATTGAAAATTATATTAAGGAAAAAATTTGAAGGGTTAAAGAATGGGAACAATAGAAGGGGATGTATCAAAATTATTTCAAGAGTCCGGAATTGAAAAACAAGTGCTCATAACTACAAATGAACATATGTATACAATAAAAGATTGTATAGAAGATAATTGGCTATTTTATACATTTTTTGGGTTTAAGGAACTACAAAACCGTTTAATTCTAGAAGGAAAAATACCTAAAAAAATAGCAATTATTGGAACAGGTAATGGGGTAGATGCTTTGGGGACTTGTTCAATCATCAATGGAATTGAAGAACTATTAATCACAGATATTGATCCAAGGGTTATTCCATTATCTGTGAAGAACGTTGAATCAAATATTTCTAATGAGAGATATAAACCAAGGATTAATTCTTTTGTTGGAAATTTATGCAACCCACTCTTAGAGAAATCCCTGAAAGTAGATTTAGTATATGCCAATTTACCCAACCTACCCTCAGACTCCGAAAACATAGCTGATGGCTATAACTTATCAAGCCTATATAGGAGAGAGAAAGACAATTTAGACACATCAAAAGATATTAGAGATTATCTTTTAGAAATGCAGCAGTTATTTTTACATTCAGCCAAGGGCATCTTAAATTCTAACGGATCTGTTTTATCTATCATAGGGGGAAGGGTGCCTCATGAATTATTTTTTAGGATATTTACTGAAGAAGGATTAAAACTAGAGGAGTTATGTTCTGGATTTAAGAGACAAACTGAGCCGGATGTCATTATTTCAGAATATGCTAATGCCGAAAGAGGTGGAATCAAATTTTCTTTTTATCATTACACTAAAGCTAAAGAACATCTGAAAAAATTAGATATTACAAATCCTACTACTAAAATCAATGGAATAGAATTATCAAATGCACTAAAAGATTATAGGATAAGTGCTGGAGAAGCGTTAAATCTTTATAGAGATGGGATTGATATAGGGCATACTGTTCATGTTTTCAGAGGGATATTAAGTAAATGAGGTGATTAAACATACATACCTTACCAAAACTACATGAAAGCAATATGCAACCAATAGTTTTTGATTTGTTAGACACACTATTAGACGAATCCGGAATATATAAAAAATTTTATTCTCAAATCTCAAAAAAATACTCTTTGGATTTGGAACCTCAAGAATTCATTAATCGATTTTTTCAGTATCAAAGAGAGAATATTTTCGCAAATTCCAAAAAGCCATTTAAGGAGATAGTTAAGTTAGCATACATCAAATTAGTGAAAGATGCAGATGTAAAAGATTTAGAAATTCTATTTAAGACGCATAAAAATATAGTTTTCTTGCCAGGAATTAAGGAAATGCTGATGAAATTGCAGAAAAAATATAGGTTCTTTGTATTGACAAACTGCTCAAATGATTTAGTCAAGATGATGAATTTATCTTCAAAAAGCCCGGTAAAATTTGAAAAAATATTCACATCAGAAGATAATGGCGTGTATAAACCTAATCAGGAATCTTATGAAAAAGTAATTGACTATATTAATTTACCAGCAAATAAAATAATATACATATCCTCAAATGAATGGGACTCAAAAGCCTCAAAAGAATTTGGTTTTAATATAAAATCAATTGAAGATATTAAATCATAAGATTACTTCCATGTAACTTTAATGTCATCTGTTCTTTCATAGGGCTCTATATCAATCTTATCATAGTTTTTAACAGCTGATTTTTTCTGAACAATTCCCTGCCATCCAATCATAACCCCATTGTCAACTAAAAATTGATTTTCAGGGAAAAAAAGTTTTGCATCTCTTTCTTTGCACATTATCCTGCACATTTCCCTTAACCTTTTATTGCAGGCTACACCTCCGCCTAGCAACAATTCTTTCTTTCCTGTATGTGCCATTGCCCTTTCGCTTACCTCTGCAAGCATTGCAAAAACAGTTTCCTGCAATGAAAAACACAAATCTTCCAGCTTATATTGCTTAGAATCATATTTCCTTTTCAAGTTCGTTAAAATTCCTGAAAAGCTTATATCCATTCCCTTTACAACGTATGGCAGCTCAATATAATTTTTTCCTTGTAAAGCAAGCTTCTCAATTTTAGGGCCGCCGGGAAATCCCAAACCTATATGCCTTGCAAAAGCATCTATAAAATTACCTATGCCCTGGTCTAAAGTCTCTCCAAAAATCCTATACTTCCCGGATTCATAAGCAATAATCTGTGTATTTGCACCGCTTGTATACAATAAAACAGGATCTTTGGCTTTTGTCAAAAGCTTACCAACTTCGAGATGAGAAACACAATGATTAACACCAACTAAAGGAATTTTAAATTTAGAGCCAATATCTTTTGCCATATTCATTCCTGCAACCAAAGCAGGCGCTATTCCAGGACCCTGGGAAAAAGACACTAAACCTATATCTTTTAATTCAACATTCGCTTGCTGCAAAGCATCCTGCAGAACCTTGTCTTTTACCTCATTATGAAATATCTTAAGTTCATGAGGTATTAAACCTCCTTTTTTTGTTTTAAAAGAACTTGAAGCATTAGCTAGGACTTTGCCTTTGTCTGTTATTATTCCAACACCAAAAGTATGCGCAGTTGATTCTATCCCCAAGCATATCATATTATTCAAGTCTCTTAGAATTCTATAAAAACTTTTGGTTAAGGTTTTGGCCTTATAGCAATAACATAATTGTTAGCAGGACGCACAAACTCTTCTAAAGGCATACTTGATGGTAATTTTTGTTTGTTTAAACCAGCAAATATAGTTTGTATTGGAGCTTGGTATGGTTTTCCAGATTCAAATGCTTCTCTGATTTCTTTTTTAAATTCACCTTCTCCCATCTTTTTACCATATTCCCCACAAATCCGAAGCAATTCTTCAGGAGGTAATAGTTTGTTTACTCTTGCTGAATATTCTGGTAATTCATCTAAATCAAGTCTTTTTTCCTTTTCCGGCAATAATCCACTAATTTCTTTAGAAAAGCCCTCTATATCTGTAATAAGATGCTCTACATTAATACCTTTACTCTCTTTTTCTTCATCAATAATTTCTAAATTACGTAATTCATCAATATAGAATTTAACCATAATTTCAGGATGATTACTTTCTCCATTAATTGTGTTTTCTAAAGTTTTCATTGTATCCTCTTAAACATTAGATTTTAATGTTCCATCTAAGTTATATACACTAAATGCCTTTTCATCTATCATTTTTTGTTTTATTTGAGGTGTTAAATCTTCAAACTTTGAACCTTTAGGTAAATGCTCCAATCTAATAGCATCATTTAATAGTAATTTATCTAATGATAGTTTATTTTGTTTTATTTCCATTACAAATAGTTACACTAGTTAGTATTTATAAATCTTTTGATTTTTTAACTACTTTGTAGTAAATGTATGACAACTACCACTCTTTATTAACTCATTTCATATAGAACTCTATAAAACTTTGCCTATTCTAATTTTGAAAAGTCTTGTTTAGTTACTAACTTACTAATGCCTGCAAAACATATTTGAATAAGGTTTTCCGAGCAGGACACCATCATATTTGCCAAATTTCCCGATGGTGGCATTGAATTCAGAATTTATACCGAAGCCATACAGCATACAAGCCCGCATAATAGCATAATCGTCTTGTTCAATATTATTTTTAACGTATGTTTCACTCAAAAGAATAACTCTTATACCAGATATTCTGTTTTGTCGAAACATATTCGTATTTAGTTTAAAGTCATTTCCTTGTCTGAAAACTCTTTCAGCAAAAGTTCTTTGATATGGGTTTAATCCCCCTTTTTCGACTGGAGCATTATAATTATAAGTATTAATTTCAAAATAAGAAGAGTAAGCACTTTTCCAACGCTTTATTAAGTTCAAATTTGAAAGCTTAACTCTTAACGTACTTTCTGCCCTAATAATAGCTTCAATATCTTCCTCTACAAAAGGTATTTGTTCTATTCTGTCAAAAATAAGGTTGTTTTCTCCCGTTGTAAGGCAAACTATTGCCTCACCATTTTCAACAATGTACAAAGCAGACTGTGCTACCCAGTATTTGTCTCTTTTTGAAACTTCATTATTTCTTCTTCCAGTTGTTATTTGAGCAGAATCTGGTATTGTATCACGACGTAATTGTTCAAGTGTCCAGGGTGATAGACCCTGTTTACTTACTAGTTTTTCTAAAGTTTGTACATCCATTTTTCATTTTCCTAAAATCCTGCTTTTAAACATGTTATATTACAACTAAGAAGTGTCAATTATTTATAAATTTAATCTACTCTCAGCAATTATAGCCTAATTTTGAATAATTATAGACTTTAATTATCTGCTAAGATCACATAAAAATAAAACGCCGAGACTGGGACTTTCAAGCAGAAATCCTGTTTTAAAGTTGAGCAACAACAAGTTGATGCCAAATTGTTTGGGATTATGCTGCTTTTGAACCCAGACACCCTTAACGGGTCAGGCTTTCCAGGCGTACACTAACCTTTAGATTATCTGTGCAATACCAGGTTATGCGTTCGAGAAACTAATCTCGGCATAAAAACCTATCTCGGCATTAGTTCATATTTCTATGGTATTTATAAAATTTTAGATAGAAAAGAATAAAAGTAATAATATTATAGTATTAAAAAGAGGTGATTTTATGGCTCAAAAATGCGATGTTCTTGCTTTGGGGCTGGGAATAGGAATTCTTTTGGCTGTTTATGCATTTTTGCTTGGATTGGCAGCATGGTTGTGGAATTGGGGAACACCACTTGTAGAAGCAGTAAGCACCCTATATATTGGCTATGCACCAACATTTCTAGGCAGCATAATAGGAGCAATATGGGCATTTGTTGATGGATTTATTGCAGGAGTAGTTATTGCGTGGATTTACAATAAATTTCAGAAATAAATTTTTATTTTATTTTTAATTCCTTTTTCCAAAACCCACAAACACTTTTTGTTTTACCAGATGCAATTCCAATGTAATTTTCCGGATTATTAATAATTTTCAATTGCTCTTTGTTAAATTTTTTAAGATAACTTTGCAATGATTTTTCTTTTTTAATTATTCCTTGTAATGGTCTTTTTGTTGATTGCGCTTTTAATGTTAATTGTTTAACAGTTTCATGGGCATCCGGATGAGCATAGGCGGCTAACAGTATGTACAACGGCTCTGCAACAATAAGGCCTTTATTCATCTCAAAATTTTTTCTTAAATTTTCTTTATCTACCTGCAAGCTTTGCATTGTTTTATTTAATCTTACTACAGAAGCGTAAAACGCTGCCAGAATTTCTGGTATAAACCTGGAAGATGCACTATTGGTTAAATCCCGTTGATGCTCTGAAATTTGATCTATATAGACTGTCATGAGCCTTGGCATGAATTCTTTCCACAAGCTTTTTACATTTTCAAAATTTATTGGGTTTCTTTTCTGAGGCATTGTTGAAGAACCAACTTGTTTTGATGTAAAAATTTCTCCTACTTCTGCTATTTCTGACCTCTGCAAGTTACGCATATCATCAGATAAATTTGCTAAAATACCAAAACTTTCAATTACTGCATTGACATAATCAACAATAAACTCTGCTTCAGGTATTTGTGTAGAGATAGGAGATGGTTTCAAATTTAATTCTGATAGAACTTCTCTTTCAAACTCTTCTGGATTCTTAAAGAATAATGACGATGCATTATAGCTTCCCACTGCACCCGCTATTTTACCGCGTAAATTATTTCCATGTTTTTTTATTTTTAAAATAGAATTTCCAAACCTTGAAACATATTGTGCAATAGCAAAACCAAATGTAATTGGAACAGCATGCTGACCATGAGTTCTGCCAACCTGTATTGTACTTTTTTCCCTCAAAGCCATTTCTATCAAAGTTTTCTCAAATTCAATTAATTGCGGAACTAAAACATGTTGTGTAAATTCCTTGTATCTTAAAGCATCTGCAGTTGATATTATATCATGGCTTGTAGCTGTAAAATGAATAAACGGCTTTGATTCATCACTCACCTTGTTTCTTATGCAGTTTACCAAAGCTCTTATATTATGCCTTAATTTATCTTCCTCAACATAAACTTCCTCTGCAGTTATTTTTTTACAGGCCTTTTCAACTTCATCTGCAATTTTTTTGCTGCAAATATTATGCCTTGCAAGGGTTTTTGTCAGAGCTGCTTCAACCTTTGCCATATACTTTATCATGGCATTCTCACTTAAGTAAGATTGTAGTTTCTGGAATACTTTCTCATTCCTGCCATAATACCTGAAATCCAACGGGCTTATAGTATCAAACATATTTATTTTAGGCTCAAAAGAAACATCCTTATTGTCAGCATCCAGTAAATTTTGGATTTCTCTTAACAATGAGCTCTCTTTATTCAAGCTTATTATTATCCTGTTTTTTTCTCTATTCTCCTTAATTAAATTGTTCTTCTTAAATAACTGGATTGTAGAATGGACTTTTGCAGGAGAAATATCCAGCTGGGAAGCAATATCCCTGATATGCAGACTCTCTTTAGACAAAAGCCTCAAAACTTCTATGTTTTTCTTTGTGAAGATTTCTGTAATGTCCATATTTATATAGAAAACGTTCGTTATTTATAAACTTTTCTGTATTCTAATGTATATATTGTTTGTTTATATTGAACATATTTAAAGTCTCTTCAGGTTAGGAAGGTGCTGCTCATAAAAGAACGCTAATTCCTCATCTTTCTTCCTTAATTCTTTTTCTATTCTCCTGCGAATTTCTGTTGATTCTATTTTCTTTTTTCCTTTTGTAAATTTTTTAATTTTCTTAGTCATATCATCTGCTGTTTTTTCGCACTGTTCCTCATTATAATGCACGCTTGCACAAGCTGCATATACAGACCCGTATACTTTCTTTTCATCAAACTCCTCTGTATGTCCTTTTGTCTTTACAACACAATTTTTACATGTTTGTCCTTCTTTTTTTGTTTTTTTCATTCTTTTACCTTTACAAATGCAAAGCCAGGTTTATCAAATAAGCTCCAAATGCCAATAAAAACAAGCCAACCCCTAATCTCATCAATCCTCTATGTTCTTTTCTCCATTTTTCAAGCTTGTGGGATGCGTAGCCGAAGTAAACAAGCATAATGAGTACAAATAATGGCAATATGAATATTAAGTTATATAGTAAGAGTAATGGAATTCCACTAGCATAATTTCCACCAGATAATAATGCTATGATTGCAAGGTACGGAGCTCCTGTACAGGGAAACTCAAACAAAACCACAACAAATCCAAGAATGGCTGCTATGCCTAAACTAAGCAAGGGATGTGTAGTTTCCATCTTTTTCATGGCGTTTGATAATTTTTTTATCTTCTCTGCACCACCTGGAATCATCTGCAAAGAAAAACCGTGGCCATACCAGAAGAAGTCTTTTACCTCTAGAATGCCAGCTAATATTGCTATAATACCTGCAACCCAGTAAAATGGCTTAACAATCCCTGTTGATTGCGCAACTGCCAGCAAGCCAATCCCGATTAAAAGATAAGTGATATAAACTACAGCTGTATAAATAATGCCCGCAAGCAGCATTTTCAATTTATTTTTGAAAACAGTAACCATATAGGCCAGCAAAAATATTAGAACCCCAAAAACACATGGATTGATGCTGTCAGCCAATGCTGCTACAATTATTATACCAAGTGTAAGCTGTTCAGCCATGTTTTACACCTATAATCAACAAAACTCACAAACATTTTTCTTTTTTTTCTTACCCTTGTTTTTAGGCTTAGCACTTTTCTTTTTTTTCATTTTTTATCAGTAATCATGTTCCTTCAATAGAACATCCTGAAAATTCAGATAAAGTTTCTAAAGTCTGGTATCCTTCAAGCCTATCAACCTCAACACCATCTTTTTCAAGAATCCATGTTGGAGTTTTCATAATATCTTTTTCCAGACAAAGTTGTGTTTGCGGATTTTCTCCTTCAGGATGGCATTCTATTTCCCCTACATAATGGAAAGAAGAGCCAAAAAGCTCCCTTTGTTTTCTGCATACGCCACAAGTATATTGGCCGTACATCCTTAACTCATTTTCATTCAGACATTTAGCAAAATCATCAAGCTCTGAAGGCTCAGGATTATCTTGTACCTGCGGTGTACAGCCGGTAGCAATTATTCCTGCAACCAAAAAAACAAATAAAAATATTTTTTTCATAAAACCTCAACAGCCAAATGCACCTTCTATTGGACAACCTTGGCCAGTTAAATCTTCGTCTAAAGTTCCTGGTTCAGGTCCGCTTGTTATAAATGCCTCTGGGTTAACTTGTGTTTCCCCATCATGGTTCCACATATTCCAATAATATCTCCACTCACTCCAGCCAATACCAAGATGTCTTACATAGATTCCATGGTCTGCAAGCATGTGACCAATCTTTCTCCCAGTCATACAAGGTCCACTGTAACAATAAACAATAATATCTGCATCGGGGTTTTCTTCTAGTATTTTTTCAAATCTGCCAACAATTCTCTCAACAGCACCATAATCAGATTTATCTGGTGTTGCATAAGCAGGTATATTTATGGCAGTAGTAATATGAGCTGTCTCATATTCTTCTTGGCTTCTTAAATCAACAATAACCTGATTGGGGTCTTCCCCTAAATGTTTTCTCATACCATGCGGACTTACATGAACTGCAGTTTCAACTTCATAGAACTCTTTGATAAGATCATCCTGATTTTTTGGTTGACTCAGCTTATAATTTACAATAGCATATGCTGTTATGCCTCCAGCAAGTATTCCTAAAACTATAGCTAAAAGCAAAGTATTTGGTTGATTTTTACCTTCTTTTTTCATTTTTTGTGCCTCTTTTGATTTTACTTCTGCAATCTGGAATATTTAAATCTTACTATTATAGAAATATAATTATACATTAATTTTCATAAAATCCTTGGCCAAAATAATTTTTCCATCAAATTCTTTACTGCACTGTTTTTTTATATCGACCTTGTCACATTCAGGATAAAAATGTGTCAGGACAAGCTTTTTTACATTAGCTTTAGCAGCTATTCTGCCGCATAAAGAAGAAGTTAAATGTCCTTCAACTTTTTCATTATCCGGAAAAGAGCATTCCAAAATCAACAAATCAGTATTTTTAGACAATTTTATTATATTTCGGGAATAATCACTGTCTCCGCTATAAACAATTGATTTATTATTATGCTCAATCCTGTAAGAAACGCTGTTTTCTGTGTGTTTTGATTTAATTGATTTTACCGTTAGATTATTCGAAAGCTTAGCTATTGAATTGTTTTTCATCTCTTTGATCTTAACTGCGTAAGTTAATTTTATTGGCTTCATAATTTTTTTAATCAGAATATCAAAATATTTTTTAAAACCTACAGGAACGTAAAGATTTAATGCTTTCTTTCTAAAAGTCCCGTAGTTATTGCCCCAGATAATTGCCGGTAAATCATTAATATGGTCATTATGCAGATGTGTATAAAAAATATCATCTATGTCCAGAAAATTTACTTTTAATTTTAATAACTGCCTTATTGTACCAGGACCGGAATCAAACAAAATATTTTTCTTGCCAACTTCTAATAAATAACCAGACATATTCCTATCAAGCCTCGGTACTGATGTTCCAGAGCCCAAAACAACGATATTCATTTTAGCAGTTTGATGAGTTTATTATGCAAAATCTTGTTGCTTCCGACAACTGTCTTGTCATTAATGCTCCATTTTTTATTATTGATATTCGTAACTTTTCCTCCGGCTTCCTCAACTATAATTTTGGCAGCTGCAACATCCCATGCATTCAGGTTTAAACTAAAGTACATGTCAAATTTCCTATCTGCAACATAGCATAAATTCAGAGCTGCAGAGCCGGAATTCCTTACTGCCCTAAAACTTCCATGACTTTTTCTTAATATATTCCATGATTTCCTTCCAAGTTTAATACCACTTGGAGTACTAAACCCGAGTAAACAATGTCGCAGTTCATTTTTTTTAGAAACTTCAATCTTTTTATTATTCAGATAAGCGCCTTTTCCTTTTTCAGCAAAATACATGTCATTAGTGACTGGATTGTAAACTACACCCATCAAAATTTCATCGTTTTTTGCCAATGCAATAGAAACTGCAAACTCAGGTATTTTTGACGCATAGTTAATAGTGCCGTCAATAGGGTCTATAATCCATTTATATTCTGAACTTCGTACAAGACTGCCGCTTTCTTCAGTAATAAAACCATGATCTGGAAATTTGCTTCTTATTGTCTCAATAATTATTTTTTCTGAAAGAACGTCTGCTTTTGTAACTATGTCCCTGGGAGCTTTAAACTTTAATTTTCCTATGTTACCATAGTGTTCCAGTATAACTTTGCCTGCAGCTTTTGCAGCCTTGAACATTAAAGATTTCATAAAACATCCGGAATCAAAGGTATATTAATATGTTTTGGTTTGGAGCATGCTATAAAAAATATAGAATTTGCCGATAAGATTTAAAATGAATTTGCTATACCTTTAAAAAATGCTTAAAGAAAAAAGATTATTTATAGGAAACTCAAGTGATTTAGAACGCATCGTGCTTCACGGTAGTAGTGGAAATCCTGCTTTTGATAAGGCTTGCGCAGAGATATTGCACGAATATAGTGAACTAATTAACAATGCAAGCCTCTTGAAATGGATTCCAAAAACTGAGGTAACAGGCCAAGGACAGGACTATTATAAAAAAGAACTGGGCAGAGTAGTAGTACAAGGGTATGACAAATCAATTGAAGATTCTGAGTTGCTTTATATCTCTGTTAACCCTGGAGGTATTAATCATTCCCATAGAGAGGAAGAATTCTATTATGCACATAACGGAGAAGCCATTTTTATGCTTAATAGGGAGGAGTATTTATTGGAAAAGGGGCATATCTATCATATTGCACCTGGATTGCAACATGGAGCAAAACTTAAAGAAAGAGTTAATGAAAGAATCCCAATAGAATTGGTCGTATTAAAGTTTCCACATATGTTGTCATGGATATTTAAGGAAGAACATTCGCTTAAGGTTAAAGCAGTGCAATTATGAAGAATAAATACCGACTTACAAGGACCAAGGTGGATTAACATCTCCTAAAATTCCGCAAATCTGCTACTATGAAGACAAATATTTTTGAATATTCCTATTTATCCTTTCCAGCACATCCTCAGTCTTAACTTCAAAATCCTGTCCTGTAATCATTTCATAAGCTTTTATGTATCGTTTTGCAGCCTCAACTTTAACATCATCTGGTATTTCCGGTATTTCTCCATCACCAATAAATCCTTTTTCTGCCAAAAACTGTCTTACATATTCCTTATCTAATTTTTCCGGTTCTTTGTTTTGAGAAAATAATTTCCCATAAGTATCTTTTATCCAGAATCTAGATGAATCTGGTGTATGTATTTCGTCAATTAAGGTTAAATTTCCATCTTTGTCCAAACCAAACTCATATTTTGTATCGACAAGGATTAAATTATTTTTCTCAACTAATTCATTCCCAAAATTAAACAATGCTAAAGCTGCTTTTTCCATTTCTCTGTATATTTTTTCATCAACTATACCTCTTTTAATCATTTCTTCGCCTGAAAGTGATTCGTCATGTCCCCCTTTTTCAGCTTTTGTGGATGGCGTTATTATTGGTTTGTCAAACTTCTGGTTCTTTTTCATGCCTTCTGGCAAAATATTACCGCAGAAATTCCTAACACGCTTTTCATAATTATACCATGCTGATGTTTTTGTTACACCAGTTATATAGCCCCTTACAACCATCTCTACTGGAAGCAATTTGCATTCATTAACAACCATAACATTAGGGTCAGGAACATCAATTACATGGTTTTTTACAATATCTTTTGTCTTTTCAAACCAAAATGCAGATGTTTGGTTTAAAACCTGGCCTTTAAACGGGATTGTACACAGAACGCGGTCAAAAGCAGAAATCCTGTCAGTAGTTATTATTAATCTCTTGCCATCAAGAACATAGTTGTCCCTTACCTTGGCCTCATATTTCTTTCCTATTTTAAGATCAGTTTTTTCCAGTGTACTTCCTAATTGCTGTTTTAAAATTTCGTCTGATAGCATTTTACATTGAATTTATTTTTTATCTTATGTTCACAATTATTTGTTAACTCATTATTTGCTATTTATTTTAATCAAATAATCATTATTCTGTTTCTGAACTCTATTGTTTTTATTTATTGTAATCCCTTACCCTATCTCCAATTTCCCTTCTGTAATCAACAAGTTTTTGCTCATAGCTGTTGTCAATATTCAAAATTTCTATTGCAGCTAAAGCAGCATTAGTTCCATTGTTAAGTCCAACCCACAAACCATGGTCAGAATGCTTCAACAAGTTTAAGGAAGCTTCTGCCTTGTCATCATCTTCCATTGACAATGGGCAGTAAATTACAAGCTGTTCTTTCTTTTCTATTGGCTCATCAAAATAAACAAAAGCAATATTTATTGCATTATCTGCCACTTGCATTGAATGTGCATGATTAACATTAAATTGTCTTAAAATTTCTTCTGCTTTTCTAAATGCATTGTTATTTTTGTCTCCAAGCAAAACAACCTTTTTTGTATTTTTAAGAATTTTTATTGCTGAGTAAGCTGCAACATCTGCTTTTCCAACACCCACGCTTAAAACAGGAATTCCAGGCGGCATCTGCATAATGGAAAGCAAAGCATCTAAACCCTGATAGCTTCCCTGGCAAGGAACTCCAATTATAGGTCTTATAGTTTTTGCTGCAACAACACCAGGCAGCGCTGCAGATAAACCAGCGCCTGAAATTATGAGCTTATAGTCCTGCCTTAGTATATTATCAACATCGCCAGGAGTTTTATGGGCGCTTGCTATTTTTAGCTCATAGCTCACTTTTTCCCTGTCAAGAATCTTAGTAATTTGTTTGTAAGTCTCTCCATCTGATTTTGAGCCGAATAAAACCAAAACATCTGCCATTAACAACCACCTGCTTTTTATCACAATATCTTATACTCCTGGTAATGTTCATTCATTAATAAGTTTTTTGTAATTTCTATAGCAATCTTTTTAGCATTAATTTTTTTGTCAAAATACATTGTCCACAAAATGCCTTTTTCAAGTTTTTTAATATTTGTAAAGCCCAATCTATCCTTTAAAGTTGATAATAAACCAGAGCCATTATCTAAATCTTGTATTAAAACATTAATTTTTTTAAAATTCGTTTTTTTGGTTTTTTTATTTTTATTATTATTGTTGTTTATTGAAAATGAAAATTTATTTTTATTGGCATTGACTAAAATATCTGTATTGCTTATTTTTTCCTTAAAAATTTCAATTTTGTCTTTTACATCGAATTTATAATAATCAGCTCTTTCAAGTTTTTTAAATTTATAACCCCTCCTTTTTAGAGTATTAAATGCGGTAATTGCAACATTATCCGGCACTTTCAGGCTTACAATCATTTCTACAGTTGTCATATTATTTTTTCCTCAATATACTTTTTCATAGAGCCAAATATTTTTATTCCATTTGCTTTTTCACTATCTTTTTTTGTGTTGGGAATCTGCCAGTTAAAAGAGGCACGTTCAGGATGCGGCATTATTGCCATTACATTTCCCTGCTTGTTTGATATAGCAGCAATGTTATTAACAGCACCATTAGGATTTATTGGATATTTCTCATTAATTTTTCCATTATTGTCACAATATTTGAATATTATTTGCTTATTTTTCTCTAATTTTTTAACCAATGCCTTATTTTTTGTTGTAAATCTGCCCTCGCCATGCGCAACCGGAATTTTTATTATTTCATTTTTATTATAATAATAATTAAATGCACAGTTTTTTCCATTAATGTTTTTTATATTGACCCAGGCACAATAATACCCGGAAACCAAAGGATTAATATTGGGTGCAAGGGCCATCTCAACATTATTCTTTAATCCAGGAATCAATCCTGTTTCTACTAAAACTTGGGCTCCATTACAAATGCCCAATAAAGGCTTTCCATCTTTTACTTCCTCCTGAATTTTATCCATTATTTTCTCTTTTGCTGCAATAATTCCTGCACGTACCCTATCCTCATAAGAAAACCCTCCTGGAATAATGAAACCATCATAACTGCTTAGTTTTTCTTTAGAATTCCATCTTATGATTTTTGCTTCCATACCGACATCAATGCATCTATCTCTGGTTTCTTCCTCGCAATTATTGCCGGGAAAATACAGGACTGCAATTTTGGGTTTTGACATTTTTATTAGTTATTTTCTAAGTTCACAATTATTTATTAATTCATTATTTTATTTTTAACTTAATATTATTTGGCATTGAAAAATTTATTATTGATAAACCAATCATTTTGCGTCGCTATTAATGGTTTTTTTATTATTTATTTTTCAATGATTGGTTTTTTATTTTTTAATTGAATTTTAATTATTGTATTATTTTTATTGTGCTTTATTTCAATGCGTCGACAAAACCACTTGTCCAAGCTTGCTTTAATTTTTCAATTTTTAAATTTATAATTTCTTTATTATTGTTAATTATAATTAATGAATCATTTTTCATTGTTTTTCCTATATTGTTTATTTCCAAATTATATTTTTTAAAAATTGATTTTACTTTGCTTATGTTCTTATTTTCAACTTCAAAAACAAACCCTGGTGTTTCTGAGAATAATATTTTGTCGTTCCTTAAATCCGAGTCAATATTAATCAATGCTCCAATTTTTCCATCAGCATTTCCTCCCAAAATCATTTCAGCTATTGTTGTAAATAAACCACCATCAGAGATATCATGGCAGCTTGAGAATAAGTTATTTTCAATACAATTTATTATAGCATAAATCATATTTCTTTGCTGTTGAAAGTCAATTTCAGGCACATTAGCCCCTAATTCATTGTTAATTTCATAATAAACACTTCCTCCAAGTTCATCTTTTCTGTTTCCAACTAGAAATAGATTAGTTTTTGCTTCCTTTATTTTCATTGTAATTGCTTTTTCATAATTTTTCATTACTCCAATGCATGCAATAACAGCACTTGGATCAATTGAAGAGCCTTTAGAGCTTTCATTGTAAAAGCTTACATTTCCAGAAACTATTGGTACTGGACCTTTTGTATTTCTAAGATAAAGGTTTTCAGCTGCTATCTTAATTCCTTTAACACCTTCAACAAAATCATAAAATTGCTCTGGTTTTTCCGGGTTTCCATAATTTAAGCAGTCAGTTAATGCAGCAGGAACAGCACCAATAGCAGCAATATTCCTCATGCTCTCTGCAACTGCATTTACTGCACCTAAATAAGAGTTTATCCTGTTGTATCTTGGATTTGAATCAACAGATAAAGCAATTCCATATTTGCTTTTAGGCACAGCTCTGATTAATCCAGCATCTGCCTGTCCTGGTTCGATAATTGTGTTTCCAATAACATTCCTGTCATAGTGCTTGTAACATTTTTCTTTAGAAGCAATATTGGGATGGTTTAATATTTTCAATGCAATTTCATTGTAATTTTTTGGCTCGTCAAGTACTGGCTCATTAAATTCTCTTACTGGTTTTTTAATTTCTCTATTATATTGTATGCCCCTTGTCACGGTTTTTATTGGAACATTACAAACAATTTTTCCTTTATTCCTGATTTTATAATCCTGGTTTTTGGTTACTTTTCCTATTACTACAGCACGTGCATTTTCTGCTATTGTAGATAAAGCAAAATCATCATTGTAAATTTTTAACAAAGTTTTTGTAAATCTTTTTGGACAGAGCCAGGTAAATCTTTCCTGAGTTTCAGAGCAGAATATAATGTATGGTGGTAAATTTTTCATTGAAACATGAACTTTGTCAAGATTAATCTCAGCCCCATAATCTGCATCCGAGCATAGCTCTGAAGAAGCGCACATTATTCCTCCAGCGCCCATATCCTTAAACCCTAATTTGATATTTTGTTTTTTTGCTGCTTTAAACACTTCATAAGTTGCCCTTATCAAAACATTTTTCAGGAAAGGGTCTGGAACCTGAACTGCGCCTTTATTGTACTCTTCCTCTCCTTCATCTAACACTAAGGAAGCAAAAGCAGCTCCCCCAAAACCGGAATTATCAGTTGGCTTTCCTACAATTATTATATCATAATTTTCTGTGTTTTTTGGAGCATAGCTATGAATAATGTCTTTTTCTTTTAGAATACCTAAGCAAACTACGTTTACTAAGCAGTTATCATCAAAACTTTCATTAAAATAAACATCTCCAGCAAGGTTTGGTATTCCAACAGCATTTCCATAGCCAGCTATTCCATTTATGACCTCATTTGCAATATATTTTGTTTTGTTTTTATTTATTCCATTTGGATTGCCAAACCTTAATGGGTCAGCTGTTGCTATTATTTTTGCTCCCATGCATAAAACATCTCTTAAGATTCCACCAATACCTGTTGCTGCTCCTTCATAAGGAACAACTTGAGAAGGATGATTATGGGATTCCATGCTTACAACAATTCCATACTTTTCATTGTTTATTTTTCCTAGCTCTATAATTCCAGAGTCTTCTACAGGGCCTAAAATGACATTTGGAGCTTGTGTTGGCAACATTTTTAAAACTGCTCTTGAGCTTTTGTAGCTGGAGTGCTCTGACCATTGTATGTTGAAAATATGCAGCTCTGTTAATGTTGGATTTCTTCCAATTAGCTCTGTAATTCTTCTTGCTTCTGATGTTGTTAAAGAAACAGCATTTTTTTTCAGAAAATTTTGTAAATCTGCATCTGACATAGCTTCTATATCTATTAGTTTGCTATCAACACCACCCATTTTAACACAATATTTTGATTATTGATTTAGTTTAAATAGGTTTTGGAAACTAATGAAGTTGGTGTAAAAAATTGTATTTTTGAGTAAATTTGTTTTCCGCTGGGTTTTGGTGTTAATTGGTATTAATAAGTTAGAATAGAAAATTTTAAATGGTGTTATGCATTAGTATTAAGTATTTTTTTGTTAATTACAAATTTTAAAATTTAGATTGGTGTTAGAATGCAACTAACTAAATGGGTCAATGAGCAAATTAATGGATATAATACACCCATAGTAAATACACCCATAGTAAAAAGTAAAAATTTGAACGAGTTTATTAATTTAATATCTATTGGAGAATATGTTAGTGTAATAGCAAGGACTTATTCAATGGAAAAAAATTTGACAAGGTTTAATGGTGAAACTGACACTCATTATATTTGGGGGACTGTTTATATTGGATTAATGGATAATAAAAGAAAGATTACCTTAGATGAAAATTATAGAAATTTTGTTAATAAATTTTTTGACTCGTATGGTTATACTCCAGAAACAATAATCAGAGTAGGTTTAGAATCATTAATGACAGCAGACAGTAGGTTAAGGGAATTTGAACGCAAAGTTCCTACAATAGCTGAAGCATTACTAATAGACCAAGATAATGTTGTGTTGGATAGGACTGAGTTACGTGAATCAGCTGAAGTATATGATGTAAGACCGTTTCCTTTGTTTGGTAAATAGTGTACTTTCTGTGGGATTAATATTTTCTTGTCTTCTTCTTTTTGTTTGATTTCTCAAATTTTCTTTTTAAACGATCTATCCCACCTAAACTTTACATTTACAAAGAATCCAAATGCAAGGAATATTATTGCTGCAAGAAGAATAATTGAACTGTAACTTAATCCGGTTATAGCCATAATTCCTGCAAAGATATATAACAAAAGCCCTATTAATAATAATTTGTTGGTCCGATTTATTTTCATCTTTTGTATTTTTCTTTTAAATGATGATAAGCTTCATAAACAAAAGATATTAGATGTACAAGTATATAGAGTATTATCACTGAGACTATTGCAATGGAAAGCAGCATTTTTTCTGTTAAAAACAGGAAATTTTTTACAAAACCTGTACCACTAAAAATAAAGAATATTGCTGTTAAGAATAAAGATATGAGATAATATTTATGATTAGCTCTGTCTTTTAGATCTTTGCTTATTAAAAAATATAAAGCTATGATAATTATTAAGTTTAGGAATAATGAGGTATAGCTAAGGGATGTTATTATCAGGAATACCACAAACAGAATCAATACAATAGGCACAATGAATTCAATCATTTTAATAAGATGCGGGGAGTAGGACTTTCGCCAGCTTTTCTGATTTTGCGTAGCAAAATCCTAGGTGAACGACTAAAGGGAAGTTCGCCGCATTTTCCCAGGTTTTTTGCGTAAGCAAAAAAGCTGTTTCGAACCCACGTAAGCACTAAGCTAACAGGTTACCTACATAAGCGACCTAAGCTTAGACATTAATTCTGTCCCGTTTGGCCACTCCGGCATCCCCGCATAATAGAATTAGTTTTGTATATTATTTTAAAATGTTTTGTTTTTATAATCCATTTAGCTCTCTAAGTAGCGCCTTCCCCTTACCAGACAAATTAAAATATCTAGTTTTATAATTTCTTCTACCTCTATCAACAAACTTAACTTTTTGTTTAATTGGATCAAATTTTTGTAAATATTTTAAAACCTCATTAGACGCACGATATGTTACATTAAAGAAATCAGACAATTCTTTAATTGTTTTAGAGCTTGGTTTTAATGCTTGAAGATACCTAAATTCAGATAATCTTTTGTTTTTAAATAGCTTAATGAGCTTCTTTCTTCTATTATGCGTGAATGTCCAGTGCTTGTGGGTCACTTTTTTTGCCAATTATAAGAACGTAGTCTTGCAGACTTACCATAGCCACAGGAAGCGCATTTTTTCTTTCTAATGTGGTATGTGCGAAGTCCGCAGCGACGACAATGTATCATGTTCTTTTTCCCAGATTTTTTACCCATAGATGAAGTTCCTTTAACCATTTTAAACACCCAGAATTCATTTATTCAGGAGATATGATAGTTATTGTGTCTCCCCTGATAAATACTACACCAAGTTTTCTTTTTACCTCTCCATCAACACGCTCTTCAGCATCTTCAAGCACTAAATTAATGTGTATATCAAATGACTTTAGTTTTCCAATATACTGCATGTTATTTTTTAGTTCAACAATTACTCTTTTATCCCGAGCCTTGTTCAAAGCATCCAGTGGTCTAGAAGGTTCTACCATTTAATACACTCCATACATAAAAAAACGAGTAGTGGTATTTATATATAAAGGTTATGGAAAAATTTAGAAATTTTTATAAATCAGCCACATATCCTCTTTGGTATGGCAATCTCTCAAAGAAGGTCTTTAAGAAAGTTTAGTGGCAGTAAATATAAGAGAAAGGGAAGAAAGCAAAAGCAATACGAGCTTGGCAGAGAGCCAGCACTCACCAAACTAGAGAAAAAAAGGGCAATATATATAAGAACAATGGGTAATAATAGAAAAGCAAGGCTGCTCGGCATAAATACTGCAAATTTATTTGACCCTAAAGCCAAAAAATATGAGCAGATAAAAATAAAGACAATCCTTGAAAATCCCGCTAACAGGCACTTTGTAAGAAGAAACATAATGACAAAAGGCACTATAATAGACACAGAAAAAGGCAAGGCAAGAATTACAAGCAGACCTGGACAGGATGGAACTGTTAATGCTGTACTAATTTCTTAGTTACTGGATAGTGGTTAAAAAATAGAAAGATTTATATATCTTAATTAATCACCATTCTATAAGTTAATTTAACTTAGTTTCAAAATCAATAAAAAGTGATTATTATGTCAAACAATATTTTTAAAAATCCACTTGAAAGAATAGTTAGTGATCTAGTAATATCCCATAGATTTCCAAATAGACTTGAAGCTGCTAGACAAGTATCCCGAGAAGCAATTGAATTTGCGGTTAGGGAGTTAGGGGCTTCTAGGCCAAAATTAAGTATAAAACCATTACCAGAATATGTAGCAAAAAGAGAAGGAATTAGGGGATATTGGGATAAAAAAGATACAGCTTATGTTACATTACCTCCTGACAAGACCAAAATTACACTAACATAGTGTACATGAAACGGGTCATCCTATTCACGCAGATTTGTGGGTAGCAAATGCTGAATATCATAATGTACTTCAACAACTAAGAGAAACTCACGCAACTGCAAGAAAGGCAGCGAATGATTTCTACTATATGGATTTAAGAAACTTATCCAATATTTATAATCAATATAAAGAAAATGAGACTGTTAGTTTAGGAAGTAATGTAATAGAAAGAAATGGTAAAAGCGGTCTCCGGTGGTGTGGAATAGAAGTAGAACCACATGAAGTACTTTCAAAACCTTATAAATTAGAAGAAGTTCAAAAATCATTTAGTTCGTTACCAGAACATGTTCGGGAAATAGTTAGTCCTATAATCCAACCAGTATTGGACTTCCATCGTCTACTGGACCGTAAGAATGATTTAGAGAGATTAGATGAAGGTTGGTGTGAATTTTTTGCCTATGTTTTTGCTCAGCATAAGGGATTGCCTATAGATATGTCGCAGATAAGAAAAAATACACCAGTATCTGGTATTGGCATTGATGAATATGTAGGGGGAGGAAACACAACTTACGCCCAAGGAATGTATAAATTAGCAGATTGGGCACAAAAACGTGGTGATCCTATTGCTGTTCTGCGAGAAAGTTTGCAGATAAGAAGTACACAAGAGATGGACAATGTTATAGCTAAATCAAAGCCCTAAACTCTGATCAATCTCTTCTGCCATCTTTTTTAAGTCGTCGCATGTCCTTCTAAGATCTTTTTCAACCTCGTCTATTAGTTCTCTTAAAGTTCCAACCCTTAGAATATAGCCTTTATGAACCTGCACGACAATACCTGAATCAAGTAATTTGTTAATATGATGGATAACTGTACCTCTGCTTAAACCAAGTTTGTAAGCCAATTCGTCGCTTGACAAGGGAACACCTTTTTTTGCATTCTTAACCAGTTCAATAAAAACCCTAAAACAACTTTTATCCTTATCCCTTAAATTAAACAAGCCTAAAGAACTCCCCAACCATTGCAGTTCCTGGTTAACATTCTTATGCACAGGCTTCCTTAGGTTCATTATTGTTATTTTGTGTACGTATCTCATTTTAAACATCTGGGCTTTGCCAATTTTAGGGGAGGTGGGTGGGTAGAATCAGGCTAAATGTGCAATTAAAATGCTTGCATTTTTTGTTTTTTAAAAATGCCCATTTTGACTAAAGTCCGCTCTGGCAAAGCCCGATAAAACCCTTAAAGATACACTTATTTATTAATGTTTTGCTTATTTATATACTCTAGAACAGAAATATTTAAATATAAGTTGATGTTACCATAGTTTCGTTGATTTAAAGTCAACAAGATTAAAACAATGATGTGAGACAATAACTCAATTTTTGTTTTTTAATTTAATATTTTTATAATTAATGGAAATAATAAAAATGGAAAAAGAAGTAAAAAAAGAGCAAGCGAAAGAAACAAAGGAAGATGAAAAGTTAAAAGAAAAAAAACAACAAAAAGCAAAAAAACCAACAGAAAAAGAGATTATTATAGAGCTTACAGAAACACTGCAAAGAACACAGGCAGAATTTGAAAACTATAGAAAAAGAGTAGATAAGGAAAAAGGAGAGTTTGTAAAATATGCCAAAGCAGAGCTTATTCAAAAATTATTGTCAATAATTGACACCTTTGAAATCGCATTAAAAAACACTAATGACAAGGAAAAATTCGTAAAGGGTATGGAGATTGTTTATGTTCAGTTGTTTTCAATTTTGGAGTCAGAAGGAGTAAGACCAATTGAAGCATTGGGAAAAAAGTTTGATCCTTATTTGCATGAAGTAATGTTAAAGGAAAAATCCGATAAGGATGAAAATATTGTTTTGGAAGAACTGCAAAAAGGCTATATGCTTAATGGAAAGGTTTTGAGGCACAGCAAAGTCAAGATTAATGAAAAAATAGAAGAGAAAAAAGAAAGTAACAATAATAAAAAATAAAAAAATTTTCCAATAATAAAAATTTATATTAAAAACAAAAACCAAACAATTTGCATCGCTAACGATGATTATTTATTAAAAATAATTTCAATGCCGAAATAGTATTATGTGTAAAATAAAAAATAACTAAACAAATAATTGTGAACTTAGAAAATAGCAAATAAACAATGTAAAGAGGTATTTGATTGAAAAAAATAAATTTAACAAAAAACACTCCTGTAGAAGAGGTTTTGAAGCTTGTGCATGCATGCAAATGCGAGGCATGCACTAATGGATGCAAATATGGTAGCGGCTTTTTAGTTAATGATGACATTTCAAGAATTGCAAAACATTTAGGGATAACAGAAGAGGTTTTGAAAAAAGAATTTTTAGAAGAAGTTGAGAAATTTAACACAAAAAAATACAGACCAAGAATACTGAAGAAACACAAACCATATGGAAAATGCGCCTTTTTTGATCAAGAAATCAGATGCAGAATACATGAAGCAAAACCATTGGAATGTAAAGTTGCAATGGGATGCAAAGACTATGGTGAGCAATTAAGTTTGTGGTTTATGCTTAACCATTTTGTAAATGAAAATGACCCAGAGAGTTTAAGACAGTATGCAACTTACCTGAAAAGTGGCGGAAAAACACTAAGAGGAGCTGAATTAAAGGATTTAGTTCCTGATAAAGAGAAGTTAAAGAAAATATTAAGTTTTGAATTATTAAAATAACAACAGAAAAATTCCAATTCAAAAATTTACAGTAATAAAAACAATAATTTCAAATTAAAAAATATTGATTAAAAAAATAAAAAAATAAAACTAATGGTGATGTAAAAATGGCTGAAAAAACAAAAATGAAGAAAGAAAAAATTATTGGAATAGATTTGGGTACAAGCAACAGTGCTGCTTCTGTTTTGCAAGCAGGCAAACCCACAATTATACCCAGTGCAGAAGGCACAACTGCTTACGGAAAAGCATTTCCTAGTGTAGTTGCATTTACAAAAGACGGGCAAATGTTAGTGGGAGAGCCAGCAAGAAGACAAGCTGTAAGCAATCCTCAAGGCACAATAACTGTTGCAAAAAGAAAGATGGGAAAGAGCTTTGAGTACAAAATAAATGGCAAAAAATACTCTCCACAGCAAATCTCAGCATTTATTCTACAAAAAATAAAGAAGGATGCAGAAGAATTTGTAGGAGAACCAATAAAGAAGGCAGTCATAACAGTACCAGCCTATTTTGATGACAACCAAAGACAGGCTACAAAAGATGCTGGTACTATAGCAGGTTTGGAAGTTGTTAGATTAGTCAATGAGCCAACAGCAGCCTCAATGGCTTACGGCCTAGACAAGATGGATAAGGAACTAAAAATTCTTGTATTTGACTTTGGCGGCGGAACACTAGATGTTACAATAATGGATTTTTCTGAAGGAGTTTTTGAAGTTAAAGCTACTTCTGGAGACACACAACTAGGCGGAACAGATATGGACGAAGCATTGATGAAATTCATTATTGAGGACTTTAAAAATAAGGAAGGAATTGATTTAAGTGAGGATGACACAGCTATGCAGCGCTTAAGAGAGGCTACAGAAAAAGCAAAAATTGAGTTATCTACAACACTTGAAACAGATATCAATATTCCTTTCATAACTTCTGTTAACGACAGTCCAAAACACTTAAGCATGAAGCTTGCAAGGTCAAAGTTAGAGCAGCTTGTAGAGCTAATTATACAGAAATGCAAGCATCCAATGGAGCAGGCATTGAAAGACTCTAAATTGACATCAAAAGACATAAACAAGATAATTCTTGTAGGCGGTCCAACAAGAATGCCTATTGTAAGGAAATTTGTAGAAGATTTTGTTAGTAAAAAGGTAGAGCGTGGTGTTGATCCAATGGAATGTGTTGCCCAAGGTGCAGCAATACAGGCAGGAGTTTTAGCCGGAGAAGTCAAGGACATCTTATTGCTTGATGTAACACCATTAACACTTGGTATTGAAACACTTGGTGGAGTTTTCACAAAAATGATTGATAAGAATACAACAATTCCAACAAAGAAATCTCAAGTGTATTCAACAGCTGAAGATAATCAATCAGCTGTAACAATTAGAGTAGGTCAAGGAGAGAGAGCAATGTTTAATGACAATAAAGTTATTGGTTCATTTAATCTAGAAGGATTACCTCCAGCTCCAAGAGGAGTTCCTCAAATTGAAGTTACATTTGATATTGATGCAAATGGTATTGTAAATGTTTCAGCAAAGGATTTAGGAACAGGAAAGGAACAATCAGTTAAAATTGTAGCTTCAACAAATCTTTCAGATGAAGAAATTGCTAAGATGCAAGAAGATGCAGAAAAACATGCTGATGAAGATAAGAAAAGAAAAGAGCAAGTGGAAACCGTCAATAATGCAGATGCGCTGGTCTATTCAACTGAAAAGCTCTTCAAGGAGTTTGAGGGCAAGGTTGACAGCAAAGAGCTTGAGACAGTGAAAGGAAAAAGAATGGAATTGAAAGAGCTGTTGAAGCAAGAAAAGAAAGATATTGCAGCAATAAAGGCAAAAATGGATGAGGTTAACCAGTTAGTCCAGAAAATGTCAACAGAGATGTACCAAAAAGTTGCACAGGAGCAGGCTAAGAAGCAACAGCAAGGCAAACAAGCAGGAGCTTCTGCAGGTTCTGGGAGTGAAAAGAAAGATGACAAAGTAGTTGATGCAGAGTACAAAGTGGAAGATGATGATAAAAAGAAAAAGAAAAAATAATTTTTCTTTTTTATTATGGCACTAATCCCGTCAAAAGAGGAATGTTTAGATATTCTAAATAAAAATAAAACTCCTTCTAATGTGATTGGGCACTGTAAAACTGTTTGCAAAGTTGCTGAAGAAATTGCTGATAGATTAATAAAAAAAGGCATTAATATTAATAAAAACCTTGTTATTGCAGCAGCCTTATTGCATGATGTTGAAAGAGAAAAAGATAATCATATAATTGCAGGGGCAAAGTTATTAAAAAGCATAGGCTTTCCGGAAGTTTCTGAAGTGGCTAGAAAACATAGTTTGTACGAAATTGAAAAAGAAAAAAACCAGCCAATAAGAATTGAGGAAAAGATTCTTTTTTATGCTGACAAAAGAGTTAGGGGAAACAGAATAGTAAGTTTGGAGGAAAGGTTTAAAGATTTAGAAAAAAGGTATAATATTGATTTAACTAAAAAATTAGAATTTGTAAAAAAGATTGAGGAAGAATTGCTACAATAATAATAAATCCAATTAAAAATTTTATTAAAATAATAAAAATAGGAAATTCAATAAAAAATAATTATTAAAATAAAATTAAAATCAAATAAAATGCCAAAAGACTATTACAAAATACTAGGCGTAGGTAAGAACGCGACCAAGGAGGAAATAAAGAAAGCCTACAAGAAGCTGGCTAAAAAATATCATCCTGATTTGAATAAGGAAGAGGATTCTGCTGATAAGTTCAAGGAAATAAATGAAGCTGCTGCTGTTCTTGCTGACGACCAGAAAAGAACACAATACGACCAGTACGGCACAACTGCAGACCAGTTCAAGGGCTTTGAAGGCTTTGACTTTAGCGATATAATGTCTGATTTTGGAGGTGGTTTTGATTTTGACAGCATATTTGAAAGTTTTTTCGGAGGAAGGCAGTTTGGCTCAAGAAGAAGAGGACCTAGAAGAGGAGCTGATTTAAGGTATGATTTGGAAATTACTCTGGAAGAGGCTGCTAAAGGTGTAGCAAAGCATATTATTATCCCAAGATTAGAGTCCTGTTCAAAATGCCATGGCTCTGGTGCTGAAAGCGATGCAGATATTGTAAACTGTCCTGAGTGCAACGGCTCTGGAATGCAAAGAAGAACGCAAAGGACACCATTTGGAATGTTCTCTACAACAACAACCTGCGGCAAATGCCGCGGCCAGGGAAAATACATAAAGAAAGAATGTGCAGTTTGCGATGGTACTGGAGTTGTTAAAAAAACCAGGAAGCTTGAAGTTAAAGTTCCAACAGGGGCAGAAGAAGGGACAAATTTAAGGATTGTTGAGGAAGGTGAAGCAGGAGAAAAAGGTGCAGAACCTGGTGACTTATACATCATAATTCATGTAAAAGAGCATGAAATATTTGAAAGGCATGGTGATGATATCTACATTAAAGTACCAATACCATTTACTATAGCAGCTTTAGGTGGGGAAATAGAAGTTCCTACATTAGATGAAAAGGCCAAGTTAAAAATACCTGCTGGCACGCAAAATAATACTATTTTTAGAATGAAAGGAAAAGGCGTACCTTATCTACATGGTCATGGCACTGGAAATGAAAATGTTGAGGTTGTTATTGAAGTACCTGAAAAATTAAGCAAAAAACAGAAAGAACTTCTTAAGGAATTTGAAAAAGGAAACAAGAAGAAAAAAGGGTTTTTGGGTAAGATGTTTTAGGTATTGCAAATCTCACCAAAACTCTTGGCATCTAAAGAAGCACCACCAACTAAGCCGCCATTGATGTTTGGCATTGATAACAGCTCGCGGGCGTTATTTGGCTTCATGCTGCCGCCGTAAATTATCCTTGTATTTTTAGAAATAGTTTCATTATACATTTTTGACAATAATTCCCTTATGAACTTATGAACTTCTTCTGCCTGCTCTGGAGTTGCATTTTTCCCTGTCCCTATTGCCCATACCGGCTCGTAAGCAACAACAATATTTTTCATTTCATCATTTGAAACATTTTTTAAACATCCTTTCAATTGATTTTTTATTATTTTCATTGTTTTGTTATTGTTTCTCTGCTGTAATGTTTCTCCAATGCATAATATAGGTTTTAATTTATTTTTTAATGCTGACTCTATTTTTTTGTTTATTAAATCATCAGTCTCATGAAAAATCTGCCTTCTCTCAGAATGACCTAGAATAACATATTCAACAATATCTTTTAGCATTAATCCGGAAATCTCGCCTGTAAATGCGCCTTTTTCCTCAAAATGCATGTTTTGCGCGCCAAGTTTAATATTTGTAGTTTTGATTAATTTTTTTATTTCAGATAATGATGTAAAAGGTGCACAAATTACTATTTCAGTATTTTTAATATTTTTAATTAAATTTTTAAATTTGTTAATAAAAGAAACAGCTTCCTTAATATCCTTATTCATCTTCCAGTTCGCTGCTATTAGAGGTTTCATTGCCATTCTAACTATCTTCTTCTGATTCCGGCTTTTCCATCTTATCTTTCAGCTTGGAAAGATCATTCTCGCAGTGCCAGCAGAATGTTTCATTTTCTGTCAATTCCTTTCCGCAGTAAGGGCATTTTACCATTTTATTATGATATTTCTCATTTATCTTTAATAAATTTATTTATTTTTAATGCAATCCCAGAAAAAGAAGAACTTATTTATCATACTGTCCTTTAACCTTATACTCTTCTGAGGTAAGGACTTTATTATAGACTTTTTGGTACTCATCATCAAACTTGCTTGCACGGAACAAAAATTTATACAATAGGTAAATCCCCACTAAAATACCGAGCCCTATCAAAATATTTTTGTCTATAATCATTTCAACTTTATACAAGGCAGATTGATATATAAATGTTTTCTTTTTAGATACTGTTGCATATAAAGAAACTAAAAGAATCCTTAGGAAATACTACGCAAATGTTGGAGGTAATGGATGGTATAGTGGCATATCCTTCTGGATTAATCCTAAATGTCTATCTATTCTTGCTCTAGTTGATATTAATAAATTCAAATATTCTTCACCTTTTTCTCCTGCTTCATCCACTTTTATATAATTAGTGTGAGTAAGATTATCCCAAACATGATAAACTGTAGGTGGGAATAGCAAAACCTTGAATTCAGAAAGGACTTCTTCTATAACATCATAGGCATTAAGTGAACTTTTTTCTTTTAAAAAAAATAATGTAACTAAATCAAGATTTTTGCATAAATATGTTCTACGTATGTCTAATTCCTCTACAGTAATGTTTACGGTCATTAAATATTAGGGCAATAATGATAATTATTTGAACTTATCTTTACAGAGATAATATTTACACAATTTTATTAAAAATCTCATTTTTCATTCAAACTTCTGTTTAAAATTTCAAAAAAACAACAAACTATTTATTTAACCTCGGTTATCATTTAGAATAAGTAGTTAAAAAACCTAAAATGGCACTGAATGTAACAACAACAAAACTTTTAATCACTATTTTAATACTTATAGCAGGTTACGTAGTAGTCAGGATAGGAAGTAGCTTAGTAATCTCATTCTCCAAAAAAAAAGAAACAATAAGTGTAAAGCACATACAGATTGTAAAGGTTTTCAGATACCTGGTTATGATTTTCACAATTTTAGCTGCATTAATCTACTTACAGGTTGATTTGGTAAAGGACATAACAGTAGCAGGCAACTTCATTTCAAATACATACGACTTATTGCCAAACATACTGCTTGTAATACTGCTGATTATACTGGCTATAGCAGTCATAAATCTGATAACTTTTGGATTAAAAAGGATATTTGCTGCAACTGGCATTACAGAGTTTATGCTTGAGCAGAAGAGAGAGCATTTCCTGAACGGGATTCTGGCTTTTGTGCGCATTTCTTTGTACCTATTTACCGGCTTATTCCTGCTGGATTTTTTTGGTATTAATATAAGTGGTATAACCTCTGCTATTGGATGGTTTTTTTATGGAATCATGGCCCTGCTTTTCTTATACATATTTTTTGGAACAAAAGTGTTTATGGAAAATTTTATAGCAGGCATTTACATAAGAACCTCTAGATCATTTAAACTTGGCCAGAAAGTTAAAATTGATGATATAGATGGCAGCATAAAATCCATATCAAACCAGGCAGTTACAATAAAGTCTGATTTTGGCTATTCAACATCCATACCCAACAAAGAATTTGTAAAAAAAGACATATCATTCAAGAATGTAGAAACTGACCTTGATACTTTGGAAAAAATAAAAAGTTATTATGTTGAGCAAAAGCCCAGTTTTTGTGGACCTGCCAGCGTATCAATAATACTGAAAATCTTTGGCTACAGTGAGAGCCAGTCAAAAATAGGGGAATTAAGCAACACCAAGGTGGGTATGGGAACTCATCCGGAAACATTGATCAAAGTTACGCAGGATATGACCAAAAACAAGGTTAAGGGAGCCTGGATAGACATAGGCCACATAACAGACTTAAAAGATGAGATAAGGCTATGGCTCAATGAAGGAGCCTTAATTATTGTTGACTATAAAAAGAATATTTTATTTCCGCAAGCAAAATCAGCCCATTATTCTGTATGCGTGGCTGTTGAGGGTGATGAGCTTGTAATTTTAGACCCAAGCGGCAAGAAAGGCGGTGTTTATTTAGCAGATGCAGAAAAGGTGTACAGGGGGATGGATTCTTACTCGGAACTTTTAAAGGGCAAACGCGGTTACATAGTTTTTGCTCCAGAAGGAACTACAGCTTACCATAGAATTGAGGAAGGCTTGATTTATGCTGACCCTAGCTTGTATAAAGACTTAAGCAACAAGCTAAAAAAAGAGCTTTACAAGCTGACTGAAAAAAGTGAACTTCTTGAAACTGTCCTTCCGTTAAGGGTAAAGAACTTCATAAGAAAATGGCGCGAAAAGGACAGGATTGCAAGATTATGGAAGCCTGAGAGTGTTTGATCATCTAATTCTTACTATACCACCGGACATTTGCGCGTGAGGTTTATAAAGTAGTTCTACAACAAAAGAAAGAAAAAGGCCGATTGGAAATGCTGCAGTTTTTTTGGCATTGGATGAATCGAGCTTTATAACTGGCCATAATCTTGTTGTGGATGGCGGCTGGACAGCACGTTAGATTGTGCAATCTTTATAACTTACTCTGATCAACTTTTATGTGTGTTAATTCTATGCCTAGTTTCTTTGCTACATCAAAGATCCTTTCATCCCTGTAGAATTCTCCATAATAGATTTTTTTTATTCCGGCGTTAGCAAGCATCTTGAAGCATGTCCAGCATGGGCTTGCGGTTATGTAGATTTCAGAATTGCCAATCATGACGCCATTTTTAGCTGCTTGCAGGATTGCATTTGCTTCTGCGTGTATTGTAGCAACACAATGGCCATTTTCCATCATATGCCCTGCTTCGTCACAATGCGGCATTCCCCTGATGCTTCCGTTATAACCTGTAGAAAGTATGGTTTTATCCCTTACAATAACTGAGCCTATATGCTTCCTTTCACAGGTGCTTCTGCTAGCAACCTGCTTTGCAATGTTCATGAAATACTCTTCCCAGCTTGCTCTTGTCATTTTTATTCATTATTTTTATTCCAATAATATTTTTTATTTTTAATATGAATTAATGTTTATTTTTTAGTTGTAATAATAAATCATCAACTTTCTTATGCAACTCTTCCAAAGTGCCATCATTAACAATAACTTTTTCTGCTAACTTAAATGTCTCATCGAGCTGTTGATTTGTAGTATTATTTAAATTTTCTCTTTGCTCTTGTTGTTTGAAGGCTTCCAATGTCTTTGCATCTCCAACCCTGTTTCTTTCAAGCAGCCTTTTAAAACACAATTCAACTGGGACATCGATGCCAATAAGAATAAAATCCTTGTTTTTCATCAGTTCTTTTGCCTCATAAGGGCTTCTTATGCTGTCAATTACAAAATTGGTTTCGTTGTTATTTTTTTCATTGATTTTTGATCCATTATTATTAATCAAACCATTGTTTTTTTTAATTATTGAATTTCTATTATTGGACTTTAATTGCTGCTTTATTTTTTTATTAATTTGGGCTGCTAAATAACTTGCTCCAAATTTTTCCCTTAACCCATTTCCTAATTTAGTCAAATTATCCCTGGAATGCTCTAAACCTCTTTTTGTAGCTTCTTCCCTCAACACATCAGAAAGAGAATAATAAACAAATCCTTTTGTTTTCAGATATTCTGCAACCTCGCTTTTGCCGGATGCGTTTTTGCCTGTTAAAGCTATAATCATTTTTTCTGCAATTTATCCAGTTCTTCTTCAAACCTGGTCAAATCTTCAAATTCCAAATAAACAGAAGCAAATCTTATGTAAGCAACTTTATCCAAAGATTTAAGTTTTCTCATTGTTATTTTTCCAATTGTTTTGCTGCCAACTTCAACTGAATCGCGCTTTCTTAAATCAGACTCAACGTCATCTACAATCTTCTCTATCTTTTCCAGAGGTATGGGCCTTTTTTCACAAGCTTTTAGGATTCCATTAATTAATTTTTGTCTTTCATATCTTTCTCTTTTTCCATCCTTTTTTACAACAACAATATCGGCTTCTTCTACACGCTCATATGTAGTAAAGCGTTTTTTGCATTTTGAACATTCTCTTCTTCTCCTTGTTGCTTCCAGATTCTCTGTATCTCTTGAGTCAATTACCTGGGTTTCTTCATGACTGCAGTAAGGGCATTTCATATTAAATAGTGCAATATTTGCTGCTTATTAAGTTTTTGTTCTTTAATACAACAATAAATTCAAAAAATGAGTACAATAAATAAAAAATACAATTTTTAATATATAAATAATTATCAAAATAAAACCAAACAACAAATAATATAAATAGAGTATATTTTGCATAAAAAATGCCCAAAAAACTAAACATTGGCGGACAGGCTGTGATAGAAGGTATAATGATCAGAGGCCCTAAATATAATGTTGTTGCAGTCAGGAAAAATAAGAAAATAATAACAAAAAAGGAAAAGATAAAGCAGAGAAAAGGCAGATTCTACAAGCTTCCTATTGTAAGGGGATTCTTCAATCTTATTGATATGCTGGTTTTAGGGATGAGGTCTATAATGTGGTCAGCAGAGCAGCAGATAGCGACAGAAAAAGAGGAAAAAATAAGCAAATGGGAAATGGCTTTTACAATTGTTTTTGCAGTAAGTCTTGCATTGCTGCTTTTTCTGGCTTTGCCCTATTTTTTAACTTTAATTATTGGTTTTAAGGAAGAGACGCAACCATTCTTTTTTAATTTAATAGACGGCATAATAAGAATTGGAATGTTTTTATTGTATATTTATGCTATTTCCTTAATGAAAGATGTTAAGGTTTTATTTCGGTACCACGGTGCAGAGCACAAGGCTGTACATTGCTATGAAAAGGGAGAAAAGCTGGATGTGAAGAATATGAAAAAATACAGCACATTGCATCCAAGATGCGGGACTGCATTTATCATGATTGTTTTGGTTATAAGTATACTTGTTTTTTCAATATTGACGCCAATAGTCCTTTACCTGTTTCCAAATCTTGCCAATATGCACATTTTTCCAAGAAAGACTATTTTATTTTTAATCAGGTTTTCCTTGCTGCCGTTAATTGCAGGCATTTCTTATGAATTTCTGAAGTTAAGCGCAAAATATGAGAAAAATGCTGTTATGAAGATGTTTATATGGCCTGGACTGCTTATGCAGAAAGTTACTACTAAAAATCCCAATAAAAAGCAGATTGAGGTTGCTATTGCTGCAGTAAAAAATGTTTTACAACTGGAAAAAAGCAAAAATATTTAAATGGGTATGTTAAGAATAAAATAAACAAATAAAATTTAATAAAAAACATGTGGGGTGTAAAAATGAAGCTGTTTTATGGAATAATTCTGGTTTTGATGATATTTGTGAGTGCATGCGCTCAGCAGCCTGCTGAACCAGCACCTGTAACTGAGCCAGAACCAAGTGTTGAGCCAGAGGGAACCGGAGATGCTGTTGCAGAACCAGAAGAAGTTGCAGAGGTTACATCAACTGAGATAAGATCTGTTGGAGCTGGTGGTTTTGACCCCTCAGAGCTGACAATTAGTGCAGGAAGTGCAGTAACATGGATAAATGACGATGAAAAAGCAGCATATTTAATAATATTCAAGGATGGCAAGGCTTATACAAACAGCAATAGGATACTGCCAGGAGAAAAATTCGAGCATGAATTTACAGAAGCAGGAGAGTATGAATACTGGCAGAATATAGCCTATGGCGTAGTAGGCGGAAAGATAACTGTTGAGTAAATTCTTTATTTCATCAAAAAATCGCTTTGCGATTTTTGGTGTCCCAAAAATTCCTTTGGAATTTTTGAGGACTTTTTTCTTTGTATTTTTATAATGCCTAATCAGAAAAATAAGTGGGCGCGCCTGGAAATGGACACAAGCAAAGCAAAGCAGCTTACCTTGATTTCTCCTCAGTTCCGCTACCCCCTAAGCACCATATCAAAAGGTTACAGCTGCTATGTTCCCATCCTGACTGATTTCCAAAAAATACAGCCCAAGAGGACAGAACCTCAACGTTGAAATCAAGACCACTAAGCTAAGCAAATGCCTCTTTCCAGGCTTCAGCCCTCTCATAAGGTCCGTTTAGAGTTACAGTGTAGGACCAGTACACCAGCCTAGCCCATAGCTAGTAGGTATTTTGGTTTTATAAAGGTTTTTGTTTAGTGGGTATATCTAGAAAAACTTATATACATTCTAAAAATTCTATATCTGGATGGTTCCTATAACAAAAGGTCAGGTAATCAGCGGAGAGTTTGGAAAAATACTAGTTAGGCAGAAATCTGGCCAAAAGTTAGAGTTAGGAGAGTTATTAATTTCAGAATCCGGAGATAATAAGATATTGATGCAGGTTTTTGATTTGATTTATGGTTCTCAAATATCACAACAAAATTTAGAATTGATTTCTGGTTTGAACCTAGAAGAAAATACTGATACAGAGTTTTTTGATAAAAACCTAAGGAATTATATGCTTGCTGGATTGAAAAATCTGGTTACAATTAAGAATAATAACGCTTTTGTAAGCAAATTAATGCCATCTTTTTTCTCAGAAGTAAGGGAAATAAAAAAAGATGATTTATCATTTTTAACTAAGCCTCAAAATCCTTTATTTATTGGAAATCTAAGGTCTGGTAGCAAAATGTTAGATGTCCCTATTTATTTGGAAGGAAATAAGGTTTTAAGCCATCATATTCTGATTTCTGGCACAACTGGAAAAGGAAAAAGCAATTTAATAGCAAATGTTTTATGGAATCTGGTTAATCAGGAATATTGTGGAATTTTAGTTTTAGATCCTCATGATGAATACTATGGAAGGAATAAATCAGGGCTTAAAGACCATAATTTAAGCGAAAAAGTTGTTTATTATACACCAAAAAATGTGCCTGCAGGTGCAAAAACACTTAAAATTAATTTGCGTGCAATTAAGCCGCATCATTTTGATGGTGTTGTGGATTTTTCTGATGCACAAAAGCAGGCTTTGATAATATATTACAAATATTTTGGCGCTAACTGGATAAAAAGTATCCTGTTTGAAAGGAAAATGGAGGGAGTCGCATTCATGGAGCAGACAATCTCTGTTGTTAAAAGAAGATTATTGTATTTACTGGATTTGGAAATCGGCGGAGAAAACATAATTACCAAAGGTATTTTTGACTTAAATGCCGGAATCAACACAATACCAGACATCTGCAAAGAATTAGAAGATGGAAAGACTGTTATTATAGATACTTCCAGTTTCTCAGGTTCAGTTGAAATTTTAATTGGGTCTTTAATTACAACAGAATTATTGAATAATTATAAATTCTACAAAATGGATGGAAGTTTAAATGAAAAACCAGTTATTTCTGTTGTTCTGGAAGAAGCTCCCAGGGTTCTGGGAAAAGAGGCTCTGGAGCACGGACAAAATATTTTTTCAACAATAGCTCGTGAGGGAAGAAAATTTAAGGTTGGCTTAACAGCAATTACCCAGCTGCCGTCTTTAATACCAAGAGAGATTTTAGCTAATATTAATACTAAAATAATCTTGGGCATAGAAATGAAACCTGAAAGAACTGCAATTATTGAATCTGCTAGCCAGGATTTGAGTGAGGATGACAGGAATATAGCATCTTTAGACATTGGAGATGCTTTAATAAGCTCTAATTTCTCAAAGTTTGCAATTCCAGTTAAGATTCCTGATTTTGAAGATATTGTAAAAAATTCAGAGAAAGAAAAAGTAAAGAAGGATTTTAGTGGAATAAAGTTGGGTTGAGTGGATAAAAAATAATGCTTTAAAGGAAAAAACCAAAATCCAAATGTCATTTTACAACACAGTATAGGGTTTTAACTTGATTTTTAAGGCTTCTTCTATATTTGCTTCGTCTTCAGATGTTGTGTAAACAAGCTTCTTTTTGTTCTTTTCATACTGCTTTATCTTCCACCTTATCAGTTTCTGGTAGTCTTTGATTTTATCAAATTTAAAGTGCTCTATGTACAAATCAAGCTTTGGAATGAAAAAAGTTGCTTTAAAATCATCCTTGTCTGCCCATGTAACAGCTATGTTGTATTGAAACATCAAATTGTTGTCATAAATAAAATTAGCAATCATCTTCTCAGCTTTATCCCTGACATAATGCCCTGTTTTTGTCTTGAACTTCATATCACTATCAAGAACTTTCAAATGCTTGGCTTTTATCCCCTTTTCTGACCTTATATCATCAAAAAGCTCTATGCCTTCCTTGTTTTCATAGTTTTTTTGCAGCTCAAATACATTGTCAAAAGAAAGCATTGCTTCCTTAATCTGGTCCATTAAAAATTCCATATGGCCTTTTTTGTACCACGCATCTGCATTGTGCCTGTCGAGCTCTGTTGTTTTTGTAAAGCAGTTATGAGCCAGCTTAAACAAGCCCTCTTTTTCATCAAGTTTTCTAAATGTTTCTATTGTTTTCTCGTCAACATCAAAATCAGATTCCATTCTTATTTTATAGGCTCCTTCCTCATAGTCTCCCTTAACAAGTTGTTTTGCTCGATAGTAGCAGTTTCCCTTGCTCATTAATGCTTTAACTTTATTCTCATCGTCGATATTTTCTATTTTCAAAGCAGTGTTAAAATATCCTATTGATTCGTCAAATTTATTCAGGAAAGAGTACGATGCTGCAATGTTGTAGTAAAGCTTAAAGAAGAACTCAGCAGACTTTTTGAATATTTGTTCTTTTTCATCAAAGGGGTAGATTTCCAAAGCCTTGTTGTACTCATCAATTGCGGTCTTGTATTGCTTTAAATGAGCTAACCTGTCAGCTTCTTTTTTTATTTGCTCTGCTTTCTGCATCTGCTCATTTTCCCTGTAGCTTTCAAGCTTATTTTTTTCAACAATTTCCTCTGCTTTTCTCTGCCTTCTTTTTTCCAGGGCTTCTCTTATCTTTTTTATTGCCATTTTATAGTGTTGCCAGTAAAGAAATATTTAAACTTTATCTTATTCTCCAATAATAGTGTTTAAAAAATTAATGATTATATTTCTTCTTTGTTTATCTGATTTATATTCTAATTTTTTAACAATGTCCAGGAAATAAGGCATATTTTTTGTGAATATATTGATATTTAATAAATTAACTTAAAAGTATACTCAATAGCCTAAAATCCGAAAGCTTTATTTACCAATTATATTCTCCATATTCAAAAAAGGGGTGGTAGAGACTTTGTAGCAGTAATGAATGATAAAATGAAGAAAAAAACCCCTAAAAATTCTAACAAAAAACGCAAAAAAGCAAAAGAAAAGCAGGAAAATAGAATAGTGCTCGGAATTTTTCTTGTTTTTATTGCAGTAGTGGCATATTTATTTTATTTTGTAAATATTCCTACTTTCAATAAAGATGTAGTTGCTGTTGTGAATGGAGATAAAATAACAACAGAAGAACTGGATTGGTGGTATAGGACATCTGTTATTCCTGAGTACAGGGATGTTGTTACAAAGCAGGATTTCCTGGTATTATCCTTAATTCCACAGGAAGTTCTAGTGCAGGAAGCTAAAAAAGAGAACATAAAAGCAACTGAAGAAGATGTTGAACAGCTTTTAGGGATTTTTATAATAGGGAGTGGATTGACTTTGGATGAGTTTGAAAATGATTTAAGGTCAAGTGGCATTACAATTGATGATGTAAAAAAATCATTTGAAACCAGGGCTGTTATAATGAAGCTTTTGGAGAAAGCAAATACTGGTTTTATTGAAGAAAAAGGTTTGTTTTTTAATGAAAATGATGATGCTTTTCAGGAATATATGGATAGTTTAATAGACAATTCTGACATTGAAATATTTCCGGAGAATATTGAAAAGCTTGTATTAAGAAGTTTTGAAGAAACTGATGACGAAGTTTGTGATCAAGAGAAGCCAATTATAAGGTTATATACAACAAGTTTTTGCGAAGTTTGCAATGAAAGTATTGATGTTTTTAAAAATTTGGTTGAGAAGTTTGATGGAAGCATTGAGGCATTTCATTGGAGCCTTGATACTGGTGATGATTTGTTAACATCAAAAAAAGAGGAAGGTGTTCCTAAAGAAGAAGTGGAATTATTCAAAAAATACAGCCCAAATAAGCTTGTCCCTACTGCTGTTTTGGGATGTAAATACAAGCGTGTTGGAAAATTGGGTATTGAAGAGCAGGATGAGTTCAAAGCTATATTGAAAACATTAATAGGTGGGTAAATGCTGTCAGAAAAAGAAAAGCTGGGAGAGGAATTAAAGCTCCTGAAAGAAAGTCTTGAGCTGAATGTCATAACAAAAGAAGAATTTGAAAATGCAAAGCAAAGAATTGATGCAAAATTAAATGAACTGGAACAAAAAAAAGAACCAGAAGTTAGGGAAAAGGAGGAAATTAAAGAAGAGGTCAAGGAAGAAAAACCAGAGGTTGAGGGAGAACCTGAGGTTGAAAAGGAAGAAAAAAAAATAGAAATTAAAGAAGTTGAGTTAAAAAAAGATGCTGTAGATGAGAAAGAGCCACTTAAAAAAGAAGTTGAGCATGAGGAAGAAGAATCAATAAAAGAAGAGAAACAAAAAAAATTAGGAGAGGTTGAGGGAAAACCTGAGGTTGAAAAGGAAGAAAAGCCAGTAGAAGAAAAACCGCGGGTAACTATAGTTGAAGAGGAAAAAGACAGTAAGAAAATATTTACCTATATTGCAATTATTGTGATTTTAGGTTTTATAGGATGGTATTTCTTTTTTTCAGAGTCGGGTGTTGATGTATCGGGTGATAAGGCATTGAGCTTAGTAGCTTGCAGTTCTGATAATGACTGCGTTAGAGAAGGAAGCATAGGGAAATGCAATAATCCTGGCAAAGAAAGTTCAGAATGTGAGTATATTGAAGATATTGAGGTTAAACTAATGGTTTTAAACAATAAAAACTGCTTTAACTGCGACACTGGAAGAGTTTTATCTATACTTAATGGTTTTTTTCCTACTGTTGATATGGAAAATTTAGATTTTGAAACAGAAGAAGGCAAAGAAATTGCTGAAAAGTTGGATATAACTGCTTTGCCTGCTTACATATTAAATTCAAGCTTACAGCAAGCTTATAATTATTATAAATTCTTTAATGCTTTTGATAAAGTTGATAGTAGTTATGTAATGAAAAACACTGTAGCAAATGCAAATTACTACATTGAAAGGGAAGAAATACCTAATAAGCTTGATTTATTTGTTAAAAAAGATCAAAGTGCAAGCACAAAAGCAGAAGAAAACCTGCAGGAATTTTTAGGAGCATTTGATGGGAAGGTTGATTTTGAGAAGCATAATGAAGATGCTAAAATTGTTAAGGAGCTTGGCATAAATAGTTTTCCAGCATTTTTGATTAATAATAAAATTAAATTTAGTGGTGTGCAAGTTGCTGATAAAATAAAAGACAATTTCTGCCAGATGAATGAATTTGATGAATGCAGTTTGGAGTTAACTAAGAGTTTGGTTAGATAGTTTTTTAGAAGAATTTAAAAAGGATTTGCGTTATTGAAAGAAAAATGGAACTTTCAGATTTAATCGATATGATTGGTGAGACATTACCTCCGGAAGCGGAAAGTCTTGATGAATTTTATTTAGACTTGAGAGATTATCCTGAAGATTACAGATTAGTGGACCTAGGGCAGAATATTGAATTAAGACAGATAGGTAAAGATATTATCCCAAAAAAAGGAATTTCATTCTATTCTGATGATGAATTGTTTGGATTCCAAGGTCGAGATTTCCAGAAGAGATATCCTGAGCTCAAAGGGGAGGATACACGCAAAGCATTGGTTGAAATTGTCAGTAACGTAAGTTTAAAAGATGTGAATTTAGAAGATGCAAAAGGTGAGATTGAGATAACTATTGACAGATACTTAATTCAACCTGTTAGTGCAACACCGTATGTGACACCCACAACGAATTAGATTCTTTTTAGTAAATTGATAATTTGTTTAAAAAACTCTATTTCTAACCTCTCATATGATAATTATTCTTCTTTTCATAACCAATTGTAGAGCTTGGTTTTGAGCCATAGTCATGGCCTGGATAAACCTCAATGTTGTCATTTAATTTTTTTAATTTCTTTAAGCTGTTAGCCATATTTTTTGCATCTCCTTCTGGTAAGTCAACGCGACCAATGTTTTCAACAAATAATGTGTCACCAGTTATCAATTTTTTATTATTAATTAAAAAACAAACACTACCAGGGGTATGCCCAGGTGTATGAATAACTTTGATTTTTATTTTTCCAATTTTAATTTCATCATTATCCTTTATTGCTTTAATTTTATCAATTCCTAATTTCTTGATTTCGTTTATTTCTTCCTTATGGACATATACTGTTGCGTCTGTAGCATCTGCAATGCTTTTAACACCATTGGCATGATCATGATGCGTATGTGTCATTAAAATCATTTTAATGTTTAATTTATGTTTTTCTGCAATTTCCAAAATCTTATTTACCTGCCAGCCAGGGTCAACTACTGCTGCTATTTTGCTTTTTTCATCTCCAATTATATAGGAAAAATTCTGCATAATTCCTACTGGAATCTGTTCGAAAATCATATTAGATAACTAACCTTATCTTTTCTCCCCTATTAACAGCATCAAGAATTACCTTTCCTATATTGTTATTTTTCTTTACTTTTATTAATCCTGTTTTACCTGCTTTTGCTGTCATTAAAAGCTCATTATTAAGGTAAATATCAATGTCTTTGTTTTGCATCTTAATGTCTAAATTAAGTTTTATATTTTTCTCGTCAATTTCTAATTTGTAAGGAACCTCAACTTGTTCTTTGTTTTCAGTATTATCTTTTACATAACCTTTTTCTCCTAATTCTTTAACTTCAATGCTCATTCCAAGGCTTTTTTCAATCATTTCTATTGTTTTCCCTTGTTTTCCTATGATTCTTGCAATATCCCTTTCAGGAACATAAACAATGCATTTATTGTCACTTACTACTTCAGCTTCTGCATTTCTTGAATATCTTCTTATCTCATCCTCTATTGCAAATTTTGCCAGCATATGAATTCCTTTTTTAGCTTCTTTTTTAGTTTCCTGTACAGGAACTACTACAGTTTGTTCGCCGTAGCTGTATATTTCGTAAACTAATTTTTCAGTCTCAAAATCATTGACCACAACTACTGGCCTTGCTAAATCTGCTTCTGTCATTCCAGATGGAACTTTAACTGTCATTTTTAATGAAAGAACGCAGTTAATAAATCCGTCTTTAATGAAAAAAACAGTATCAACCACTTGTGGAATAACACCCATTTCTACTCTACCAAGAAATCTCTGTATAGCATCAATAGGGCTTGTTGCATGCACCACACCAATCATTCCAACTCCTGCCAGCCTTAAATCTGCAAACAATTTAAAGTCATTAGTGTTTCTCATCTCATCAAAAAAGGTATAATCGGGTCTTGACAAAAGCAATATATCATGAATTTCCTGAGAGCTTCCATGGCTTATAGCATATTGTGTTATTTTATCAGGTAAAATTAAATCTCTGGGAGCTTCAACTGTTTTTACAATCTTATCTTGAGAAGCGTAAAATTCAGCTAATGCTTGAGAAAAAGTTGTTTTACCCATGCCTGGGGAACCTGCAACTAAAACACCTTCTGCCTGCTTTGAGATTCTTCTTTTAAGTTTCTCATTTAATTTATAGTCCTCTAAGTTTAATCTCCTAACTGGTCTTACTGCTGTTATTTCCCAACCATCTGAAAAAGGGGGTTTAGTCATAACAATCCTAAACTTTCCTAGCTGGATTATTGTGGAACCTTCTCTTTCTATTTCAATAAAACCATCTTTCCTTAGCTTAGCTTCTTCAACTAATTCTGTAGTTATTTCTTGTATCTCATCTTGTTTTAAAACAGCTTTCCTTAAAGCCTTAAATTCCCAGCTTCCAGGCATTCCCTTTTTTGCATAAGGCATTACATTTTCTCTTAAATGAACGCTCATAGTTGTTTCATCAAAAAATCTTTCGAGCTTTAATTTTTTCAAGCCTCTTTCTGGTCCTCTGAAATAAATTGCTTTTATACCGCGGGCTAAAGCAACTTCTGACTGCACTTTATCTGATGTTATTAAGGTGGCATCTTCATCATAAGCAAGTTGTCTGATTAAAGCATCTATTTCTCCCAAAGAAGCATGCCTTATTTCAGCTGCTCTTGGTCTATCACCCATATAAGAAAACTTAAAACCATCCTTAGCTGCAATATCCTTTATTCTTTTAATCTCCTCTAAACCAACAAAACCAATGGATTTGCCTAAATTTGCCTGGTGCTCCAGCTCTGCTAAAACAGCTTCATGAATTATTATTTCATTTGCTTTAATTTCATTCTTGCTTATTTTGTCAGACAGCAATCCTTCTATTATAACAGATGTGTCTGGAACTATTCTTTCAATATTTGATTTGTTTTCGTTGTTCATAATACCCTAAAATACTGTTTTCTTTATAAATTTATGGGTTTTTATTTAATTACAATATGGAAAAGAATTTGAAAATGGTTGAAATTAATTGTTTACAATATGGAAAGAATTTATAATTCACGACACTAAATTCTCAAGAAACAATACAAACTGGTTTAATGCCAACATAATATTCTGGATTAGAGTAACGTTAGTAAGCTCAACAGAAAATGTTTCTTTTGTTTCATAAGGCCTTGCATTTCCATCTTCATATTTGACAATAATATCAAATTCATTAAGCCCTTTCCTTAAGTTTTTGCCAAGCAGGTTAATTACAAATTTCCTGTCTTCAGAAAGCTCTTTTAGAGTCCATGTTTTTTTGAAGTTATTCCGGGACAAGGTGATTTCCAGATTATATGGGATTGATGCTGATTCTTTGCTTAATAAGAAACTAATCTTGAATTGATCATTGTATTCAATGTCATCAGGTGATTCTATTTCATTTATTTTTATTTCCGGTTCATCCAATATATTGTACCCTATATATTCTGCTTTTGAAACGACAGCATTTTTTACTTTAAAGATTGATTCCTGGTTTCCTGTTACAGATTTTTCAACAGTATAGTTAAAGCTTTTTTCCTGCACAATCCCTAAATCTGCTTTAGAGCATTCAGATTCAAAACATACATTCAGAGATTTTAAAACAGTATTTCCAATATTTTTAATTTTGCATTTAAGCAGGGCTTTTTCATAATAATAGAATTCTTTTTGATCGATATTGCAGTCAATTTTTACATCCCTGGAATAAATCTTTTTTTCCTCCTCTTTTTTTTGTCCCAGTATATTATTTATTTCCTCAAACGAGTAAGTAATATCTCCTTTTTTTGATTCAAACTCTGTATCTTCTTTAGAGCCCCTTAATGTGCTTACAGTCATGGGGAATGTATAAATGAAATTTTTCTGTAAATTATCTGTTAATTTAACAATCCAGAAAACACTTTTCTTTTCATTTGGCTTTAATAAGATATTTTTAATAAAATCTTCTGTTAATTCGACTTCTTCTGGTTTTGATATGTAAATCTCTGATGAAATATAGTAATCTTCAAGATTCTCTAAAATAACTTCTATAAGATTATAGGAGCCAAAGCCAATGTTTTGCTTTAAAACATTAACATCCAGGCTGACAGGGTTTTTTATTCTTCCAATTGTTTCCTGTAAAGAAGCGTCAATGTCTAAATCTTTTGTTTCTAAGTCTATATTCCCCACCCACCTGTATTGTGCAGAAGGCTCACCACTGTCAACAGATTCTTTTAGCTTTACATGCGTTGGGTCAATGTAGCCAAACTGGCCGTAAGTTACATCATATGGAATCCACCCATAACCGGGAAAATATATTTCTGCCCATCCATGACTTCCCCAGTTTTCCGGAAATAATTCATTTTCTGTATAAGCAACTCCTGATACAAATTTCCCGGGTATTCCTAAGGATCTCAGCATTGCAATAAACAAAGAAGTTAATTCATCACAGACACCCTGCCTGTTGTCTAAAACCCATGAAGCTTTTAAACTTGATTTTTCAGTTAAAGTGCTTAAATCATACTCTATGTTGCTTTTTGTCCATTCTGCTATTTTATGCACAACTATGTATAAATCATCTTCTCCTTCTGCAATCTCTGAAGCAAAACCGATTATATCCTCGTCATCAGAATTAATTATTTCGCTTGGCTGTGTATATTGCTCAAGCTCTTCTGGCAGATCCAGGACAGGAAATTTTATTTTGTCTTTTACTTCAATGATATTGCTGTTTGTCCTGATTGTTGTTTTGTATCCGAAAGTTACCCTGTTTCTTGGGTTCTGCCAGTTATAGAGTATTGCATTGCTTTCTATATCTGCTTCTGGCTCGATTTCAAAATTAATTACTTTTTGATTAAAGCTCTCATAAGGATAATGAGACAGGTTTATATTAATGTATTTTACACTGTAATCAGAGGATTTTGGCTCTATTTTCGCTTCTGAAGAAACATCAATATTTATGATAAGGTTTTGACTATTGTAGAACCAATCATCACCATTCTGTGCATAAATTGAATTAGATAAAAGAAAAATAAACATTAAAAACGACAATATTTTTTTCATTTGTTTGTTTTTGATTTTTTTATTTAAAAAGATATTGATATTTATCAGATTTTATAATAAGTTTTATAAATAAAATTACAATTACTTTCTTTAATGCCGAGGTCGCATAGCCTGGCCATTGCGAAGGATTGCTAGGACTATTTTCCTCAAGGACTGTCATAAAAATCCTTTGTCCTTCGGGGCACGTGAGTTCAAATCTCACCCTCGGCGTTTTTTAAAATGGCATCTGCATCAGAACTTAAAAGGGGAAGTTACTTTATCCAGAATAATGAACCTGTCCAGGTTATAAGAAAAGAAATAGTTGTTTATGGCACTCATTCTCACAGCAAACTAAAGCTGTTCATTAAAGACCTAACAGGAAAAGGAGAAAGAAGTATAAATATGCATCATACAGACAAGGTAGAGATTGTTGATATAGTAAAGAAAACAGGCCAGGTTATTTCAAAAACAGATGATAAAGTGCAGATAATGGACAATGTAAGTTATGAAACAGTAGATGCCAGTGCTCCAGAAGAACTGCGTAATGAACTTAATGAAGGAGATCAAATCACTTTTGTTGACTTTAAAGGAAATGTTCAGATTATTGGGAAAAGAGGATAGTTTTTATCAGCAATCTTTTTAAAGAAGCATTAATTCTTATTTTTTATACAGCGGGGTAGGGCAGTCAGGAGTGCCCGGAGGGCTCATAACCCTCAGGTCGGAAGTTCAAATCTTCTCCCCGCTATTTTTTCTCAAACTCTTTCAGCAAAGAATTATTGTCCATCTTTATAGAATAAATATAGCTATCCAGTTTTTTTGATTTGATAAAATCCAGAAATTGTTTTTGCTTTTCTTTGCTCCACTTTTGAAATAAAATATAAGCTTTGCATCCGTCATCTTTATCTCTTTCACAATCCGGATCTATCTCCCTATAATCCCTGCCATAATGCAATGTAGGATGTCCTGGGCAGAAAAATTTTCCATCTTTGAAAACAACATTAGCGCAAATACCAGAAGATCTTAAGTCTGTAGTTCTGGTCATGAAAGAACTAACTGAATTAGTTTTTTTGAACTCAAATGTATTTTTTCTTATGTCTCTCATCAGCTTTTTTTTATGGCTGTAATCATTTCCGCAGCAGCCGAAACAACTCAATCCTTCAATCTGGCATAAGGTTGCAATTTTAGAATTAACGGGTTTTGTCATGCTGATCGTCTGTATGCAGTCTGTGCTGCATTTCTCTTATAATATTTCTAAAAGAGCCATGTAATGCTTTCTCTAAATTCCAATCTTCTGTTTTTGTAGAAGCAAATACTTTAGTTGGAGCAATTACTTTTACATGGACCGAATAAATTTTCTGCCTTCCTTCTTTATTAATACTCTTTATATGAACCACTAAAGAAGTGATGTTTTTAATTTCCCTCTGGACTTTGCCATAATATCTGTTGGCAAGCCTGTTAATAGACTCTACTTCCATTTCATCTAGATCTTTTATCCCTATGATTTGTATTGGCTCCATAAAGTTTGAATTTCTTTAGCTGGTATTTATATTTTGTTATTGACGATAGCTGTGCCAGAGCGGACTTTAGGCAAAATGTTGCATCTTGATATCATCTTGTAGATATCATTTGATTATGATACACAACATTTTAATTGAAGTCGTTGCTTTATTTTTCCCACCCACCTCCCCTAAATTAGGCACAGCTAATCAAAACAAAAACTATTTAAACATCAAATCCAAGAATAGCTTGTTTGGGGGCTGTTATGGATGAACCTACACAGTTAGGCGGAAATATAGAGCTTTCCGGCTTTGGGGATATTGATGGCGCTTCTATGGTTGTGTTAAAGAAAATAATAGGCAATTATGGCAGAAGATTGTCTGAGATTTCTGAGAAGTTTGAGAAGTTAAGTGTTACAATGAAGCCTGTTCATGAAACAGAAAAAAGCAGCAAGTATGAAATACATATAAAGCTTATAAATGATGGAAAGCCTATTGTTTCTGAAGTTGTGGAAAGAAATCTTTTTGTTGCTGTAGACAGTGCTTTAAAGAAAATAGTAAATGAGATTAGCTGATCTTCTTATGCTGCTCTTGCTTGCTTTTCTTGAGGCTTATTATCTGGATAAGTTTTAGTGCGTTTATTTCCTGCTTTAGCTCTTCTATCTGGTCTTTTAGCTCGTATATGAGCTCATAATTGTGTTGTACATTATCAGTGTTCTCACTAACAACATTAGGTATATCTGAAAAATTTGTAAATTCCTTTCTTATCTGCTTTATCCAGGCATCTACATTGTCTGTAAAATTTTTTAGTTCTGGTTCCATTTTTAAGGACAAAAGGGACTAGATATCATACGTGAAAGGTCAATTGATATGATCGTTTTGTCCTCGTATATGATATCGTTTATGTCCCTTTTGACATAAACTTATTACTAAACTAGTATACGAATATCTATATTGCCCATATATAAAGCTTTCGGATTGATTATATACTGGGGAATATATTTTAAAAGCAATAAAATCTAACAAAACAATTAAATATCTAAAAAACTATAAAATCCAACATGAACAATAATCTAATACCAATAGGCATTTTAGTAATCTTAATAGGCTTTGCATTAGTCTTTATAGGTGCTTTAACAAGTACAAATAAGGATACTAAAGTAGCAGTTGGTGGTTTTATTGGGTTTATTCCGTTTGGCTTTGGCAATGACAAGAGGCTTGTTTGGGCTTTAGTAGTGCTAATGGGCCTTGCTTTGATATTCTTTTTTGCTATGAATCTTTTCTTACAGTATAGATTTAAATAAACATTTATAAAGAAATAATAAAACTTATTCTTGTCAATGGGTCAGTAGCTCAGCTTGGATACTTCGAGAAACCTGTTTCGAGAAGGTTTTGGCGAAGCCAAAAAGAGCGACAGCCTTCTATTCATTAGAGGAGAGCTGTAGGTCGAGGGTTCGAATCCCTTCTGACCCGTATTTTTTTAGAAAAGAAGAAATAAATTTTTTATTTTATAACAATGTTTTTAAATTTGCACTTATTCTAGATTTTATTATGGCAAAAGTTTTGATGAATAAGAAAGATAAATTTCTGATTAAAGATACAAGTAAGGATTTCCATACAAAGTATGGCTTTTTTAAAAAAAATGATTTGAGGAAAAAAACAGGCAAAGTAATTTCCAACACAAAAAAAGAATTTACTGTTTTTGATCCTTATTTTATTGATTTGTACAAAAAAATTAAAAGAGATGCCCAGATTATACCTTTGAAGGATATTGGATTAATTGCGGCAGAAACCGGAATTAACAATAACAGCAAAGTTGTTGATGCTGGCTCTGGTTCTGGAGCATTATGTTGTTTTCTGGCAAATATTGTCAAAGAAGTTGTTACATATGAAATAAGGGAAGATTTTATTGAAATTGTAAAAAAGAATATTGATTATTTGGGATTAAAGAATATTGAAATTAAACATAAAAGTATTTATGAAGGTGTTGACGAGAAAAATATTGATTTGGTTACATTTGATTTACCAGAACCTTGGAGAGCGGTAGATGTTGCTAAGAAAGCTTTGAAAGTAGGTGGTTTTTTAGTTTCTTACAGCCCAACAATACCGCAAAGCATGGATTTTATTAAAAAAATAGAGCATAATGAAAATTTTGTTCATGTAAAGACTTCTGAAATTATTGAAAGAGAATGGGAAATTGATGATAGAAAAGTAAGGCCCAGAAGCCAGCAAATAGGACATTCTGGTTTTATCAGCTTTGCAAGAAGAATATAAGAAAAAGAAAAAAATAAAATTTAATTTATTTAGCTGAATTAACAGCAACCATCTCCTCCGCCCATTTTATACCTCCGTAATAGTTTTTTAATGTTATATTGTCAATTTATGGGTTTAATGCTATATAAATGTTTGGTTTTACATCCTCTCTAAAATATCTATACCAAGTAAATTCAAGCTGTTCTTCAATGTTTGCTGCACGCTTTTTGCTAACAATAATCTTGCTTTCTTTATTTCTTCTTTTTCTTTTAAAATATTATGTATGTGGTAGAATTCATTAAATTGTTTTGCTAGTTCGTAAGCATAATTTGCGATTATGTTTGGTCTAAGTTCAACAGATACCTTTTCTGCAATTTGAGGGAAAGCAGATAATTTTTTTATTAATTCTATTTCCTCTTTTTTGTCTAATAATGAAAAATTAGCGGTTTTTGGCAATGCTTTCTTATGCTTTTTTATTATTGAGCTTATTCTTGCATAAGCATACTGTATGTAAGGTGCTGTTTCGCCTTCAAAGTTTAATGCCTGCTGCCAGTTAAAGATAACGTTTTTCTCAGGACTTACTTTCAGGATTGCGTATTTTAATGAACCATAACCAATTATTTTTGCAGCTTTAGTGTCAATTTTTTTGTATCTCTGCTTTAATTCCCCTCCTGCTTTTTTTAATGCTTCTGCCATAAAGTCTTCCAGCAAAACTATATTTCCTTTTCTTGTGGACATCTTTCCTTCTTCTAATAGTACAAAAGAATAATAAACTGCTTTTCTTGGCTTTTTTTCCAATAATTTTAAAGCGGCATTTATCTGCTCGTTGTATAATTTTTGATCTTCTCCCAGCACAACAACGTTTTTTCCCTTTTTGCCTATATCTAACGCATAAGCAATATCTCTTAATGGGTACAATGAAGTGCTATCGCCTCTTGTTAAGACCAAAACAGGAACTTTCATTCCCAACTCAAAGCCTTTTTCATCCAAAACAAACCTGTTGTCTTTATCAAAGAAAAATTTGCCTGTTTTTTCCAGCAATTTTAATGTTTCATCTGTTTTTTTGCTCCATAAATATGTTGATTCATAATCAAACTTATCGTATTTAATGCCCAGTTCAGAAAGAATTTTTGTCTGGCCTTTAATTGATATGCTTACAATTCTTTTGAATTCATTAATTATTTTTTTATCTCCATTCTCGAGCTTATTTAAAAGCAACAACACTTCTTTCTCTAATTTTTCATTTTTTTCAACTTTTTTTGATATACCAATATAAATTTTTAATAAATCATCAAATTTGATATTTTTTTTGTTTTGAGCTACTAGAACTAACATTGCAATCTGCTTTCCAATATCATTTACATAATAATGCACTTCAACATTATATTTCTGAAATCTTAGAATTTTTACCAGTGCATCACCAATCAGGGCATTTCTTGCACGGCCTACATGAGGGCTTGCATTTGGGTTAATACTTGTATGCTCAAGAATTATTTTTTTATTTTTTCCAAGATTAGAAGAACCATACTTATCTTTTTCTTTTAATATTCTTTTTAATGTATCCTCAGTTAATGCATTTTTATTAATAAAAAAATTAAGATATGGCCCAATAACTTTTATTTCTTGTATGTATTTGCTTTTCTTTATTTTTTTTGATAGGTCATTTGCTATTTCATTTGGATTTTTTTTATAAATTTTTGCCAAAGAAAAGCAGGGAAAAGCATAATCACCCATATCTGGCTTTGGGGGTATTTCCAATTCTATGTCCGCTTTTACCTTTTTTTTTATTGATTTAATTATTTCTTCTTTAAATTTGTCCATATAAGAATTTAGATAGAGGTTCAATAAATAGTTTTTGGTTAATTAGATTCTTTATTCGAGTGTAATGCCCACTCTAAAGTAAATCTTTTTTTCCAATCTTTACTTGAAACTATATCCTCTATATCTGTATCAAGATCTGCAATAGGTATTCTTTCTCCCCTGTCGTTAAGAATTTTACCACGCTTATCAACAGAAATTAGCCTATCTCTTTTTAGCGGGGATAAATCGTCTATATGACCTAGTGAATTAATATAAATAAAGATTGGTTTTTTTCTTAATGACTTTAATGCTTCAAGAGCATTGCTGCATGAGGCATGATCGACTTTATGAGAAATGCCATATGTTACATAATGGAATCTATGGGATATCAGAAAATCCATGAATTCTTCAGATGTAACTTCTTCAATATTCTCTGGTCCTAATGTTACAGTAGCTCCATAAAGGGATCTTCTTGAACTTAAATATTCTGCGGCTGAAATAACACTTCTATACGAATTTTTGCCTCTTATAGCATCATTTGTCTCCTTAAATCCATCTATACTTAACCCTATATTAAGGTTATTCCTCAAAACAATATCATCTAATTCCTCATTTTGTGAAGATAAATAAATTCCATTTGTACAACAATGGAAACTCAATGAAGGATATTCTGTAATTAAACTTTCAATAACAGGTACAGTATCCCTACTTATGGTCTCTCCCCCAATTAGATTGAAATTCCTAATTCCCCAAGAAATTCCTTTCTGAACAGCTTTGTGTGCTGTTTCTAAATCAATTACTTTTTTGTCTTTTCTTTCTTCTACAGGCATATAACAACCTTTGCATCTCCAAGGACAATATGTTGTAAGTTCAAGCTGTATGAGTGTTGGGGATATTCTGTTATCTTTGTTTTGTTTATATATACTATATTCTTGAGCTACATAATTAAGTGTTAACGATATTGCTGCCCCCAGTCTCACTTCTCTTAACGTTCTACTTATTAGGCCTGGATTGAAATGTTGTATTGTAGATTTAACTAACGAATATATCATTTTTATACACTCAAGAACCCACTTCCTTCCACCTTGGATTATCGAGCTCGTCATCAAACCCAACAATTAATTCATTATCAACAGATCTTCTTACGTTTTTTAGTCTGCTTTTGAGCTCAAATTCTTCAAGTTCATCTTCATATTCTTCAGAATATCTTATCATGTTTAATTCGTGCCTTTTTTCTTTTGTCTCTTCAATCCATGACAAGGAATTTTCTTCTCCAACAACAAAAGTTTTTACTTGAGGTTCTTCAACTGCTCCTGCTATGTATATTGTTGGCACAGATGGCTCTACTTTTGGTTCAGAAGTACAACTAACTATTAAAAATAATCCGATTACAAATAAAATGGATAATATTAATTTAACTCCCATAAGGTAGTGGTAAAGAATATCGATTTATAAAGCTTATTGATTTGCAGTATCTAGAACTACACTCTGCTCTTCTGCCTTACTAGCATCAGGATTATTTTTTATATAATCAACCAAATCTTTAATAGTAACAATCTTCATATTGTTATGCTTCTTTGAGAATTCAATTAAGTCAGGAAGTTTTGCCATGCTTCCATCATCATTTATTACTTCGCATATTACAGCTGCAGGATATAATCCTGCTAAACGAGCTAAATCAACAGATGCTTCTGTATGACCCTCTCTTACTAAAACACCACCGTCTTTGTATATTATAGGGAATAAATGTCCAGGCTTAGCAAAGTCTTCATTTTTTGTATTTTCATTAACTAAAGCACTTATTGTAGCAGCTCTGTCAGCTGGGGAAATTCCAGTTGTTGTTCCGTTTTTGTAATCTATAGGTATAGAAAACATGCATCTATTGATTTCTTTATGATTTACCATTGCAGGTATACCCAATTGCTCTAATCTTTCTCTTATAATCGGCATGCACACTAAACCACGGGCATATTTTATCATGTAATTTATCTTATTGGCTGTTACCTTTGAAGCGGCAAGAACTAGGTCACCTTCGTTTTCCCTGTTTTCATCATCCACCACAATGACAAACTTTCCTCTTTTAATGTCATTAATAACGTCTTTTATTTTGCTGAATTCCATCTGTTTGTAGTTTAAATAGGGGGTTTTTATAGTTTTCTTTTTTTATGAGCTTATCGATTAATTTGACATTAAGCCAAGCTATGCCAGAGCGGACTTTAGACAAAATGTTGCATCTTAATATCATTTTGTAGATATTATTTGGTTATGATACACAACATTTTAATTAATATCATTTGGTGATTTTTCCCACCCACCTCCCCTATATTAGAAATAACTTGGCTCTATTTATTTGACAAAACTCTTTTTTTATTTTAAATTTCCCTCTACCAGAAAGTCCTTTCCTATCTTTTTTGTTAAAATGTTCTTTAGCTTGATGGCTTTGTTGACTTTTTTAATGCCCAGATTTTTTATTGGCCCTAAACCATTGCCAATTATCTTTGGTGCAGTAAATATCAAAAGCTTGTCTACAATTCCTTCTTTTATAGCGTTTCCGCTTAATTCTGCGCCTCCTTCTATCATAACAGATGCTATTTCAGATTTTCCGAGCTCTTTTGCCAGTTCTTTCAAATCAACCAGCCCTTTTTTTGGATTTAATATTATTATCCTAGCACCTTTATGCTGTAATTTATCTATCTTTTTTCTGGGTGCTTTTTTTGTTGTTGCAATTATGACTTTGCTTGGTTCTTTAAGAATTTTTGATCTTTCTGATATTTTTAAGCTTGAGTCAACTACTATCTTTTTAGGATTTTTTCCTTTGACAAGCCTTGAATCCAGCATTGGGTTATCTCTTGTAATTGTATTTATTCCAACCATAACAGCATCAACATCATTTCTTAGCTGATGCACATATTTTCTAGCTGCCCTGGATGTTATGTATTTTGAATCACCACTAGAGGTTGCTATTTTCCCATCAAGGCTCATAGCCAATTTCAGGATTACAAAAGGCTTTTTTGTCTTTGTATACTTTATATAAGCTTCATTTAGTTTTTTTGCTTTGTCCCTTAAAATGCCTATTCTTGTTTTTAGGCCACGGAATTTTAATTCTTTATACCCATCCACTAAGGGGTTGGGGTCTTCTACTCCCACAATAACTTCCCTGATGCCAGCTTCAACAATTTTTTCTGTGCATGGGCTGGTTTTTCCCCAGTGAGAACAAGGCTCAATGTTAACGTACATGGTTGCGTTATTTGCCTTTTTTCCAGCTGCTTTTAAAGCATTTATTTCTGCATGCTCTTCCCCGTATTTTTTATGATAACCACGGCCTACAATCTTGCCCCTCTTAACAATTATACATCCAACAAGAGGGTTCGGACTTACATAGCCTCTGCCTTTCTCAGCCAGCTTTATAGCAATATCAATATACTTTTTATGTGAAATCATAAAACTCTGAAAATGGAAAAATAGGGGTTTATTTAAATTTGTTTGTTTTAATTTAAGGATAGTGGCAATATACTAAAATTCGGGATGGTGTATAGAAAACTTTTTAAACTAGTTCTTAAATTTTGGATTTGGTTTAAAAATGCCTGAAGAAGAACAAAGTGAGGAAAAAGAGGAAGAGACAGTATACGATGAGGAAGGCAGAGAAGAGCTAGTGGACGGAGGAGAGATAAGCCCTGAGGAAGCAGGGTTTATGAAAGGCTACGACGAAGCTGACGAAGAAAAGAAAGAAAAAAAGGAAGAAGACGAAGAGGAAGATAAAGAGTAAGCTGTTTCTATTGATTTTGTATACACAGATCTATAATGTTATAATAATGTTTAAATAACCGGTTTGATTTGCGACATAAGATGGATGCAAAAATAAGAAGGAAGGAATCCTCGAAATTACCAACTGAGTATGGTGATTTTACTGCAATTGTTTATGAAGACAATGAAGGATTAAACCATATTGCATTGGTTAAAGGAGAAATTAACAATAAAGATGTTTTGGTAAGAGTTCATTCAGAATGTCTTACTGGCAATGTTTTTCATTCTTTAAGATGTGATTGTAATGGGCAGTTAGATAAGGCTTTGAGGATGATTGGTAAAGAGGGTGGAGTTCTTCTTCATCTTAGACAAGAAGGTAGAGGAATTGGATTATTGAATAAAATTAAAGCCTATAGCTTGCAGGATGAAGGAATGGATACTGTTGAAGCAAATGAAAAACTTGGATTTGAAGCAGATGAAAGAGATTATACAATTGGAGTTCAAATTCTAGCTGACTTGGGGGTGAAAAAAATGAGGTTGATGACTAATAACCCAAAAAAAATAGAAGGTTTAGAGAAATATGGAATTGAAATTGTTGAAAGGGTTCCATTAATAATAAAACCTCATACAAAAAATAAAGATTATCTTCAGGCGAAAAAAGAAAAATTAGGGCATTATCTGGAGGATAAGGGATTTGTCGGGTAATTAATCAAAATCTTAAAAACTCCATAATCCTGCTTAAGTCTTTTTCTTCAACTAGAAATATTGTATCAGTCCAGCAGCTTAAAGTTTCGATTATATTTATGCCATTTTCTCCCAACAAAGAATATATATAGGAAACAATTCCTGCTGTTGTTTCTATTTGTTTTGGGCTTTTTAATATTACCTCTACCAAATTAGTGTTTTCTTTAATAATTTTATTCCTAAAAACCTGTTTTACCTTTTTAGCAAGTTCATTGGAAGTTATAACTGTTATTGCAGTTGCGCCTTCAATAATATGGAAGGTTTCCAGAATTTTTTTTGCCTCTTTTTCTATGTCAAGCAAATTAGAAAAAACAATGTCCTTTTCCAAAACTATAGCGTTAATTTTATTTTTAACTTCTATTTTGCTGTTCTTCAGAATATTAAGAATTTTCTTTTCTATTGTAGCTTCTGTTTTTATTTTTCTATAAAAACGACGGCATGCAATTAAAACAGCATCAAAATTTTTTTTAGACAGTTTTAAATCAAGGCATATCTGCCTGGTTAGAGAAGAATAATTAATAAGGCCCTTTTTCAGGCAATCTTTTACAAAAGGATGCTCTGCTATATAGCTCTCTGTAAGTTTTGTTATGTTAACCAATTATATAACCCCCAACTGAAATTTTATTCCAGAGTAATTGATTTGTTGATTTCTTTTACTATTTTGTGATCAATTTCTACTCTGCTTACATCAATCCACTCTGAAAGATCCTTTTGCATGAGTAATATAAACTGGAAGCTGCGTTTTGCGGCTCCAGATTTTTTAAATGGAGCGTATATATCTTGGTCTTTGCGGTACTCTATTCAAAAAGATATATCGCTCAATAGTAATTTGTTTAGAACTTATATTTAAATGTTTTGTTTCGGACATATTTAATAGAAATTAAACATATGGTTTTGTATGGGACATTCGTCCCTCTGCCTTTAATGTCCAATATTAGACATTTTTGTCTAATTTGTCTAAAACAGGGCATCAGGTTTAAAAAGTAAGGCTTGTTATAGCTGACCTATGAAACAAAAAGTTATTTTGGCGTTTTCAGGAGGCCTTGATACAAGTTTTTGTGTCCTTTACTTAAAGGAAAAGGGCTTTGATGTAGTAACAGCTACAATTGATACTGGCGGCTTGAGTAGCAAAGAGCTAAAGGAGATTGAAGCAAAAAGCAAAGAACTTGGAGCTATAAAACACATTAGTATTAATGCTAAGAAGGAAATTTTTGATGAGATTATATCTAATTTAATCAAGGCCAATGCATTGTACCAGGGAATTTATCCAAATATGTGTGCTGACCGTTACACGATTGCAAAATATCTTATAAAAATAGCAAAAAAGGAAAATACCAAACTTGTTGCACATGGATGTACTGGAGCAGGCAACGACCAGGTTAGGATTGATGTTACAATAAACACGTTAAATTCTAAGCTTAAAATAATAGCTCCGATAAGAGAGTTGATGATAACAAGGCCTGAAGAAATAAAGTACCTGGAAGATAAGGGATTCAATGTTGATAAGAAAGCAAAGAAATACACCATTAACACGAATATTTTCGGAGTTACAATATCCGGAAGTGAAATCGATAAAGGAAAAGAGCCAAAAGAAGATGCGTGGCAAATTACAAAGGTAACAAAGAAAAATCCAGAGTATATGGAAATTGAATTCCAAGAAGGAACTCCTGCAGCTTTAAATGGCAAAAAGATGCATGGCTCAGATATTTTAATTGAGTTAAATAAGATAGCAGGAGCTCATGGATATGGCCGCGGTATTTATTATGAAGATGAAACAATAGGAATTAAAGGCATTCAGGCATTTGAGGCTCCAGGTCTGATGCTGTTGATTGATGCCCATAAAGCTCTGGAAAAAGCAGTGCTTACTAAAAAACAGCAGAAAATAAAAGGTGTACTTGAAATTGAATGGGCTGATCTTGCTTATAATGGATTGCTTTACGAACCTTTAATTAAAGATATCCAGGCATTTAACGATGCAAATCAGAAAGTTGTATCCGGGAAAGTAAAGATAAAAGTAGGTAATAAAAATGCTTTTTTATCTGAAATTAAAACAAAAAACTCGTTAATAGATGAGAAAGTTGGCAGCTATGCCCAATGTGGTGCATGGAAAGGCAAAGAAGCAGAAGCATTCATTAAGTTTTATGGTTTGCAGCAGAAAATAGCGGCAAAGAAATCAAAAAAATGATGCATTTAATTTCATTAATTGACTGGAATAGTGAAAGTATTTTGGATTTAATTAGCTGTGCAGCTAAAATAAAAAAGAATCCTGAAAATTATTCTGATAGTTTAAAGAACAAAACAATGCTTATGATATTTGAAAAACCGTCATTAAGGACAAGGGTTTCTTTTGAGGTTGGGATGACACAGTTAGGCAATCATGCAATTTTCATGGAAACAAAAGATACTCCATTAGGAGAAAAAGAATCAATAGCAGATACAGCAAAGGCATCCAGCAGATATTGCGATATAATTATGGCAAGATTGTTTAAACAGGAAGATATAGAAGAGCTGGCAAATAATGCAACAGTTCCTGTAATTAATGGCTTAACAGATATATTCCATCCATGCCAGATTTTGTCTGATTTGCTTACAATTTATGAGAAAAAAAAGAAGCTTAGTGGTTTAAAACTCTGTTTTGTTGGAGACGGTAACAACAATATAGCTCATTCATTGCTTTTGGGTTGCTCAGCAGTTGGCATGGATATTTCAGTGGGCTGTCCTAAAGGACATATACCACAAGCATGGATTGTAAAAATTGCAGAAAAAAATTCAAAAAAATCTGGATGTAAAGTTGAAATATTAAATGATGCAAAAAAAGCTGCTCTTAATGCAGATATGGTATATACAGATTCGTGGATGAGTTATCATATCCCAAAAGAGCAGAAAGATGAAAGAGTAAAGGTATTCAAACCTTACCAGGTAAATAAGGAATTAATGGCAAATGCAAAAAATGATGCTGTTTTTATGAATTGTCTGCCTGCTATGCGCGGTTATGAGCAGACTGTAGAGGTAATTGACGGCAAACAAAGCATTGTCTTTGATCAGGCAGAAAACAAGCTGCACATGCAGAAAGCAATAATATTGAAGTTGTTAGGAAAATGAAACTCTGGAAAAAAGATTATGACTTAAATAAGGAAATTGAAAAATTTACAGTGGGCAATGATTATTTGTTAGATAAAAAACTGGTAAAATACGATTGCATAGCGTCAATTGCGCATGCGAAGATGCTAAAGAAGACCGGAATATTGAACGCTAGCGAGCTTAATAAAATAATCAAGGGTTTAAATGAAATCATAAAACTCGACCAGAAAGGCAAATTCAAAATTAATCAAGAGGATGAAGACTGCCATACAGCAATTGAGAAATACCTTACGAAAAAATATGGAGCTGCAGGAAAAAAGATACATACTGCCCGTTCAAGGAATGATCAGGTATTAACTGCTTTACGCTTGTATGAGAAAGAGGAATTGAAGAAAATTAAAGCGCTATTGAGCCAGTATAAAGGTTCATTGGTGGCAATAATAAAAAAATATGGAAAGATAAAGATTCCAGGATATACGCATATGCAGAAAGCCATGCCCACAGACATAAAAACCTGGCTTGGATCCTTTGTTTCCTCATTAGAGGATGATCTAAAATTATTAGATGCAGTTTATTCAATTATAGATAAATCTCCCTTGGGCAGTGCTGCTAGTTTTGGAGTGCCTTTAATTAAGATAGACAAAAAAATGACTGCTTCCCTGATGGGTTTCTCAAAAGTAATGATCAATCCAATGTATGCGCAGTTGAGCCGTGGTAAGTTTGAGGCAACAATCTTGCATTTATTGAGCCAGATTATGCTTGATTTAAACAAATTAGCAACTGATTTAATGCTGTTTAACATGCAGGAATTTGGCTTTATATCGCTGCCAAAGGAGTTCTGCACAGGAAGCTCTATTATGCCGCAGAAGAAAAATCCTGATGTATTAGAGTTAGTAAGGGCAAAATATCATGTTGTTTTAGGGGAAGAATTCAAGGTCAAAAGCATGATAAGCAACTTGATCTCTGGTTACAATCGCGATCTGCAGCTCACAAAAGAGCCTGTCATTAAATCAGTGGACACAGTGAAAAGCTGCATTAAGATGATAGTTCTTGTAGTGCCAAAAATAAAAATTGATGAAAAAAAGTGCAAAGAAGCCTTAACTAAACAGCTTTACGCTACAGAAGAAGCTTACAAGCTTGTAAAAAAAGGAATTCCTTTTAGGGAAGCTTATAAGAAAGTAAGCAGGAAATTCTAGAGGAAAAATGAAATTTCTAAAAAACAATGTTTGCGCACCTAAAGGTTTCAAGGCTCTTGGAAAATCTTCGGGGATTAAGAAATCTGGAAAATTAGATTTTGCAGTTATTTTTTCCGAGGTTGTGGCAGATGCAGCTGCTGTTTATACATCAAATGAAGTAAAAGGTGCTCCTCTTATTGTAACAAAAAAGCATCTTGAGGATGGGAGAGCGCAAGCAGTAGTTATCAATAGTGGTGTTGCAAATGTATGCACAGGAAAGAAAGGAATAAAGGATGCTGAAGATACAGCAAAAAGTGCAGGCAAAGAACTTGGAATTAATGCTAACAATGTACTTGTAGCCTCAACAGGACTGATAGGAGCTTTTTTGCCCATGGACAAAATAAAGAATGGAATTAGAGGAATAAAAAGTGAATTATGCATTAATCCAAATGCTGCTACAGCAATAATGACTACAGATACAGTTGAAAAGGAAATTGCAGTTAAGGCTGATAATTTTACAATAGGCGCTATAGCAAAAGGCTCTGGAATGATACATCCTAACATGGCTACAATGCTGTGTTTTATAACAACAGATGCAAAGATTCCGTCAAAAAATCTCAGTTCTTATTTGAAAAATTCAGTCAATAAATCATTTAACATGGTAAGTGTTGATATGGACACAAGTACGAGTGATATGGTAGTTGTAATGGCAAATGGTTTGGCTGGAGAAGTTGATGAACAGAAATTTCAAAATGCTCTTGATTATGTCTGCATAGAGCTGGCAAGAAAAATAGCAAAAGATGGGGAAGGAGCTACAAAGCTTGTTGAAGTTGAGGTAAAAAATGCAACTACAAAAGCAGATGCAGAAAAACTTGCCAAATCTGTTATTAGTTCAAATCTTGTCAAATGCGCTGTATTTGGTAATGATCCAAACTGGGGAAGGATAATGTGTGCAATGGGAAATTCAGATACTAATTTTAAGGAGAATAAGGTTAATATTTTTTTTGATAATGAAAAAATAGTCAATAATGGAACTATGACCAATTTTAATATTGAAAAAATAAATAAAATAATGGGCAAAGATAATTTGAAAATTATAATTGATTTAAATCAAGGCAAAGAAAATGCTATTGCTTATGGTTGTGATATGAGTTATGACTATGTTAAAATCAATGCGGCTTATACTACTTAAGTGATAAAAATGAATCTAAATGAAAAAACACAGGTTTTGGTTGAAGCATTACCTTATATTAAGAGATTTAACAATAAAATAGTAGTAATAAAATTCGGAGGAGATGCTGTATCTAAAATAGAAAATGTCATAGAAGATATAGTTTTATTAAATTATATAGGTATGAAACCTGTAGTTGTTCATGGCGGAGGGCCTGTGATAAACAAGGAGTTAAAAAAATCAAAAATAACTCCAAAGTTTATCAATGGCTTGAGGTATACTGATGATAAGACAATCAAAATTGTTGAAAAAGTTTTTTTGAAGATAAACAATGGAATTGTCGCGAACATCAAACGCCATGGAACTAAATCAGTTAATGCTACCGGGCATATTAAAGTAAAGCAGAAAAATATTAAGCTTGGTCTTGTAGGAGAAATAACAGGAATAGACAAAAATAAATTGTTAAAGATTATAGACTCGGGATTTATCCCTGTAATTTCCCCTCTAAGCAATAAGGATGATGGAAAATGTTACAATATAAATGCCGATACAGCTGCGTCACATATTGCAGTTGCGCTAAAAGCTGAAAAACTTACAATATTGACTAATGTTCATGGTGTGATAATAAACAGAAAGTTGGTGCCCCATGTTGATTTCAATACTGCTAAAAAAGAGATTGAAAGCGGTATGATAAATAAGGGGATGATTCCTAAGGTAGAGGCCTGTATTTATGCGGTTAAAAATAAATGTCCTAAGGCACATTTGTTAAATGGATTAACTTCACATTCACTTCTGCTTGAAATTTTTACAGATAAGGGTGTTGGGACAGAGATAGTATATGAAAATGATAACAATTAAACTAATTAAAATTCCAATGAAAAAATAATGCTTAATAATAAAAAATGAATACAAAAAAAATTATTGAAACAGAGAAAAAACATATAATGCAGACTTATTCGAGGTCAGGCATTGTAATTGACCATGGTAAAGGCTGCTATGTTTTTGATAAGAACAGTAAAAAATATCTTGATTTAGTTGCAGGACTAGCAACATGCTCAATTGGACACGGAAATAAAAAAGTAGCAGAGGCTGTTTGTGCTCAATCGAAAAAACTGCTTAATGTAACTAATCTTTATTATACTGAACAACATGTAGTTTTGGCAAAAAAATTAGCAAAAATATCCGGCTTAAGCAAATGTTTTTTCTGCAATTCCGGAGCAGAAGCAAATGAAGCAGCAATAAAATTAGCAAGAAAGTATACTGAAAAGACAGATATAATAGCTACAAAACATGCATTTCACGGAAGGACCTTAGGTGCTTTGTCTGCAACTTGGAAAGAAAAACTCAGGAAAAAATTTGAGCCAACTGTTCCGGGATTTACTTTTGTTGATTATAATAACATAAAGGCTGTAGAAGATGCAATTACAGAAAAAACAGCAGCAGTTATAGTTGAGCCAATACAAGGCGAATCTGGAATTATAATGCCTGATGAAGACTATTTAGTAAAACTAAAGAAACTTTGTGAGAAAAAAAATATTCTGCTGATTTTGGATGAGGTGCAGACAGGAACAGGGCGCACAGGAAAGTTTTTTGCTTATTTGCATTATAATGTAAAGCCAGATATTGTAACAGTGGCAAAAGGCCTGGCTAATGGTATTCCTATCGGGGTTATGATGGCAGGGAAAGGAATTGATTTTGACAAAGGAGACCATGCAAGCACTTTTGGAGGGAATAGCCTAAGCTGTGCAGCAGCAAATGCAACAATAGATTTCATAATGAAAAATAAATTGATGGGCAATGCAGTAAAGCAGGGAAATTATTTCATTAAAAAATTGAATGGATTAAAAAATAAATATAGCATAATTAAAGAAGTGCGCGGAAAGGGATTGATGATTGGGGTTGAGTTAAGTGTAGAATGCAAGAACATTGCAAATAAATGTTTGGAAAGAGGGTTATTGGTTAATTGTGCATCAGAAAAGGTTTTGAGGTTTTTGCCTTCGTTGATAATAATGAAAGAAGAGATTGATGAAGCAATAAATATTTTGGATGAGGTAGTGAAATGAAACAAATCGGAATAATTGGTGCATCAGGATATACTGGATATGAATTGATAAAAATATTGAAAAAACATTCCAAAGTAGAATTAAAGGTTTTAAACAGCAAAAGCTATGTAGGTAAAAAAGTAAAAGAGCTTTACCCTGATTTTAATAGCGAGGATGTTTATACAAATTATTCCATTGATGAGATTAATAAAATGAAGCTGGATTGTGTGTTTTTAGCTGTTCCCCATACAACAGCTTTTGAAATATTACCTAAATTAAAAAGCAAAAAAATAATTGATTTATCTGCTGATTACAGGTTTAAGAAAATACAAAAATATGAAGAGGTTTATGGAACAAAACATTTGGATGGGAAGAATAATAAAAAAGCAGTATATGGACTTCCAGAATTATTTAAAAATAAAATAAAAAAATCAAAAATTGTTGCAAATCCAGGATGTTACGCTACAGTCTGCATATTATCTGCTTTTCCAATACAAAAACTTGCAAAATATATTGTATTTGATTGTAAGTCTGGTTATAGCGGAGCAGGAAAAAAACCTGGTTATTATAATGATCCTAAGAATTATGAAGACAATATTCTGGCTTACAAACTAACCAAGCACAGGCACAAATATGAAATAGAGCAGTTCATTAAGACAAAACTTTCTTTTACACCTCATGTTATAGATACTTTCCAAGGCATGATGTGCACAACGCATACAATACTAAAGAAAAAAAGCAATAAAGATGAAATAATTAAAGTATTCAAAGATTTTTACAAAGATGAACCTTTTATAAAAATTATGGATAAAATTCCGGATTTACATGATATTCAAAAAAATAATTATTGTTGTATAGGTGGCTTTGAAATTGATGAAAACAATCAGCTAGTTGTGATTTCTGTTATTGACAATTTGCTTAAAGGAGCTTCTGGACAGGCAGTGCAGAATATGAATTTGATGTTTGGGTTTGATGAAAATCTGGGGCTTTAAACATTAACCAAACACTCTGAGCTTCCGCAATAGAAATATGCTCTTGAATTATCCAGGTTCATCAGCCTTTTCATTCTTTTCAGCTGTTTTTTGGCTTTTACAATCCTATGGCTGCACTTAACCTCATACAAATCAACCTTGTTGCCTTTCTTTGCAACTATATCAATTTCCCCTAGACTTCTTTTTTTACCTGCAACCTTAACATTAACAGTGACAAAGTCGTATTTGTGCTTAATCTTGTCTCTTAACTCTAGAACATAGCGGTCATGTTTTGTAAGATGTCTTTGTTTAAAAGCCATTCTTTACACTATGGATTGCTGGTATGAGATATATAAATGTTTTGGAAATTCTTAGAATTTTCAAATACCCAGGAAAACTTTGTTTTCCGCTGGTTTTGGAAATATGGTGTTTGAGTTATTATATGCTGTTGTTTTATTACTGTGTGATAGTTACAAAATCGAAAGATTTATAAAGAGATATATACCTATATTATAGTATATAAGGGGTAAATTGGAATAGTCAAAAAAATTTGATATAATATTTGTTTATTAAAACATCAAAAAGTGATAATTATGTTATTCGAAAACTATAAACCAACTGAACGTCTACATAAAGTTGATTCTCTACTTAGAGTAATGAAAGAAGCTTCTTTAAAGCAGTTTAGAGATAATGCGCCAGTGATAGAATATAGGGGAAGTATAGATTTAGCATCTCCTCCTCAAAACAAATTGGAAAATATTGTACATAGCTTAGAATCTGATTATTCTACGTTCGTAGGCAAACAAGATAAAGATTTTTGGTATACTTTTGCATCCCTATTAGAAGAAAGAACTGAAGAATCTGAAAAGGGAGATAATTATTTACTAAGTTCAAGAACTAAAGAATCAGAAAAGGGAGTTAATTATTTCCTAAGTCCAGAAGCAATTAAAACATATCACTTTTTAACCGAAAAATATTGGGAACAATTGCCTCCAGGAACAAGAAAAAACCTGGCCAAAGCCCATAATTTTAGTATGGGAGAAGTCTTATCTATAAAATCTCTCACAGAGTCAAACAAGGACGAGTTACTCAATGAGTTAAAAGAAGATATTGGTAATTATTCTAGAATTTCCTACGAATATGACATGTTGCAGTTTACTCACAATAAAAAGGAAGATATAAAATCAGCCGAAAAAATAAATGAGTTGAACCATCAACGAGAGAATTTAAGGGATAATATTAAAACAAAGTTAGGAGTTTACATCTACAAAGGAAACAAGTTAAAATCACATCTTGATTACGCTGTATACGAATTTGAAGGAATTTTATTCAGAAAAGATGTGATAGATGAGGAAAGAGGAAGACTTTCTAGATTGAGCTGGAACTCTAGAAAAAATTCATTTTATAAAAATCTTTTCGAAATGGAATATTCTGAAATCTCAGAAGCAGCAAGAAACGATGCTATTGAATTAAACAAATTAAACAATGATATTAGAAATTTAAAAATAAAGGTCAAATTAAGTGAAAAAATCGACCAAAAATATAGTAGTCAATTAACTGTCCTAAATAATAGTAAAAGGAAATTGACAAAAAAACTCCATTCAGTACTTGCAATGTACGAGCGGAAATGTGGGGGGTTAGAAGAAAAAACTCATTATTCCAAATATTATCATTTTCAAAATCTTACTTTTGATAAAGAGGAAATTGACAAAATTTCAAGAGAAATCGGATTAATCGATTTATGTCCAGTCAATATTGGTAAACATTATTCAACAATCAGGAAAGGGGGATTATTTCATGAGTTCTATATACCAATTGATGTAAGAGGAAATCTCAGTATAGGTTTTCCACGCGGTAAAAAGGATCTAGAATTGATTATTTCTACAGATTCTGAAATTTGTGGATCAAGAGTTTTAGATAACCCTAATTATTTAAAAGATGTTTTAACAACAGCTCTCAAAAAACCGCTAACTAAAGATGCAATCAGATTACTTGACGATGTTAAGGATATAGGATTTCTTAAAAGTGATATAAAGAAGAATATATCTGACCCCGAACATTTAGCAGCATGGTCTGTACTTCGTGGAAGATTAGCTAAACTAACTGTGCCTAAAGACCAGTTGGAGAAGGTATTGTATACAGCAATTGATGTTTTTGGTCAGATCTACCCAAACGACATCATTGGTAAAGGGCGTCGTGGAGCAGCTTCGGTAGAAATTTTAGGCCAAAGAACAAACGCAGTTACTTTATATGTTGACCTAAACCAAGGCAACAAACTTTATAAATCCCAATTGAAAAAATTGGTCGAATTATTTGAATCCAATGACTCAAGTGAAAAAATACATCCTATTCCGAAAAAACAGCAAAAATCAAGGTTAGGTAATTCATTAAACAAGTTTGTAGATAGGGCTCTAGAGAAAGACAAACGTACCGGATTTAAGGTATTTCCATCATATATTGAAAAAAAGGCAGTAGATTCCGGAAAATTTTCTGAAATACCTAAAGATGTTTTAATAGAAGCAATAGGTGAGCATTTACGTTTTCGTGCCGAGGAAGAGGGATGGAAACCAATCGGAAACGGAATTGCTTATGACAGAACAACAATTCCTGATGAAGTTCATATCAACAAATTAAAAGAAAAAAGAAAAAACTAATAGGTTAATGGGAAGTTATATTCACTATAAAAATAAATTTTTCTTTTATTCATATGATATCACAAAATTAGAAAACCTTATAAACCAAGAATTACTCTTTTTTTGTGCTATGGAAAGGCATGCTAAGGTTGATGGAAAGGTTATAGTTGGGCTCACAGAAAAGGTTAGTTTTGTGTCTAGTAATGGCAACAAAGAGGTTACAGCAAAAGTTGATACAGGTGCAACAAGAAGCTCTATAGATACAAAGCTGGCGTCAAAATTAAACCTGGGGCCTGTGATAAAATCAAAAATAATAAAGTCTGCCCATGGAAACGCATTAAGGCCTATAGTAGAAGCAGAAATTGTAATGGCAGGGAAAAAAATGAGATCAGAATTTACTTTAGCAGACAGAACTCATATGAAATATTCTGTCTTAATTGGAGTCAATACACTTGAAAATAGGTTTTTGGTTGATCCGTCAAGAAAATAACAATTTGAAATTAATAAAATGAAAATCCCAAATTTTATTGAATTTAGTTGGAATTTTCAATGTTCCAAACAGGTTTGAAACAAATGAAAGCAGCATTAATATCATTGGGAAGCAAGAGCAGTGAAATGACACTGGAAGCTATGAGAAAATACTTTGATGCAGTTGATAGCATAAACATTAAGAGCATGGAAGTCACATTAGGAAGCAAGGGTCTTTCAATTCTATATGACAGTAAGCCACTACAAAAATATGACTGCGTTTATGCAAAAGGCTCTTTCAGATACGCTCCTTTGTTAAGGTCTATAACAACATCTCTCTATGGCAATACATATATGCCAATAAAGCCAAATACTTTTACAATAGCGCATGACAAGCTGCTTACTCATCTTGCATTACAATATTATAAGATACCAATGCCTAATACTTATGTGCTCTCTACAATAGGTGCAGCAAAAAAAATTTTAAAAGACTTAAAGTATCCAATAATACTAAAATTCCCACATGGTACACAGGGCAAGGGTGTCATGTTTGCTGACTCGTTTGCAGCTGCCTCTTCAATGCTGGATGCAATAGAAACTTTAAAGCAACCATTTTTAATACAGGAGTATATTGAGACAGAAGGGTCTGACATAAGGGCTATTGTAGTAGGGGATAAAGTTGTTGCAGCAATGAAAAGAAAAGCAGCTGGGGAAGAAAAAAGAGCTAACATACATGCAGGTGGAAAAGGCGAACCACTTATACTTGATGCACATGCAAAAAAGATTGCAGTTGATACTGCAAAATCAATTGGTGCAGAAATTTGCGCAGTTGATATTCTGGAAACAGCAAAAGGTCCATCTGTTATAGAGGCAAATATAAGTCCGGGGTTACAGGGCATTACTTCTGTTACAAAAATAGATGTTACTGACAAAATTGCAAAATATCTTTATGAGAAAACAAAAGAGTTTTCTGAAAAGGGAAAGACAACAGAAACTTCTAGAATGTTTACAGATTTAGGTGTTGGCAAAGCCGGAAAAAGCGATACAGAACAGCAGATTGTCACAAATCTTGACTTCAGGTCAGAAAGAATTTTGTTACCAAAAATAATAACAAAACTGGCAAAGTTTGATGAAAAGGAAGATGTTGTGATTAAAGCAAGAAAAGGCAAAGTTAGTGTGGAGAAGTATTAAAACAAAAACTCTTTTTTAAGAACAAGAGTCTGGTTTCTTTCAGGTCCTATAGAAACAATGTATGCTGGAACATCGAGCAGTTCTTCAATTCTTTTAATGTATTTCTTGGCGTTTTCCGGCAGTTGTTCAAATTTATTTATGTTGTCAAGATTTTCCTTCCATCCAGCTAACTCTTCATAAACTGGCTTGCAGTTTTCCAGAATCTCAAGATTGGTTGTAAAATTCTTTATGATTTTATCTTTATATTTATAGCCAATACATATCTTTATTTTTTCCAGACCTGATAAAACATCAAGCTTCATCAAGGCAATTGCGTCCAGGCCATTAACCATAACAGCATATTTCCCGATTAAGGCGTCAAACCATCCACATCTTCTTGATCTGCCGGTGGTTGCTCCAAATTCTTTTCCTTTTTCCTGTATCTGCTTTCCCACATCATCTTTTAATTCTGTTGGCAGCGGTCCACTGCCTACTCTGGTTATATAGGCCTTTGCAATCCCAAATACATTTCCTATAGTTTTAGGCCCAATGCCTAAGCCAGTACAAATACCACCAGCAGTTGGGTTTGAAGAAGTGACATAAGGGTATGTTCCAAAATCTATATCCAACAAGGTTCCTTGTGCGCCTTCAAATAATATTTTTTTATTTTTAGCAATTAAATTATTGATAAATAAAGTTGTGTTTTTTACAAATGGGCTTATTTTTTTGGAAAATTCATTGTTTTTATTAATATAATCAATAACTCTTAAACCAGATCTTGCTACCTTGTCTGTATAAGCAGGTCCTATTCCTCTTGAGGTTGTGCCTAAACGCTTATTTTTTTCTTTGTCTTCTTTAATGTGCTTTTCCAGGATTATGTGGGCATTTTCACTCAGAACCAGATTATCTGGACTTACTTTTACATGTTTGTTTTCTAAATTCTCAATTTCCTGCATTAAAACTTTTGGGTCAATAACAAGACCATTGCCTATGATGTTTATTGCTTCTTTATGCAATATTCCTGAGGGTATTAAATGCAATATAGTTGTTTTATCTTTAATTTTTATTGTGTGGCCTGAATTATTTCCTCCATTGAACCTTACAACAACATCTGCTTTTTCTGCAAGAAAATCAATAATCTTGCCTTTGCCCTCATCACCAAACTGGGCACCTATAACTGCAATGTTTTTCGGCATATGAAAACAGAATATAAGTGCATATTTAAAGATTTCGTAGTATATACAAACAGTCCAAAACCGAAAGATTTATATACTGATATACTTACTTAATAGTGGTGACAATGATAGAAGACCATTTGTCAGGAAACGGAAGTATGCCTTACCTCGTAATCTTTGATTTAGATGGTACATTAATCGATGGATCAAAGGTGCATGAGGGGGGCGCCAGAAAGGCGATAAATCAAGCAAAAGAGGAAGACAATCTTACTTTGAACAAAACTCTTGAGGAGATTATAGAAGGACAAAAAGGGCTCACGCATGAAGGTTTTGCTAAACTTATAGTAAAAAATTCAAATAAACCAAATCAAAGTGAATTAGTCGAGAAGATTGCCAACATCAAACAAGGATATGTGCAAGAACATGCAGGTAATGTCACTCTTTACGAAGGTGTTATGGAAATCTTGCCAGAATTAAAAAAAGCAGGGATTAAGACAGCAATCTTTACTTCTTCTGATAAAGGGTATACGAGAAAAGTATTGGAAAAATATCAGGTTCTAAAAGATAATATTGACTATGTACTTACTGGTGATAATGTAAAGAAACCTAAACCTGCTCCAGATGGCATATATCATATTCGTGAAAAGTTCAAGGTGCCTGAGAATGCTATAATGGTATATGTTGGTGATGCACGTAATGATTGTGAATCAGCACAAAGAGCGAAAGAGGAAAATCCAAACCTCACTTTTATCCTATATAATCCGGATAAGAAAGATATTGGAACACCCTTGGGTAAGGGAGACATAACAATACATACTCTTGCAGAATTACTCCCTCTTTACTTGCCAAGCAATATATCTCAGTAGATAAATTCTTATTCTTGATATTAGTAAACCACAAAAGCTCTATACAGTCAACACCCAATAAAAACATTTATATAATGAACAGTCCTTCTAAATATTGTTGATAATAGTGATTACAATGGAACAAAAACAACAAAAAATTACAAAAGATACAACAATAGGGGAAATTGTAGAGAAATATCCGCAGGTAGTTCCAACTTTAACAGGTTTTGGGCTTCATTGTGTTGGTTGCCATGTGGCTGGTTTTGAGAGTTTAGAAGCAGGATTTAAGACGCATGGTATGAGTGACAAGGAAGTAGAGGAAGCAGTGAAGAAATTGAATGAAGTTATTGGAAATAAAGCTAAAGAGAAATAATAGAATATCTTCATAAATCTTATAAACTTATACAACACTCCCAGATTTATGAGCAAAAAATATTAATGATAAAAAAAAGATGTTGCAGGATGTATATGGTTATGTCAGAAGCATGAAAGATGCAACAAGAGCTGGCAAATAATAAACTTAAATTATTTTAACTGAGAATACTACTTCTTATGGTTAAATACTTTTGTCAAATCAATCTTTTTCTCTTCCTTAAACATATCATCCTGCTCTGCTTGTTGCTTGTTTTGAGGTTCTTTTTCTGCTTTAACTTCCTCAACCTTATCCAAGTTGTCCTTAACCTTTGCAATCTCTTCTTTTAGCTGTTCTGTTTTTTCAGGGCTTTTTTCAGCCTGTTTAATATCTTTTTTTATTTCATTGACTTCTGTTTCTATATCATCTAACTTTTCCTGCTTCTGCGCTTCTACCTGCTCTGGTGTGACATTGATTTCCTTCATTAATTCATTTAAAGGAGTATTTTGATTTTTTATATCTATGTTAAGATTAGGCATTGCCTGCTCATTTTTTGTTTCACTGTCATGTTTTGCAACATCTCCTTCCTGAGAAGCATCTTCCCTCTGCGTCCTAACATTCAGAATGCTCTTTGCCTTTTCAATTGCCTCGTATTCAGAAGCGGCCAACCCATTTTTCCTTAATGTCTCAGCAAGCTGCTTTACCTTTTCGTCTTCCATTATAACAAGTTATTTTATTGATTTTATTTAAAGTTTTCTTTTGTTTACTTATTTTCATTTAATTATTACTTAATGTTTTCTTTCCCAAACAATAATGTTGTTTTTTGCAACTTTTTTTATTCTGTGCAAAGGGATGTTTGATTCTTCTTCGTTGTTTAGAACCATAAAGCTGCCTTCTATTCTCTTGATTTTTGTATAAGGAATTTCTATTAATTTTTTGATAATTCTATCATAATAGAATATTGAGTATTGCTCTGGGTTTTCCCTTTTGTCCCATTTTATTTTGTTAAGTAGGTTTTGGATTGGCTGCATAAAAGAAAAAAGATTTATTTACTATAAATATTTTGTTGATATAAATTTTAAAAACTTTAAAGAAATTTAATCTTTTTCAAGTATTTACTCCTCTTCGATTGTTTCGTCAAATTCTGCTTCGTAAGACATTGTATATACCTACTATTCTATAGAATTTAGATTAGATTGTATTAAAATTATAATAATGTATCTCAAGAAAAATGGAATATTTTTGCAAAAAATAGTAAAATTTATAAATAAAGTGGAATATATATTCCATTATGGACGAAAAAGATGAACGAATACTTGATGTTTTGAAAGAAAACAGTAAATTATCCACTCAGCAGATTTCAAAGAAAACCTTTATACCAATAACAACTGTCCATCATAGGATTAAAAAACTTGAGAAGGATGGGGTAATAAAAAAATATACAGTTGTTTTGGACAATAAGAAGATTGACAAAGCAATTTCTGCCTATGTTCTAATTACTGTGGATTATAAGCTGCTAAAACAAATAAAAAAAACACAGTATGAACTGGCAAAGAAACTAAAATTAAATCCGGCTATAGAAGAGGTATCAGTGATAACTGGTGAAACAGATACAATAATTAAGGTCTGGGTGAAGGATATTGATGAATTGAACAAGCTTATTGACGGATACCTAAGAAATTTAGATGGTGTAGACAGGACTCGAACATTGGTTGTTTTAAGTGAGGTTTAATCCAAGAATTCATCTTTCATCAATCGTTCATTAATTTCTCCTCTTAAATTCTTGCCAATCATCTCTTTAACTTCGTCTTTTTTATAGTTTCCTAGTAACCATGCTAGTTTTACAAAAGCTGTTTCCGGGAGCATGTCTTGGCCAGGTATTACGTCTAAGTTTGTCAAATCAACACCTTTATCGTAAACATGCATGTGAACTTTTCCAAACAAACATTGGGTTGTCATTATTACAATACAACCAGAAGCAATTACTTTTTTAATAGCAGGATAAATTTTTTCATGGATTTTACAATATTCATTTGGAACTTGCCCTGGTGTATGGCCTAATCCGGTACCTTCTATTACCAACCCTTTGTAGTTTTTATATAACTCAAATAGTTCAGGAAACATATTAATATGGATTTTTAATAATCCTACCTTATCTTCCATTTTTGGTTTTATTATCAATTTTCTTTTTTCTTTTTTCAAATAATCTTTTTTGATAAATTCTATTTTTCTTGAATCGTAATCTATCCTTGCTATTATTGTATCATTTACAGGTTTTAATGCATCTCTTCTTGAGCTATGTAATTTTCTTGTTTTTGTAGCTGGGAATATAGCAGAGCTTTTATCACCACTATTTTCATGCATGCAAACAGCTACTCCAGCAAAGTCTGTTTTTGTGATAAACTCTGCAGCACAAATTAGATTCATAGCAGCATCTGAACTGCCCCTGTCAGAACTTCTTTGTGCACCAACTAATAATATGGGTATTGGAGTTTGCTCTACAATAAAGGCTAATGCAGCAGAAGCAACAGCTAAATTATCAGTTCCCATTCCTATTATTATTCCATCTACACCTTTTTTTACTTCTTTTTCAATAGCTTTAGCAATTAATTCGAAATGCTTAAACCTTAAATCATCGCTCCACATGTTTGCTATTAATCTGGAATCAAAATTAGCGATATCAAATAGCTCCGGAAACATTTCCAGAAGATCCTCTGGATTAAAGGAAGAATAAACTGCTCCACTCCTATAATCAACTTTACTAGCAATTGTTCCGCCAGTATGGAGTATAGTAATAGTAGGCTTTTTGCTGTCTTTTTTTATTGCTGATTTTGTTTTTTCCTTTGCCTTGTATTTCTCAACAATTTTTATTTGTTTTACTTTCTTATTATCAATGCCGACATTATAGCCATTATCCAGCTTAATGACAACAGAATCAGTTTCCTGATTAGGCATTAGAATTCCTTCTTTTATTTCGTCAG
>CAZYSP010000003.1:0-83183 GCA_964650285.1 uncultured Methanosarcinales archaeon | reverse complement strand
TATGTCAGCAACTTTTATGTGGTAATAGCCGTCAAAGCCTATTATATTAGGCACAGTAAACTGCATTATACCAAAAATTACAAAGAATACAATAAAAACAATGATTATTTTTTTGTTTAACATAGGATCAAAGCATGATGAACAGAAGATTTATAAATAAATTTGCATTGTATAACCCAATTATAAAATTAAATCCCTATATAAAATATATAGTAGAATATATATATTGTAAGAGGTGGCGTAACCGTAACATTTAAATATGACTTATTGCATTCATGTCGTAGGAAACTCAGCATTATAAGAGTTTCCTCTATAAATAAAAATAAAAAACAACACATTGGAGGTGTTAGTTCAGATGGAATTTAAAAAGGTAATAAAAAGGATTTCTGCTCTAGGTATTGGAGCATCTATGGTTGGAGCTACTATTTTTGGAGCAATGGCTGCTGATTTAGCAGACTATCCAAGCCAATATATTCAAGATGGTAAATTTGCAGGAGTTCTAGTTGTAGGAGATAAGGCTGCAGCAGAAGATGTTATTGGTATTTCAGATATAGCTGTAAGTCTACAGTTTGCTGCAACAAAACCAGTAAGTGTTTCAGGAGAGGCTACAATTTCAGCAGAAGGAGAAGCATGGTTAGTTCAGAAAGGATCTACCAATGTTCTGGAAATGACTGAAAATCCATCTACTTTAAATACAGAAGGAATAGCAACTATTACAGGATCATCTTATATTGATGATGCAGAATTACCCGGTATATTGGCTTCAGAATCAATATCGAATAGTAAAGGGAATTCACCATATGACCAAAGATTATATTTTGAAGATTCTACAACTGGTAACGTACAGTATATAGAAGACCGTGAGGATGTAACAACAGATTTCCTGTATTTTCAAAGCGGAAAACAGATTGCAAGATATGAATTGGAATTTACATCATCTATTGAATCAGATGTAGATAACAGTGCAGGTTCGGCAACAGCAGGTGGAGATTACTTAACAGATTTAGAGGATGTAGAAGTCTCTATGATAGGAACACCTTACACAATTGTTACTGCCCGAAGAAATTCTGGAAAGGTAGGACAAACAATACTTACCCTTATGGGTGGAGCAGTAAGAGATACATTATCAGAAGGGGCTACAAAAACCTATACAATTGATGGTACAGACTATGAGGTTACACTAGATTATGTAGATTCAGACAGCGCTAAATATACAGTAAATGGAGATTCATCTAGAGATTTGCTTGATGGAGACACTGATAAGGTTGCCGGAGTAACAATTGGTGTTTCAGAGATTTTATACCAAGCTTATGCTGGTGGTGTCCATACTTCAACATTCTTCCTAGGAGCGCAAAAACTATGGATAAAAGACACAAACATAAACGATACAGCAAGCAGTAATGAATTGAAAGTAGATGATGAAACAATTGATGGTGCAAATGTCTGGGTTGAAGGTAGTGACGATGATACTACTTTTAAGATTGACAAGATTGTTGTCAATATGAGCGCAGATGATGACTATTATATACCAGCAGGTGGAAAATTAAGTGAAAATCCTGAAATGAGTGAACCAGATCTATTATTTACAAGAGGCTGGGACATAGAGTACCAAGGCCTTAGTGATGAGCTATCTGAAGAAATATCTATTAAAACAGCGGGTTCTGACGACTATGAATTGAGTTTTACTGATGGAAGTGGAAACGAAGCATCAATTCCACTTATCAATGCAGTATCTGGAACTACTATCCGATTTGGTGACAGCAATGATGATTTATTAGTGCAGGAAAACAAGACTATAACAAAAGATGACTATTTTGTTGTAACTGATGAAAGTGACAGTGATGGTGAAAGAAAATCTTATGCCTTGAGGTATAGGGGATCTGACAAAATTTCAGCAGACAATCCAGTCATTAAATTTGATGACTTGGGAAGTGGTGAGAGAATTGAAAGGACACTCAGCGCTACTGGATCTGTAGTTGATGGATTTGCGACACAAGTGGCTCAAATTAAGCTTGGAGGAGGAATTTTTAGAGTCTACAATACATCAGCAGCTTCAGCAAAAGACTTTAACATACTTGTTGATTTGGATGCAAGTGGTGGAGGAATAAGTGCGGATAGCGTATCAGTAAATTCAAAGAATGGAGCGTCTATAAATATTTCAAATAGTTCTGCACTTGGAGCAACTGTACGAATTAATACACCAAACACTGATGACTATGATAATTTGGCACCAACAGAACTTGCTTTTGATGTAAATGCATCATCTGCTGAAGTAACCTTGACTTTGTCAGGAGGCCAAGGACATACTTACTTAGCACCTGATGACGACGATAAGAATAACTTTGCTTACACTAGTTATGGTGCATTTGTAAAGAGAAGTACACCAACAAGTGCTCCACAGGAAGTAACTGTTGAGTATCCGCAAAACCAGAGATTACCTCAGGTATTCATATCAAGCGCTGGAACAACTTACACACAAACAGCAGCAACCATTGAAGGAGCTGTTTCAATCCAAAGGATTGATGTTGGTGCTACAAAGCTGGCATCTGAGGTTCCAAACATTAAGGCTGTTAATGCAATTATTGTTGGAGGCCCTTGTGCTAACTCCGCAGCTGCAGCGGTTATGGATAACCCAGCAGACTGTACAGCAGGATTTACTCCTGGTGTTGGTAAGGTTAACCTGTATGAGAACGATGGTAACGTAGCAATGTTAGTGGCTGGTTATGCTGCAGAAGATACAAGAAATGCAGCAGCAGTAGTTGCTAACTATGGAGACTACACATTAGCAGGAGATGCAATGGAAGTTACCAAAGTTGGTTCAACTCTAACAGTTGCTGAACCTGCTCCAGTTGTTGAAGAAGCAGCTGAAGAAGTGGTTGAAGAAGTAACTGAATAAAGGAACTAAAACTTCCTTATTTTTTTCTTTTTTATTATCTTTTTTTAGATTAATTAATATTGTCCTAATTTAACAATTCTCCAAGAAATATATTATGTTTAGTTCTTTTTATTTTTAATTTTACACTACCTTGGTTTTTATGACAATTTGGAACTGAAATTACCCTATTCTTTGCTACACTTAACATTTCCCTATTCAACCTCCCTGGACAGACGAGTTCTGCCTCAATAATACTCCCTTTCTTGAAAGGCTTTGGAAGTTGTTTGCTTTTTTTAATCTTAAAGTCGGCTTCATCACAAATTAGGTTTATACCATGTTTTTGCTCTAAATCGTGCAGTTTTTTGTAAAAAACCCTTATATCTACAGCTTTTACAGGATTCCTGCCAAATTGGTAGTTAAAGAAGTTCTGTATGCCTATTGCTGGGCATTTCTTGCCAGCTCCTATTTCATTAGCAAATTTTGCCAGTTTAACTAATTCTTTGTCATTATAGCCAGGAAGCCATACTGGAGTGATAATCAAATCCATCTTTTTTGGGATATATTCCGTCATTTCCACTACTTTCTTTAGATTGTAATCTGTTCCAGCCATTTTATTGACTATTTTTGGGCTTAGTGCATGAAGTGAGAGATTTATTCTTGTCAAACCAGCAGCTGCTAGATCATCTATAAGCTGCTTATTGAGCAATGTTCCATTAGTGTCAATAGAAATAGACTTTACTGGGGATATCTTTGCTATATCTGCTACTAATTCAACAATATTTGCATATAATAATGGTTCCCCTTGGGCATTAATATGGACATCTATGTAATCTTCATGCTTGAAATCAACAAGTTTTTTGAATTCCTCAACTAAATATTCTTTTTCAACAACAAAATCAACTTTCTTTTTTGATGATTGACCTTCATCTACAGAACAAAAGATGCAATCCAGATTACAGCTAGTTATAGGTCTTACTTCAATAAGATTTGTGCCTCTATCAATTATGCCAAAATAAGTTGTTCCTGTTAGAGGTATCCCTGAATTTTTGTGGACATAAATAGCTGGTTTGCCGTCTAATTTATTTTTCAACTGGTAAAATCCTTTTGACAGCAATATGTTAAACTTTCTTTGAGCTTTATTTTCATTTGTATTTGGAAATTCAATTCTATTTTCATTTATTTTAAAATTTCCAATTTTTTTAAATGCAGATTTATCTATATAAAAATAAAATATCTTGAGGAAATTTATCCTTATTTTGTTGTTTTTTCCTTCAAAAGATAAGTCTTTAAATGCCAGTTCAGCCATAGATTAAGCTAAAAGAGGAAATTATATAAATATATATGAATTTTAATGTTTTGGGGTTGTTATGGAAGCTAAAGAAGTTAATATTACATATGAAGTTCTGTTTGAGTTATTGAAGAGAGAAAAGGATACAGCAGATTTGCAGAAGCTGGAGCCTAATTTTTTCAATGATTTTGTTGATTACTTAAATGAAAAAAAGAATATGCTGGGTAAAGAAGATACTTTGTTTTCTTATGATGAAAAGAAAAAGACTGAGAAGCAGATTGAGAATGCGAAGAGAATCATTAAGGAGATATATGAAAGAAGGGAAAAAAAGATATTAAATATTGCGTTGCTAAAAAGCAGGACAAAATCAAATGTTATAGATACTTCCTCCTTGCTTGAAAATGAAAAAAGGTTTTTAGACGAGGTTGTAAAAGTTCTTGATATTTTCAGGAATGATGTTATTGCTAATGTTATTGATGGAAAACATGCTTCAGAAATAACAATGAAAAAAGAAGAAATGGATGAAAAAGATAATGAGCCTAAGGAAGAGAAGGGCACAAAACTTGTAAGATTTCTTTGTTCAGTGCCCAAATTTGTTGGAAAAGAGCTGGAGGAGTATGGTCCTTTTGCAGAAGAGGATATTGCAAATTTGCCAGCAGAGATTGCTGCTGTTCTTATAAGCAAGGGAAGGGTAGAAGAGATTAAAGAGAATTAAATTATTTCTTTAATTTTGTTTTATGTTTTCAATAGAAATGTTTTTAAATCAACAGCAGATACCAAAAAACATGAAATTGCTTAAAACTGTTAGGAGATATTGCCCTTATTGCAAGAAGCATACTGAGCATAAGGTAATGCTGAACAAGAGAAAAAATCCAAGGAGTATGACTTACGGCAGCAAGCTCAGAGCAAAGAGAAGAGGAAGTGCTAGGGGTATTGGGAACAGGGGCAGATACAGTAAGCCTGCAATTACCAAATTCAAGATGACTGGCAAAAAGGCCAGCAAGAAAACAGATATGAGGTATGAATGTAGGGAATGCAAAAAGCAGCATATGAGGAGCAAGGGTTTCAGGGCAAAAAGGATTGAGTTTAAGTAAATTCAAATAAAAATAATAAAATTTGGTGATGTTTATGACTGATATCAGAGAACTTACAAGCAAATTCATCAAGATAAGATGTCCAAAGTGCAAGAATGAACAAATAATGTTTGGAAAAGCATCTTCAAAGGTAATTTGCCTGGTATGTGGCAAGGTACTGGCTGATCCTACAGGAGGGAAAAGTAAAGTAAAAGCGAGAATTTTGGAAGTGCTCGAATAAAGGAATAATTAAAATGCTGCTAAAGAAAGAAGGATTTCCAGAAGAAGATGAATTGGTTATATGCACTGTTACAAAAGTGCAGTTTCATTCTGTTTTTGTAAATTTAGATGAATATGGAAAGAGCGGAATGATACATATTTCTGAAGTGAGCCCTGGAAGAATAAGAAACATAAGGGACTATGTCAAAGAAGGAAAGAAAGTAGTCTGCAAGGTTTTGAGAATCAACAGGGAGAAAGGCTATATAGACCTATCCTTAAGGAGAGTAACAGAAACACAGAGGAGAAGTAAAGTAGATGGAATAAAACAGGAGCAGAAAGCAGAGAAAATCCTGGAATTTGTTGCTAAAGATTTAAATTTAGATGTGAAAAAACTGTTTGAGGAGATAACTAACAATATATCCAAAAAATATGCATCTTTATATGATTTTTTCCAGCAGGTTGTTACAGACAGCAATGCAATTAATGATGCTGGCATTGATGCAAAAGCAGCAAAAAAGCTTGAGGAAGCTATTAAATCTAGAATCAAGGAAGTAGGTGTTAAGATTGAGGGCAAATTAAAATTAACCAGCTGTGCGTCAAATGGTATAGATGTTGTTAAGGAAGCACTTAAAAAAGCAGCAGAAAGTGGAAAGGAGAGCATTTCAATAAAATATTTAGGCGCAGGTTCATATAATGTTGTGGTTAATGCAAAGGACTATAAAGCAGCTGAAAAGTTACTCAAAGAGGCGCTGGAAAAAACATTGGACTATGTAAGAAAGACTGATGGTGAGGGAGAGTTTATAAGGGCTGAAACATGAGAAGCATATTAAAATGCCAGAATTGTGGAAAATATACTATGAAAGATGTTTGTGCATGTAGAGGAAAGGCTTTAACACCAAAACCTGCTAAATTCAGCATAGAAGATAAATATGGATCTTATAGGAGAAAAGCTAAAGAAGATACTTTTAAAAAAGAAGGATTATTATAAGTAATAATAATACTACAAAACTAGTACAAATAAAATGAGTACTTGGAAAATAGATCAAATAAGCAAAAAGCCGAAGCTTAACAATCCAATACTGATAGAAGGACTTCCTGGAATAGGGAATGTGGGTAAGGTAACAGTTGATTTTCTGATAGACGAGCTAAAGGCAACAAAGCTGTATGAGATTACTTCGTATACATTGCCACATTCTGTTTTTGTGAATGAGGATAATCTGGTAGAGCTGCCTATGATGGAAATATTTTATAAGAAATTTCCTGGCAAAAAGCAAGACCTAATATTTTTAGGAGGGGATGTGCAGCCTATAGATGAAGTGAGCAGCTACGAATTTTCTGAAAAAATGCTTGATATTATTGGGCAGTTTAAATGTAAGGAAGTTATAACCTTGGGAGGCATTGGCTTAGCGGAAGTGCCTAAGAAACCAAAAGTTTATTGTACTGCAAATACGAAAAAAATAGTCCAGAAATACAAAAATGGGATGGTAAATGACAAGCTTTATGGTGTTGTGGGGCCTATTGTGGGTGTTTCAGGATTATTGGTTGGTTTGGCAAAAAGAAGAAATATGGATGCTATATCATTTTTGGCAGAGACCTATGGTCATCCAATGTACCTGGGCATTAAAGGAGCAATGGAAATTCTAAAAGTTCTTGACAAAAGATTAAAACTTGGTATAAGCATGAGCAGATTAAATAAGGAAGTAAAAGAAATAGAGTCTGACATATTGGGCAGGACAGAGCAGATTAATGAGGTAGCAAGACAGACAGCTTTGAAGAAATTAAAGACCAAGTTTGGCGAAGATGTAGATTATATTGGTTAAGGTAGTTCTAAAGTAATTAAACAATTCCAAAATATTTATAAATAATCTGTCTTAGTTCTAAATAAGGGTGGTATTTTGTCTAAAATAAAAAAGGTGGTGGCAAGAGAAGTTCTTGATTCTAGAGGCAATCCTACTGTTGAGGTTGATGTTATTACTGAGAAAATTACTGCAAGAGCTATTGTTCCTTCTGGGGCAAGTACTGGAACTCATGAAGCTTCGGAGTTAAGGGATGGAGATAAGAAAAGGTATAATGGAAAAGGGGTTCTAAAAGCAGTAAATAATGTCAATAAAATTATTTCCAAGAAAATTATTGGATTAAATTGTGAAAATCAGAAAAAAATTGATGAATTAATGATTAAATTAGATGGTACAGAAAACAAGTCAAATTTAGGTGGAAATGCAATACTTGGAGTTTCAATGGCTGTGTGCAAGGCAGCTGCTGTTGATAAAAATATTCCATTATATGTGCATATTAATAAAATTCAAAATTCTAAATCAAAAAAGCTATTGTTACCAATTCCACAGTTAAATATAATGAATGGTGGTAAACACGTTGGTGCGGAAAATGATATTCAGGAGCATATGATATTTCCGATTAATTTTAAAACTTTTCATGAAGCTTTAAGAGCCGGTGTTGAAACTTATCATTTTTTAAAAAAAATCCTCAGGAAAAAATATGGTGCCAAAGAAACACTTTTAGGCGATGAAGGAGGTTTCTCTCCGCATGTTTTGAGTGTTGAAAAAAGACTTGACTTAATTATTGACGCAATTAAGGGAGCAGGCTATGATGGAAAAATTAAATTGGGACTTGACTGTGCAGCTTCAGAGTTTTTTTATTCAGGTTATTATAAAATTAATGGTAAGGAATATGGCCCTGGAGAATTAATAGACTTTTACAAGAACTTAATTAAAAAATACAAAATAATTTCAATAGAGGATGGTATGGCAGAAGACCACTGGGATGGATGGAAGCAGCTGAATAAGGAGCTAGGTAAAAAAATACAGATTGTTGGAGATGATTTATTGGTTACAAATGTTAATAGAATAAAGGAAGCAGTTGAGGAGAATGCATGCAATGCTTTATTGTTAAAAGTAAATCAAATAGGGACTATAACAGAGGCAGTAGAGGCTGCAAATTTTGCTTTTAAAAACAAATGGAATGTTGTTGTAAGCCACAGAAGTGGTGAGACAGAAGACAGTTTTATTGCTGATTTGGTTGTTGGTTTAAATGCTAACCAGAGTAAATTTGGTGCATGTGCAAGAAGCGAGAGAACTGCAAAATATAATCGTCTTTTGAGGATTGAGGAAGAGTTGGGAAAAAAGGCAAAGTTTGCTAAATTCTAAAATGAAACCATTTATTACTCTTACAAGCGATTTTGGTATGCAGAGCCAAGGCACTGGTATTATGGAGGGTGTTGCTTTGGAAATTAATCCAGAAGCGCATGTGATTCATTTAATGCATGGATTGCCAAGCTTTAACCTATTCTATGCTGCAAGGACAATGGAGACTCTTGCATATATGCCAGTTGGCTATCATGTCTGTGTGGTTGATCCTGGTGTTGGGACAAAACGAAAGCCAATTATAATAGAAACAAAAAGAGGAGATTTTTTAATTGGTCCTGATAATGGTGTTTTAGTGCCAGCAACAAGGTTTTTGAGAGGCATAAAAAAGATTGTTGAAATAACAAATGAAAAATATATGAGGCAGCCTGTAAGCCCGATATTTCATGGGAGGGATATTTTTACACCAGCTGCTGCTTATCTTTCAAAAGGAGTTGGGATAGAAGAGTTTAGTAAAAAAATAAATGAAAAAGATTTAGTAAAGGCTCCATATGAAGAAGCAACAATAGATGAAGATAAAATTCATGCGAAAATAATATCTATTAATAAATTTGGTTCATTGCATTTGAATATAACACATGAAACATGGGATAAATTTAATGTAAAACTTAATGATTTATTCGATTCATTTTTTGGTGATGAAGAATTAGAAATACCATTTGTTACAACTTTTGGCGATGTAGAAAAAGGAGACCCTTTAATTATGAAAGATGATTATGGACGTGTGGAAGTGGCATTAAACCAGGGTTCTTTTGCAAAAGAATATGGAGTTAAGATTGAGGATAATATCACTATAGAGAAAAAATGAAAAAAATAATTCTTATAATATGCGATGGTATGGGGGATTTGCCTGTTAAAAAATTTCAAAATAAAACTCCATTAGAGGCTGCTAATACCCCTAATATGGATAAATTAGCAAAAGAAGGTGTTAATGGAATAATGCATGTTTTAGGAGAAGGTGTGAGACCAAATAGTGATGGGGCTCATTTGACTTTGTTTGGCTATGATTTAACTAAAGATTATCCTGAAAGAGGTCCGATTGAGACAGCAGGTGTTGGAGTTGAGCTTATGCACGGTGATGTTGCACTAAGGGCTAATCTAGCTACAGTTGATAAAGAGCTGAGAGTTAAGGACAGGAGAGCAGGAAGAATTGAAAGCACTGTTGAATTTACAAAAGAATTGGATGGTATGAAAGTTGCTGGTGTTAAATTTATTGTCAAATCCGGCACAGGCCACAGGGTAATAATTGTTATGAGAGGCAAGGGTTTATCTGATAAAATATCAAATTCGGATGTGCATTATGTAAGTGAAGATAATGTTGTTGAAAACTGGCTTAACTGCAAGGTCAATAAAATAAAACCATTGGACAAAACTAAAGAAGCTAAGTTTACAGCAAATGTTTTGCAAAATTTTCTGGAAAAGGCTCACGAAATACTGGAAAAAAATCCTTTAAATGCTAAAAGGGAAAAGCAAGGTAAGCTTCGTGGCAATTATTTTTTAACAAGAGGGCCCGGTTATTATAAAAAATTAAAATCATTTAAGGAAAAATATAATTTAAAATCTTGCTGCATAGCAGGAGCTGGATTATATAAAGGTTTAGGTGCAATAGCAGGCATGGATTTGATAAATGTAAAAGGAGCTACTGGGTTAAGAAATACAAATGTCAATGCAAAGATAAAAGCAGTTAAAAAGTACATTAAGAAATATGATTTTGTTTTTGTTCATATAAAACCAACAGACATTTATGGTGAAAATGGAGATTGCGGGGGGAAGAGAAAGTTTATAGAAAAGATTGACAAAGCGTTAAAAGCTTTAAAGGATTTTAAAGGCTTAATTGTAATAACAGCAGACCATTCTACGCCATGCAGCCATAAAGATCATTCTGCAGACCCTGTTCCTGTATTAATTCATGGGGGAAATACCAAACCAGATAATGTTACCAAGTTCGGAGAAAAAGAATGCAGAAATGGAAGTTTAGGAGTTTTATTTGGAAAGGATTTGATGAAGGTTGTGTTGGAGAAAGCTAGGTTTTAGTTCACTTGTTTTCCAAAACCAAAGCTGCAGCACCTAAAATTCCTGCTTCTTTTAATTTTGATTTAACAATTGGACATGGTTTGGCGAAATATCTTTTTTTAACTATATCATTCATAGTTTTACTGAAAAGTTTCCAAGAATTTGGGATTTTTCCACCTATAATGATAATATCTGGGTCTAAAGCATAAATTATGTTTGCTAATCCAATGCCTAAATAATATCCCATCTTTTTGTATGTTTCTATTGCTTTTTTATCTCCTTGTAAAGCCAATTTATATATTAAATAAGGATTACTTTTTTTGTTGTAAATAGATATAATGCCTCTTGCTGCCACATGCGTTTCAATGCATCCATTATTTCCGCACCTGCTTTTTGGTCCGTCATAGTTTATTGTCATATGTCCCAGTTCAGCAGCATTAGTTCTTCCATGGTATATTTTTTTGTTTATTACAATACCCCCGCCTAAACCAGTTCCTAAAGTTATGCCTATAACATTTTCATATTTTTTACCTTGCCCAAAGACTTCTTCAGCAAGAGCAAAGCAATTTGCATCGTTATCAAGATAAGTTGGCAATTCGAATTTATTTTGTATAATTCTTCTTAATGGCGTGTTTTTGAAAGGCAGGTTTACCGGATTTGTGGCAACTCCTTTTTTATAATCCAATGGTCCAGGGCTTCCTATTCCTATGCCTGTTATTTTTCCCTGCTGCACGTGTTTTATTGAAGAAATAATATTGTTTATTATTGTTTTAGTTCCTTTTTTTGCTTGTGTAGGTATTTCATATTTTTTTATTATTTTTCCTTCTGGTGTGACTAATGCAGTTTTGATGTTTGTGCCGCCTAAATCAACTCCTATTATGTGTTGCATTTCTGCCCTATATTGCAATATTCTCCAATAGGTTTATTTAAAGGTTTTGAATTTTGTTTTTGGTAAGCCAATATATTATTGAATAGGTTATAATAAAGCGTTTTGGGACAAAATAAGTCCAGATTAAGTCCAGCAAGTTATGCATCAGCAAACCAATTGTTAATGCTAATACAAATTCATTGTAAAAGGATAGCACCACTAACGCTGCTAGAAACTCTATTGAATGAAAAATGAGGAGTGCACCGAAATCCTTATCAAAATTACCTTTTTTTACATTTATTATAAAATGTTTGTAAGAATCAAATAAACTGAGTTTTTTATATTTGTATATATACCAGAGATAATGGTCGATGTCTATTAAAACTCCGCCTACTAAAATGAATAGTGCCTTCCAATTAAATACGGGATAGAGTATAGCAGCCAAAATTAGGGAAACTAGTAAATGTAGTGAGGGTTTCATTTCTTAGTTTGTTTTTGAACTATTTATAAATTTTTTCACAATATTTAATAATGGCAAAAATATTCAAAGTTTTATGGATTTAAAATTAATTAAAAATAAAATACCAAAAGAATTGTATAACATTCTTGAGAAAGAAGTTAAAGTTTTAAGACCTGCACAAGTCAAAGCTGTTAAAAAAGGCTTGCTGGATAGAAAAAATCTGCTGGTTTGCACACCAACTGCTTCTGGGAAAACTTTAATAGCTGAATTAGCGGCATTAAAGTCTATAATTGAGGGTAATGGAAAGGCAATTTATATAGTGCCTTTAAAGGCCCTTGCTTCTGAAAAATACAAGGATTTTAAGAAAAGATATGGTAATGTGGCTAAGGTTGCTTTATCTATTGGCGATATTGACAGCACAGATTCTTATTTGGTTGATTATGATTTAATAATTGTTACTGCAGAAAAACTTGATTCTTTAATCAGGCATCATGCACCCTGGCTAAGCTTAATATCTACAATTATTATTGATGAAATACATTTGTTAAATGACCCTGGAAGAGGGCCAACATTAGAAATATTAATTACAATATTAAGGCAACTGCTTAAGAAAGCACAGATTATTGGTTTAAGTGCTACAATAGGAAATCCAGAAGAGCTTGCAGAATGGCTAAAAGCAAAACTTGTTATAGATAACTGGAGACCTGTAAAGCTGCACAAAGGGGTTTATTTGGATGGGGAAGTTGAGTTTGAATCTTAGAGAATTATTTTTTCAATCTCTTTTAGTTTCTTGATATTTAATTGATAAGCATCTCCATATTTTGTTCTTCCGTAGTACAAAACCAATCTCTCTTTTATAAGATCGTCAAGAACGTCTTTTACAAAACCAGTTAAATGAGATGGTATACTTAAAGTTAATCTTTCATACAAAAGATGTCCTTTGCTGAATGCTTGATTTGAATACAATTTCCTAATTATATTTTTCTTTATTTTTTGGTAATCTTGATTTGATAATTTTTTAGCCATTAGGTACGCTTTGTATTTATTACCCATAACATTTTTTATTTTGATTAATATTTATAGCCAATATAAGCCAAAAATAGAAAGATTTATATATTAGTTACTCTATCTAATAACTGAAATGGAAAACAAAACAGCTTTTTTGGAAACCTTTGGAGACAGTCCTATATTAAGGGTATTGGATTTTTTAGTGGTTAATGAAGATTTTGATTATAGCATGACAGATATTGCCAATCTTTCTGGTGTTGGTTACTCTACATTAAAATTATTTTGGAGAAATTTGGAAGAAAGCAATATAGTTGTAAAAACTAGAATAGTTGGGAGAGCTAAAATGTATAAGCTAAATTTAGCTAACCCCGTAGTTAAAAAATTTAGGGATTTCTATTGGGAAACAACTAAGCAAAAAGTTCATGGAAAAATCAAGGAAGAAATGGTAATTAAGCATTAACCTTAAATCCCCAAACCTTCTACAATTAAATTAGGCTCAAATTCTTTTAAATCAGAATATTCCTGGCCCATTCCAAGATATATTATGGGTTTTTTTGTAACGTAACTTACAGAAATAGCTGCACCACCTTTCTCGTCGATATCAGCTTTAGCTAAAATTATACCATCAATACCAACTGCTTCATTAAAGGTTTTTGCCTGCTCAACGCAATCGTTACCTGCAATACTTTCTCCGACAAAAATGTTTAGATCAGGTTTAGCTACTTTAACAACTTTTTTGAGCTCGTCCATAAGGTTAACGTTGCTGTGCAATCTTCCTGCTGTGTCTATTAAAACAACATCAATGTTTTTTGCTTTTGCGTGCTTTACTGCATCAAAAGCAACTGCTGCCGGGTCAGAGCCATAACCATGCTTTATTAATTTAATTCTCAATCTGTCTGCATGAATTTGTAATTGCTCTATAGAAGCTGCACGGAAGGTGTCAGAAGCTGCCAGTACACAAGAAATTTTGTTTTTGTTTAATAAATCTGCAATCTTTGCTATTGTTGTTGTTTTTCCAGATCCATTAACTCCAAAAAATGCAATAACAAATGGCTTTTCTTCTTTTCTTATTTTTTCCAATAAATTTATTTTATCAATATCAAATAAATCTTTTACTGAATTTTTTAATGACTCCCTTATTGTTTCCTCTATTTTTGTTCTTTTTATTGGTTTTTCTATCAAATTTTGCCCTAGATCTGATTTTATCTTTTCTATAACTTCCATAGCAACATTGTTTTCCATTAGTGTCAGTTCCAGGTCAGAAAATAAATTTTCAAATTTGTCATATGAAATCTTTGTTGTGACTATTTTTTCCTTTAGTTTTCCAAAAAAGCCTTTTTCTTCTTCCTTTATTTCTTCTAGTGGTTTCTCTTCTTCTCTGGGCTGTTCTTTCGCTAAACCAACTTCTGACGCAATGCTTTTTACAGCATCAATTGCCAAGCTAAAAAATTCAGATAGTTCTAAGCCTAGTTTTTCGCATTCTCTTATTATGTCCCTATTGACTGCGGCTGCAAAACCTTTGTCTTTAAATTTCTTTTTCAGGCCTTTTGGTTCCATATCGTCTATTGAACCCTTCATTAAAGCATAGGCATGAATAAGGCCTGTGATTGTTTCAGAGCATGCAAGTGCATACTCAATTTTTTGAGTTCTTTGTTTGTCTTTTAGTCCAGCGCAATTAAATCCATAGCCATGAGAGAGAACAATGTTGATGAAGCTATTATCAAATCCTGCTTGTTCAAGTATTTCAGGAGCTTTAGTTAAGTGTTTTTTAGCATCATCTTTTGTTATGCCCCAATCAACATCATGAAGTAATCCAAGCATAGCCCAATATTCTTCATCTTCTCCAAGTTTTTTTGCGAGAGCTTTCATAATTGCTTCGCTTTCCAGGTAGTGGTTTAAATCAGATGGATCTTTGTTGTATTTTTTGACGAGCTCTAGTGCTTCGGCTCTTGTCATTGGTAAAGAAGATATTATTTTCCGAGATTCTTCTGCTTCTTTAATTTCCTCTTTTGGTCCCTCTACAGGTCTTGACTCTTCTTTTTGTTCTATAACTTCCTCTTTTGTTTCTTTTTCTATGGGTTCTTCTACTTTGGTTTCTTCCTCTACCTTTTTGGAGAACTTTGAGATAGCTCCTTTTAACTTGTCTTTTAAAAAGTTGAACATAGTAAAACACCTTATTTATTATTCTGAATTGAAGAAGCAATTTTATTTATTTCCTGTTCTAGAGAAGCTGCTTTCATAGTTTGATTTTGCAATTGGTTTACAAGATTTTCCTGCAGTTTTTTGATTTCAGTAATCTGGTCTTCAATCATCTTTTTAGTGGAATCCACATCTTTAACCAGCGCTGTATTAGCGCCTACATTCACAATAAAACTCTTGTTGTCTTTAAGCTCTGCTTTTGTGTATATTCCATGGCTTAAAGGTACCAGGATTTCTGTTTTTTTATCTGTTTTTTTCATATCATCCATGCTCTGGTTTGTTACCATGAGCTCCATGAGCTGGTTGTTGAGGGCAGCACTCTGCTTTTCAAGCTGCTTTATTTGCTGGTCCAGCATCTGAAATTCAAGGTAAAGCTTCTGCAGGTTTTCTTCTTTTTCTGTCATTGACATCACTTTTTTAGTTTTTCATATAACTTTTCATAAACAACGCCCATCGGAGTACCTTCATGAGCTCTTTTTATGGTTTCTGAAAGCAAGGGTGCTACAGAAATTATTTTTATTTTTTTAATCTTCTTTTTCTTGGGTAGTTCTATGGTGTTTGTAACAAAAATTTCTTTTATAGGTGCTTTTTGCAGCCTTTTTACTGCAGGGTCTGAGAGAACAGGATGTGTTGCCAAGACATAGATATCCTTTGCACCATATTTTTTTAACATGGATGCTGATTCTGTAATAGTGCCTGCTGTGTCTATTATGTCATCCACTAAGATGGCTGTTTTATCTTTAACGTCTCCGATGACATGCTCCACTTTTGCAACGCCCTGCTCTGGTCTTCTTTTATCCACAATGGCTATTGGTGCATGAATCACTCTTGCCAATGAACGTGCTCTTGGAGCGCTGCCTACATCAGGGGCTACAAAAACTATGTCCTTGAGTTTTTTGCTCATTATATATTCTGCATAAATAGGTGTTAGCTCTAAATTGTCAGAGGGTATATCAAAGAATCCCTGCACTTGGGCAACATGCAAGTCAAATGTCATAACTCTATCGACACCAGCTGCTTCTATCAGTTTTGCAACAAGTTTTGATGTGATTGGTTCGCGAGGCTTTGTTTTTCTGTCCTGTCTCGAATAACCAAAGTATGGAATAACAGCAGTTATCCTTTTCGGAGACGCTCTTTTTAATGCATCTACCATAATCAGAAGCTCCATTAGATGCAAATTTGCATCATAGCTTGTTGGCTGTATGATAAATACATTACAACCTCTAACGCTTTCCAGGATTCTGACATAAAGCTCCCCATCATTAAACTTACGTATGTCTACTGGAGTAAGCTTGACATTTAGCTTTTTAGCTACTTCCAAAGCAAGGCCCTTATTTGCGGTTCCTGCTATTAATTTGAATTTCCCTTCCATTTTACCCCTAACTTATGGCTAAAAGAACTATGTTTTTGTTTAAAAAGATTGTTATTTTTGTTCATTAACCTCCTGCCTTAAGCTCATTGTCAATCTCTTTTTCGGTGTTAAGCATTATCTCTATTTCCCCAAAGTGCTCTTTTTGGTCCAGATTCACTTTCCTTTGGTTTGTTAAGTGGAGGAGCGGAATAAAGGTGTAAATTTTGTCCTCTTTTGTGCTGGATGGTATAAGTTGGGAGAAAGTAAGCTTGTTTTGTCTGGTAACGAAAGATTTTATTCTAGTATAAACTTCTTTTATTATTTGTGTTATATCTCTCTTTTTTTCGGGTATCTTGACATCCATTGGAGGAATCGAGTTTAACACGCGTCTTTGCTTTACTTCAAGAGCCTTTTCCAGGGCCTTTACAAGATCAAAAACAGAGACTTTTCTTTTTCTTGGCTGCGGTGTTCTTGGTATAAGCGGATGTTTTTCTTCATCATGAGCTCTTGGCTCTTCCAAATCAAGCTCTTCAAGAAGCTCCTCTTCTGATTGTGTGAGCAGCCTGTCTAATTCAGATAAATCCTCGTTAATTAATCTGTTTGATTTTATTTTTAGTAAAATAGCGGCTGCCAGCAGAACTTTCCCGGAAATGCGGAAATCAAGTTCCTTTAGTTTTTTAATAGTCTCAATATACTTTTTTGTGAGCAGGCTTATATTGATATCCCAGGGATTTATCTCTTCTTTCTTAATAAGCTCATAAAGCAGAGCCTGCCAGGTAACTTCATCTTCATTATGCAGAATCTGGAATATTCGTTCATGACCATCCATTTAGTTATTCTTTAAGTGATGGTTGTATTTAAATTTAATGGCAACAAAACATTTTTATATGCTTTAATTTTCTGTTAGTAACATTATGGGCCCGTGGTCTAGCCCGGTATGATAACTCGTTTACACCGAGTAGGTCACCAGTTCAAAACAGCTTTTTTGCTCACGCAAAAAACCTGGGAAAATGCGGTGAACTTCCCTTTGGTCATTCACCTAGGATTTTGCTTTGCAAAATCAGAAAAGCTGATGAAAGTCTGGTCGGGCCCACCATTTTTATTTTAGATAAACTAATTTTTATGCGGCAGTAGTCCAGTGGTTAAGATCCGGCCTTGCCAAACATTGTAAAAAGGCTGGGACCCGAGTTCGAATCTCGGCTGCCGCATTTTCTTATGAGAAACTTTTAAATATGAAACAAATTTCTATTCTAGCTATGGGCCCGTAGCTCAGCCTGGTTAGATAAGCTACAAGCTTAGACAAAAGCGCCGGTCTTATATGACCACTAATGGTACAAATGTTTTAGCCATTAGAGAGCTAAGCCAGCCGGAAAGATAAAATGTCTTGGCTTTAGGTCAGGGGTTCAAATCCCTCCGGGCCCATTTTTTATTTTCTATGCTCCCATGGTGTAGCCCGGCCAATCATTCGGCCTTCTCGAGGCCGAGACACGGGTTCGAATCCCGTTGGGAGCATTTCTATTTATTTTTAAAGCAAACTTTTTAAATAAACCCATCCTTATTCAAATCATGAAAGCCAAAGATTTTAAAAAAAAATATTTTGAATTTTTTATTGAAAAGAGGCATAAATTGATTAACTCTGCTTCTTTAATTCCTGAACACGATCCAACTGTTTTATTTACAACTGCGGGTATGCACCCTCTTGTTCCATACATAATGGGAGAAAGTCATCCTGCTGGCAAGCGTTTAGTTGATGTTCAAAAATGCATCAGAACAGGGGATATAGATGAGATAGGAGATCCTTCCCACTTAACATTTTTTGAGATGCTTGGTAACTGGTCTTTGGGAGATTACTGGAAAAAAGAAGCAATTGAATGGAGCTTTGAGTTCTTAACATCAAAAAAATGGCTTGGTTTGGATAAAAACAAGCTGTATATTACTGTTTTTAAAGGAGACAAAGATGCTCCAAGAGATGAGGAATCAGCAAAAATATGGAAAAGCTTAGGAATTCCAAAAAAAAGAATTTTTTATCTGCCAAAAAAAGATAACTGGTGGGGTCCTGCTGGTTCAACAGGTCCATGCGGTCCAGATACTGAAATGTTTTATGATACTGGAAAAGAAAAATGCAGTAAAGATTGTAAGCCAGGATGTAGTTGCGGAAAATATTTTGAGATTTGGAATGATGTCTTTATACAATACAATAAAACAAAAGAGGGAAAATACATTCCCTTTAAACAAAAAACCGTTGATACTGGAATGGGTGTTGAAAGAACTATAGCAACACTTCAAGGCAAAAAAACAGTATATGAAATAGAAACCTTTACTCCAATAGTAGAAAAAATAAAAGAACTAGCAAAAATAGATAATCCTAACGAGAAACAAGAACTCTCAATAAGAATAATAACAGACCATATAAGGGCAGCAATATTCATTTTAGGAGACGATCTAGGGATAGTACCATCAAATCTAGACCAAGGTTACATTCTAAGGAGATTCATAAGACGCTCCATAAGGCATGGAAAGTTATTAGGTATAGAAAAAGAATTTGTAACAGAATTGGCAAAAATAGTTATCAACCTTCATAAAGGAGATTATAATGAGTTAGAAAAAAACAAAAATTTCATCTTAAATGAACTAAAAAAAGAAGATGAAAAATTCAGAGCAACACTTGAGAAAGGCCTTCGTAAGTTTGAAAGGATGGCAAATGACAAAAAAATATCAGGAAAAGAAGCTTTCCTTTTATTCCAATCATACGGCTTTCCATTAGAAATGGTAGAAGAATTAGCAGAAGAAAAAGGAATCAAAGTAGATAAAAAAGGTTTTGAGAAAGAATTCAAAAAACATCAAAAGCTTTCAAGGGCAGGAGCAGAAAAGCGCTTTAAAGGAGGCTTAGCTGATAGCTCCGAACAAACAAAAAAATTACATACAGTTACCCATTTGTTAAATGAAGCATTAAGAAGAGTTTTAAAAGATGATAAAATAATCCAGAAAGGCTCTAACATAACTCCGGAAAGATTAAGGTTTGACTTTAATTTTGACAGAAAACTAAGCGAAGGAGAAATAAAAAAGATAAAAGACATTGTTAATGAAAAAATAAAAGCCGGGTTGCAAGTTAAAAAGGAAGAAATGACTTTAGAAGAGGCAAAAAAGAAGAATGCACAGGGAGTCTTTGAGCATAAATATGCTGAAAGAGTCTCTGTTTATTCAATAGAAAATTTTTCAACAGAAATATGCGGCGGACCTCATGTTAAAAATACCAATGAACTTGGCAAATTTAAAATAATAAAAGAAGAAAGCTCTGCTGCTGGAATAAGAAGGATTAAGGCTGTGTTGGAATAATTCTATATTCTTTTAAATTTTAAAAAATAAACAAAACATTTTAAATAAAAATATAAACAACAAAAATATTATAATCAAAAAATGCAAAACTTAAACAAAATCTATTTTGGCATTTTCCTTAGCAACTTTAGCTTTAGAACTTAGTTTAATTAGATTTTTCTCGATAAGCCAATGGTATCATTTTGCATTTATGGTAGTGAGTATTGCATTGTTTGGGATTGCTGCTTCCGGAACATTTTTGGCAATAAAAAAGCTAAGGAATCCCTTGTTTTTATCATCAATATTGTTTTCTGTATCTGTTTTGATTGGTTTTTTTATTTTAAACTGTCAAGCGGGTTTTTAACAATGGTTATATTCAATTCAAAACTATTCCTTTTTGTCAATGCGAAGCCAGTATTCTTTCACTGTTCCTGACGCATGCTTGTATTTATAACGTATGCCTTTCCAAAAATTAGTGTCTGTATATTTACATAGGGTTTCAGGATTCGAGTCTACTTCTACACGAACTTTTCCGTCTGTTATGGGGGTTAAAGCAAGTCTATACCCACTGTTACCATATCTTGTAACATTTAGTTCTGGGTGATTCCCTTCTTCATCTAGAATTTCTACTGGGCAATTCTTAATTACATCAAGCAGTGTATTTCGTTTTTCTCTCCTAAATTCGCCTCGAAGAAAGACAACTTTATTTATCATTTATTGAGGAGAATTGTCAGGAGCCTTAAATAAATTTCTATCAGAGACAGTCCTGAACTCAAAAATCACATAAAACCTGAAGAAAAATCAATAAAAATTATATTTTGTAAACAACATCATGCTGCCTTACGTGCTCCTTAACTTTTAAACCAATGCTTTGGCCTTTTTTTGCTTCCTCAATCTTGTCGTGCTCTATTTGCATGCTGTCAATTGTCTGCTCAAAATCGCTTGTAGCGCCTTTGATTCTTATTTTGTCGCCTATCTTCAAAGTGCCGCTTAATTCAACTACTGCAACACTAAGATGTGTATAGAAATGTGTAACTTTGCCTATTTCCTTTCCAGGTGCTTTTTCTTCAGGTTTTTGTTCTTCAGCCATTAAATCACCCCCAAAATAAGTTCCATTCTTTTGATATTTAAAAATTTATTGGTAAAAATTGTGTAATCTTCTTATAGCACGAATTTGTATTGTTTTAGAAAAAGTTAAAAATAGACCCCCATTACCAGTGTTATGCCCCAAAAAGGACAAAATGGAATCCGTATATTGAAGAAAAAAAGAATGACTTGGTTAGAGGTGCATCCGGATATTGCCTTTAGAATTGCAGCGACAAATCCTCAGAAATTTGTTGATTTTAAAGAAAAATATGGTAATATGGTTCAAGGGATCCAGCGATTGATGGGATTTACAGAAGAGCAATCTAAGCAATATACTACAACTGTTATGGGTTTACTCCAAGAAGGTTATCGTTTTGGAGATGGATTTGCTGAACTTTTTTTGCCTGGTAATCTTGATTATGCGTCAAAAACTAAGGGACTTCTACAACATGTTGGGGATTGTTTGAAACTAGCCAAAAAACTTGTAGAGACTCCTGAATGGCAGCAGATAGTTGAGAAGGGCTTTACAAAGGAGAGCTTAGAAGAAGCACTTAAGAGTCAAGGAATTCCTACAAGTGGAACTCCGTATGATGCTTTTGTGTTTAGTGGCATCAAAGCATTAACACTAGAAGTTTTATCAATTGTAAACAATGACTCTAGTGGTAAACCTATTAGGGATTCTGATGTTATGAGTGGTTTGGTAGTTAAGCTTAGGGAAGCAGCTAAACAGAATGTAGATGGTCTCAACAAATATATAGAAGATTTGGAGGGGTTGGACATTCCTATCGAGGAGACACCACCTATTATAGTACCATATTTGGACAAAATATCTACTGAAAATAGAAGAGCTATCAAAGCTGTTAATACAAAACTTAAAGGTTTAGATTATTATGTGGCTATTGCTGAAGCAGATATGCTTTCGCTTATTGATGCTAGTGTAGCTGACGGCACACCCCGTTACAATACAATATGTAAGATTAAAGATGGCTTAGAAAAACTTGTTGCTCAAGGAATCAACCTTAATACTGTCAGAACTCTAATTGGAAATGATATTCAACAGCAGCCTGTATTTTTTGAACTTCTTAAAGAAAACCCGAAATATGTGCAAGGTTTTGATGTTATGAAGTCAGATGGCGTTTCACCTGGAAAATATACAAGGTTCTTACAGGAACACGCAGCTAAGGAAATAGAGGAACACGCAGCTAGGGAACTAGCTTTGGGAGGTAGAAAAGTAACTGCGTTTGTATATGTTATGGATATAGCAATGGCAAATGAGGGTAGCAGTAAGGCAGTAGCAAAACAATTAATTGAAACACCAATGGACTGGATAACTTATCAACATCTTAATGATTTTTATCAGCTTGCATTACAACAAAGGGTTTCTGTACCTATAGCCGAATCATACTTGAGTTATGGTGCCGAAAAAGAGTTAAATAAACAGAGAATCATATTGGATGTTGCTGGGCTTCAGGCATCTAAATTGGAAGTGAATATGATTTTAGATTATATGAGCAAAATACAAGACACTGAACTAATTGCTATAGCAAATCAGAATTATGAAAAAGGAAGTGGTCTGCTGAAGGTATTAGGGGAGTTTGAAGAAAAAGAATGGTTAGATACATTTTGTGAACAGTATGGAAAAGGGGGGGATACGGTCAGGAATGCTTATTTTGTGCTTAAAGAACTTGGGCATGAAAGTGAACTTCGGGAATTGAAGGGTAAACATTGTAATCTGATCTATAGATTTGCGAGGAAGATTCTAGAATCTCAAAATTCGCCTCATTTACCATATTTGTTAGGGGATAATTCATTGTGTAGAGATTTGTGTGACTGGCTTTTAACTAAGCCAACACAATCAATTGATGATGTGCTTCAAGGATTACAAGTACCTCAGGACAGAATTGACAGAAGTTATATTTATCAAGTTCATAAAAGATTGATTAGATAATAATAATAACTCTTTCTTTTGAGATAGAAATCAATTACCAATCCCTAACCTGTTAGAAGTTGAGGTAAAGCCTTTATTATTTGATTTAAAGACTGCTTTTGCAGCAGGTAAATTAAAACTTCCAAGTATAGCCAATTTTGATTTTATCCTGTAAGATAAAACACGTTCCTCTGAAGCGTCAAGAGTGTCTATTGTCCATTTTACTATAGTGGTGCCTTTCCTCTCATGTTTAAGAACTTTATTGGGCTGCAAGGAGCCTATTGGAACATCTCCGCCTACCGAGACCAGAGCGGGAATAAAATCAGTAATCTCTATTTGCTCTATCTTACTCTGTGACCTGTTTTTTATGTGCAAAATAACAGTTATTTCAGAGATTCCGCCTTCCTTCTTAACTATATTACTGGCTTCTTTTACCATGAGCAATGGCGACCTAAGCATGTAGTATGATATTACTAATATGATTAATAATACAATTACAATGAATGAGGGTATCAAGTTCTTGGTGACAGTAATCTGCATCCTGTTGTTTTCTAGTTTTACATCAGAAACAAAGTATCTTTTATCATTCTCTTTCACAACTCTGGTTTTTGGATTTGTAGAAGAGGATATTGAATCCAGCAAAGTAGTCTCAATCTTGGATACACCTTCATAATCTTTATTGTTAGATACAAAATCATAATGCTTTCTTGTCAGCAAAAATTTTTTTTCTTCTTTTACAATTTCTTGCTGTGTATATTCTATAATTTCTATATTCCTTACAATTGGGTTTATTATACTTCTATTTCCTTTAAAGATTGATACTACCAGCCTATCTTCCTGAGGAGGTGTTAATGGGTCAAGGTTTGCTGTTATCTGTAATGTCTTTTCTTCTTTCGGTCCCAGTTGAGTATTTATAGTTTCTTTAATCAGATTACTCTCTAACTTTATAACTAAGTCTGGATAGTCTATAATATTCTGGTTATTAAGAGAAATTTTTATTGTAACCTCTTCTCTAGGATCTATTTTTTCTGGTGCGTCAATGCCGGTAGTAACTGTAGGAACATAGCCACCAATTAAAGGCCCTATTGATAATATTGTGACTTTTAGGGGGGCAGAAATAAGTTTATTTGTAAGTTTAGACCTTACATTTACATTTACCTGGTATGTTCCAATGTCCTTTATTTTTAAGGGATCAACTACAAGCTCAACGCTGCCTTGTTTTCCTGGATTTAACTCAAGAGTTATTGGGTTTACTAGAGGTTCTGTTCTTACATCCCAGGTTGGAAAATCAAGTGTATATATCCTGTATTCATCTTTTTTCTGCAGGTTATTCTTAATATTCAGCTGGAAAGTTGCAAATTCATCAATTACAATCCTGTCATCAATAGGAACTACACTTACATCAAATGAAGCAGCATATGCTATAGAAGTACAGATTGAGAATATAAGTGCGAAAAGTACGAGTTTTTTAACTAAAATCATGGAATTCCACCAAATTCAGCTATTAATATACTTATATATAAATGTTTTTGAAAGGGTGGGGCTACCGTGAATTTCAATGCCGAAGGTGTCGACCATGCAGCAATTTGAACACGGGTCGCCAGATTTCCGTTTCACAGACTCTTTAACAGATACTCTACGAATTGGGTTACCCCGATCTGGAATGATAGACCAAGCTACACTATAGCCCCGAATAAGAATTAGTTTTTGATGTGGTTATTTAAATATTTTTAATCAGTTTTATAGATAAAGAGGAAATAACCAAACAATCCCCCAATAATAATAACAGAGACTATTAAAGTGCTGATACCTGAGTTTGTGTTTTCTGGCGGATTTAATAAATAACCAGTTATGTCTGGCAATGAATATTTTACATTGTTTTTTAATTTTTTATTATTATTTTTTTCTTTGTCTTTGATTATTGATTTTTCTGTTAATAAGCATTGTTTTGTTTCTATTGGTTTATTAAACAATGTTGCACAGTTATTTATGTCAGTGCATGACCTTGTTTGCAGATTATTAATACAATCAGACCAGGAGGTGCATTGCCAATTTTCTAAACATGAACCACTACCACCGCCACCTTCTCCACTACTTGATGATGTTGTTGATGTTGTTTTGGGTTGAATTAGTCTACTTACTCATTCTTTTCTTATAATTCTGAATGGCTTTTTTTAATGATGCAGTTCCTAAAACAGAGCAATGATACTTTATTTGCGGCAGATCATCAAGTTCTTTAATAACATCTTTAAAGGTTATTTTTAATGCATCATCTAATGTTTTTCCTATTGCCAGCTCGCACATTACATCTGAAGAGGCTATTGCAGCTATGCAGCCATAAGTCTGGAATTTAATGTCTTTAATTATACCATTTTCTACTTTTATGAACATTTTCATAACATCCCCACATCTTGCATTTCCAACTTCTCCAACAGCATCAGGATTTTTTATTTCACCTGCAAATTTAGGACTTCTGAAATGTTTGATTGTTTTTTGCGTGTACATAATTCATCCCTTCCATAATGGAGACATTTTCCTTAAGTTTTCCACTATTCCCGGCAGTACTTTTAAAGCATAATCAATTTCTTCTTCTGTTGTAAATCTGCTTAACACTAGTCTTAGGCTTCCGTTTGCTTCTTGGTGACTTAAGCCAATTGCCTTTAAAATATAGCTCGGCTCTAATGTTTTTTCTGAGCAAGCAGAGCCTGTTGAAGAGTAAATCCTTTCCTGATCTAAATACCCAACAATTGCCTCTCCTTCAATTCCCTTAAAAGAAAAATTTGTGTTGTTGCACAATCTTGAATTTTTTGGACCATTAAGTTTTACATATGGTATCTTAGGAACACCATTGATTAATTTATCTCTTAACCTCGTCATATATTCTATATATTTTTTATCAGCTGATTTTACAGCCTCTGCAAAACCAACAATTCCATGTATATTTTCAGTTCCTGACCTTAATCCAAACTCATGACCTCCACCATGTATTAATTGGTAGATATTTGTTCCTTTTTTTACAAACAATGCACCAACTCCTTTTGGGCCGTGGATTTTATGTGAATTTAATGTTACAAGATCAAGATTCTGCTTGTTAACATCAATCTGTGTTTTTGTATAACTTTGGCATGCATCAGTATGAAAATAAACATTATTTTTTTTGCAGATTTTTCCTAAAACTTCTAAATCTTGTATAGCTCCTATTTCATTATTTCCATGAATTATAGAAACTAGAATTGTTTCATTTGTGATAGCTTTTTCTAAGTCTTTTGGATTTACAAAACCTTCTTTATCAACACCAAGATAAGTTACTTTAAAACCATCTTTTTCCAGAAATTTACAAGTGTTTAGAATACTTTTATGCTCTACTTTTGTTGTTATTATATGATTGCCTTTATCTCTGTTTGTGTATGCTATTTCCTGGATTGCTAAGTTATTTGACTCTGTTCCTCCAGAAGTAAATATCATCTCATTACTTTCTGCATTTATTGATTCAGCAATTATTTTTCTTGCATTTTCCAAGGCATCCTTTGAAGCTTGCCCTAAAGTATGATTTGAAGAAGCATTGCCGTATTTCTCGCCGAAGTAGGGCATCATTGCTTCCAAAACCTTGGGATCAACTTTTGTTGTTGCCCCATTGTCCAGATATATTTCCTTAGCTCTCATTTTTTGCAGCAGTCTCCAGGGCACCTTTTTATGACATGTTTTTCAACCAGCTTCAATATTGGCATGACAGTGTCCTTATTTAATGAATATATTCTTTCTTTTCCCACTTTTTCAACATCCAGAATATGGCATGCGCTTAATTTTTTCAGGTTGTGGGACACAGCACTTTGCTCTTCTTTAGTCCTCTTGGCAATTGTGCTTACATTCAATGGCCCTGATCTTAGCGCTGTAATTATGCCTAATTTGCTCTTATTTGAAAAATTAATGAAAAAGGTCTCGTATGATTTGCACTTCATATGAATAATAATTCATATGTACTTTATAAGCTTTTTGGTTTTAGCATTTGATTAAGCAATATAAACCTTTAAAAACTGATATTTGTTTCTTCATTCCTATGGAGATACATGTATATTATGACCGTGAAAACAAAGAAAAAACAATAGAGTTAGCTGGCAATTCATTAGTAAAAAACCTATTAGATAAAATGAAAATAAATCCAGTTACAGTAATAGTAAGCAAAGATGATACTGTTGTCACAGAAGACGAGAAACTCAATGATAAAGATAATATAAGGCTAATATCTGTTATTTCAGGAGGTTAATTACAATAATAAAAATTAAATTTAAAAAATAATAATTATTAATAATAAAATGAAGTGTTGTATTGAAAAGCCGATAATTGAATTGCCGGCAGGAGAAAAGCTGTGCAAAAAACATTTTATAAACTATTTTGAGGACAAAGTATTCAAAACTATAACTAAATTTGGTCTTATTGAAAAACAAGAAAATCTGGGTGTTGCTATTTCTGGCGGCAAGGATTCTTTAACATTATTATATATTTTGAATAAATTATCAAAGCGAAATCCTAAGATAAAAATAGAAGCAATAGCTATAGATGAAGGAATAAAAAATTACAGGGACAAATCCTTAATAACTGCAAAAGAGTTCTGCAATAAGCATAATATCAAATTAAATATTTATTCTTTCAAAGAAGAGTTTGGAATGCCTTTGGACAATATGTTAAAAGTTCTTGATGTAAAGCCATGTACAATATGCGGAATATTCAGGCGCTATCTTCTAAATAAAAAATCAAAAGAACTAAGGCTTACAAAACTAGCAACTGGACATAATCTGGATGATGAGTGCCAGAGTATCATGATGAACCAGTTTAAGAACAACATACAGGCTTCTGCCAGATTAGGCCCAAAAGTCGGGGTAAAAATAAATAAAAATTTTGTCCAGAGAATCAAGCCATTGTATTTATGCATGGAAAAAGAAGTGGCAACTTATGCATTTGTCAATAATCTATTGGATGAGTTTGCGGAGTGCCCCAATGTTTCAAAAAGCTACAGGGCGCAAGTAAGGGACATGATGAATGGTTTTGAGCAGAAGTTTCCTGGAACAAAATATTCCATTGTAAATTCCTTTTTGCATGTTCTTCCTGGCTTAAAGCAAAGATTTAAGGATGAAGCAGTAAATTATTGCATGAATTGCGGAGAGCCGGCATCAAGGGATAAGTGCAATGCCTGCAAATTTGCGGATAAGCTGAATAAAGCAAAGGATAAAGCATTGGTTAAGATTAAACAATAAACTAATAAACAATGTGAAAATTTAGCGTTAAAATGGTGATTGATAATCTTATTCATCAAATCATAGATGCGCCCTTAAATATAATCATCCCATATGCAATAGCATTTCTTGTCCTATTAATCGCATCATATACAGACCTAAAGACAAGAGAAGTCCCAGACTGGGTTAATTTTGGCTTAATAGGCATAGGTTTTGGCGTTAATTTGTTATTTTCCATTATTTTTTTTAAAATAAATTTTATTATAGCAAGTGTTGTAGGATTTGCAGTTTTCTTTGCCCTGGCATGGATAATGTTCTACACAGGTCAGTGGGGTGGTGGTGACAGTAAGATTCTTATGGGCCTTGGAGCTGTAATAGGGATAGATATTTTTTCAAATAATTTTTTCCTTGTACACTTTTTAATAAATGCTTTGCTTGTGGGAGCCTTATATGGAATTTTGTGGAGCATTTTTTATATTTTCAAGAATAAGAAGAAATTCTCCAGAAACTTTAAAAAATCTATCAACAGTAAAAAAACAAAGTTAGCAAAAAAATTTCTTTTGGTTTTATTTATAATTCTGGTTTTGCTTGCTATTTTAGTTCCTGATAAATTTGTTAGGTTAATGATTCTTTACCTTGCGCTTATATCAATAATTACATTTTATCTCTGGGTTGCGATAAAAGCAGTTGAAAATGCATGCATGCTCAAATATGTTACACCCAAACAGCTTACAGAAGGAGACTGGATTGCCAAAGATGTTAAAATAAATGGAAAATATATCACTGGGCCAAAGGACCTGGGAATTGAGAAAAAGAAAATCAATAAGCTAACAGCCTTGTATAAAAAAGGAAAAGTCAAGAAAATATTAATTAAAGAAGGAATTCCTTTTGTCCCGAGCTTTTTTATTGCCTATATTGTCACCTTGATTTACGGTAATCTGGTGTTTTTTATGCTTTAAGGTATTCTTTTTGTTTGCCTCATAAAATAATCATCTTCGTCATCATCTGATATTGGCGGTATTTTTGCTTTCTCAGCAGCTGTTTCTGGCTTCTCTGTTTTTTCAATTTTTCCTACACCCACATTCTGTATTTGCTCTTTAAGCTTAAGCTCAACAGTGGACATCTCTTCCTGGCTTAATTGCTTTGCTTTCCATTGCAGGTTAATACCATCATTCTCTTTTCTTGGTATAACATTAATCATAAAATGCGCTACAGTCTGGCCAGCTGGAATTCCGTTAGCAACAAATATATTTGTTCCCTGCACTTTTAGATTTTCAAATATAGCAGAAGAAATTTTATTCGCAACTGAAAAAAGATTTGCAAGCTCTTGGTCAGGCACTTGCTCAATAATAGGATAATGGTTTTTTGGAATCACAAAACAATGCCCGGGGTTAGCTCCATTTACATCTACAACTGCTAAGATTAAGTCATCTTCATATACTTTATAGGATGGAACTTTATTCCCTACAATCTGGCATATCAAACAGCTTTCCCTTGTTTTCATTTTTTATCCCGGTCCTAAAACTTTTGCTATATCGTCAAGATTTATACCTTCATTAGCTTTCTTTTGCTTGCCTTTTGTTTTAGTTTCTTTTTTTACTTCTTTTTTCTTGGCTCTTTTTCTTGGCTCTTTTTTTTCTTTGAATTCTGCTTCTACAACCTTCTGTTTTCGTATTAATGGAACAGCAGTCATTTTTTCTTCAGATTCTTCTGCTTTTGCTCCTAAGCTTTCAGATAATGCTTTTCTTACCTTTTGCAGTTCCTGCTCTGGAATGGTTTTTTGCGGAACCTGAAATTGTATATTGTCATTTTCTTTCCTGGGGATTAAATGCACCATGAAGTGTTGAGCTCTTTGTCCAGCAGCAACACCATTAGCCACAATAATATTAGAACCTTGTACCCCCAAGGCTCTTAATGAAGCATTAGATAAGGCTTTAGTAACCATGAAAATATGCTCTATATCCTCATAAGGTATTTGTGGCATTATAGAATAATGCTCTTTAGGCATGATAAGAATATGTCCTGGATTTGCTGGATTTACATCAAGAACTGCAATCACATCATCATCCTCATAAACCTTTTTTGACTGAACTTTTCCAGAAACAATCTGGCAGAAAATGCATTGCTTTTTCTGAAATTCTTTAAGCTCCTCAGGAGACATCTGCTTAATTTTCTCCTGCAGAGCCTTAATTTGCTCCCCACTCATCTGCTGTTGCGGCACTTGTTGTTCTGGCATATTATTTTCCTAAGATTTAGCTTTTATAAATATTGTTGTTTTTATTCGGAAATTTAAGATTTTGGAAAAAATTTATAAAATCTTCTCATTAATTATGCTTTTAATGGCAAGATTAGTTCTGGATCTGAAGAAATCAATAGAAGAGAATGCGTCTGATTATTTTGAGAAGGCCAAGAAGATAAAGAAGAAGATAAAGGGTGCAGAAGAGGCTTTACAAAAAAGTCTGAAAAAGTTAAAAGAGCTAGAAGCAAAAAAAGAGAAATTATCTGCAGAAGAAGAGCAAAAAAGCAAAGCAAAAGAAAGAAAAAAAGAATGGTATGAAAAATTCAGATGGTTCACAAGCTCTGATGGTTTTCTTGTTTTAGGTGGAAGAGATGCTACTTCTAATGAAATTGCAATCAAGAAGCATACAGATGAAAATGACTTAGTTTTGCATACAGATATGGCAGGAAGCCCTTTCTTTGTGATTAAATCAAAAGGTAAAAAAATTCCTGAATCAACAATTAAGGAATCTGCTGATGCAGTATGCACATTCTCAAAGACATGGAAATTAGGTTTGCAGACATCAGATGTTTTCTATGTTAAACCAGAACAGGTAAGCAAAAAAACCAAAGCAGGGGAATACATGGGAAAAGGAGCCTTTATGATTTATGGAAAAACTAACTACATAGAAAACAAAGTAAATTTAGCTGTTGGGATTACAAAAGAGAATGCAATCATGTCCGGTCCGGTAGAAGCAATAAAAAAGAACTGTAAAAAATATATTATACTAAAGCAGGGAAATGAAAAAGTAAGCAGCATTGCAAAGAAAATAAGCTACAAGTTAGGTGGAAATTTGGATATTGATGAGATAATAAGGGCTTTGCCTGCTGGTACATTTAGTTTTCAATAAAATTTTTCCATTAATTAATTATTCAATATTTGTCAAATAAATTTTTAAAATTAATATAAAGATATTCAAATAAAAAAAATGAAACTAGAGCAGGAAAAAACCTTTAAATGCAACCAGTGCGGAAGTTGCTGTAGCCATATAAGAGGTATGATGCCTCAAGAAGACAAAGAATTCATGAAAGAGATGGCTTATGGAAAGCTTCCTTTAGTACAACTGGTTCCAATAGAAAAAATGTCTTTTCCTTTATGGGACTGGGAAGCTAAGCGGTTTAGAAAATGGCAGCAGGAAGTGAATGTAGATGCAAAAATCAAACCCTCAAGAGCAATTTTGGATTTGAGCACAAATAAAACAATTATTGTAACTTATTTTATGGATTCTGATGCATGCCCTTTTTTAAAGGACAGGAAGTGTTTAGTATATACTACAAAAAGAGCATATGTATGCAGATTATTTCCCTTTAACAGAGGTCCTTTTCTTAAAACAGGGGAAGAACCAAAAAAGGAAAATATGTTCGGGACATGTGATGCTATGGAGAAATTAATGCCTATAATACCAGAAAATTATAATGATATGGTTAAATTTCTTTCAAAAGCGTTTCCTGATGGATCTTTTGAAAATGCAGTTCAGTTTGACTATATAACTGAATGGGTTAACAGAACAATAGTAGTCTTAATGAAGAAGAAACTTTTAAGGCCGGCTATGAACTATCCATATGATTTCTTCCTTAAAAGATTTGAAAATTCTGAAAAAATAGATTTTACTGATTTTCTTGAGCAGTCTGGTTACATAGATAATAAAGAAGAGTTAATTAAAAAATTTGATGAAAACAGAGATGCTAAAGTTAAGATTAATGAGTTTTTGCAGCAAAGCTAATTATTCGTCAATAAAATATCAAAATTTATAAATAAATTAACACTAAGCATATGAGAATGATAACAACCCAGGAAATGAGGTCTTTGGAAGACAATTGCGACATTCCAAAAATTGTCTTAATGGAAAATGCAGGCAAAGCTATATACAATGTTTTAAAAGAAAAATTTGATTTAAAGGATAAAAGAATTCTTATTGTTGCATATCATGGAAATAATGGCGGTGATGGTTTTGTTGCTGCAAGATACCTATGCAATGATGCAGAAGTTGATGTTTTGTTTGTAGGTGATGAAACAAAATTAACAAAAGAAGCATTAGCGAATTTCAAAAAAATAGAAAATAATGAAAAACTTCAAATGCTATCAATGGAAGCAGTTGATTTTTCTGATTATGATGTTATTATAGATGCTGTTTTTGGCACAGGCATAGAAGGAGAAATAAAAGATCCTTTAGTTACACTAATAAAAAATATCGGAAAATCAGACGCCTATAAAGTTTCTGTTGATGTTCCTTCAGGAATAAATCCTGATACCGGGGAAAAGGCAAATGTATTTTTTGATCCGGATTTAATAATAACAATGCACGACATAAAAAAGGGTTTAGAAAGTTATAAAGGTAAAACTATTGTTGCGGATATTGGGATTAAGAAATAAAACAATAAAAAAGTTTAATAAAAAATAATACAATGAAAATTTATTTATAAAAATAATAATTTCAATAATAAAAAAACCAACAAAAAATAATAAAAATCAAAAAAATAATTAATAATAAAATGCACTACATATCAAAAAAGGACATTAAGCTGCCAAAAAGAAAAAAGGGCAGCAAAAAGGGAGACAATGGCCGCGTTTTAGTTATTGGAGGCTCTAAAGACTATGTTGGGGCAGTTGCTCTTGCTGGTTTAGCTGCTTTAAGGTCTGGAGTAGATTGGGTTACTGTTGCTGCACCTGAAAAAGTAGGATGGGCTATTAATTGTTTAGCAGCAGATTTAGTTGTTAAAAAATACAAAGGGGATGATTTTTGCGTTTCTCATGCAAAAGACGTTTTAAAATTCGAAAAAAACTTTGATTCTATTTTGATTGGCAACGGAATAGGAATACATGCTAAATCTTTTGTAAAAAAATATGTTAAAGAAACAAGAAAACCATTGGTTATTGATGCGGACGCATTAAAGCATATAAGGCTACAGGACGTTAAAAATTCAATACTTACGCCCCATCATGGAGAATTTAACATTTTATTGAAAAATTCAAAATTAAACAAAAACAATTTTAGAAAACATCTAAAAAATAACATCTTAATATTAAAAGGCCCTATTGATCAGATAATATCAACTTCTAAAACATATTATAACAAAACAGGCAATCCTGGCATGTCAAAAGCCGGAACTGGTGATGTTTTAGCTGGCTTATGTGTTGGATTCTTAGGACAGGGTTTATCTTTATTACAATCTGCAGTAAATGCAGATTATTTCAATGGACTAATTGGAGATATACTGCTGAAAAAGAAAAAAGGATTTACTTACCTTGCTTCTGATATGGTTTGGGAGATTAAAAGTGTTTTGAGTAAATAAATTATTCTATTTTTTGATATTTTGTTCAGGAAAATAATTCTTTTTAGGACAATACCTATCTAACAAAATACTCTTAACATACACCATTATTTTCATTTATAACCAAAACATTTAAATACTATTATTCTAAATAATATAAAAAACAATAAAAAAACTATTAAAAATACTATTATATAGTCTCAAATGGTAAAAGTGCAAAAACTTGCATCAGGACAGCTTGTATTAACTATTCCTAAGATTCTTGCAGAGTATGAAGGCCTGGAAAAAGGTACAGAAGTTGAATTCAAGAAGCACAAAGATGGCTTTATACTCCAAATAAAGAAGGTGAATAAATGAAACTAGAGGATTTGGCATTATTGATGAGAATAACAAAAGACGAATTAATTGAACAACTAAAGCAAAACGACATAATAGAGCTGAAATTAATTGAAAATAACAAAAAAGAACCAAAAGAAACCGGAACTATAGAAATATTGTAATAAAAGGTGCCATAAATATGAAAAACCCTTCCGAAAAAATTAAATATTATGCATTGGGATATATTAACAAAGAGGTAAAAGATGGCTATAAGCATATTTATTGAATTAAGCATTGTTATCCTTATTGCAGTTGTTGTTGCAGGAATAGTGCGATTGTTAAGACAGCCACTGATCATAGGTTATATTCTAACTGGTATTATAGTAAGCCCTTATTTTCTCAATATAGTTAAATCTACAGATGCTATTGCAACTTTTGCACAGATAGGCATAGTGTTGCTTTTATTTATGGTTGGATTAAACTTGAATCCAAAAATAATAAAGGATGTTGGCAAGGTTTCTTTAGTTACTGGAGTTGGTCAGGTTATATTCACTTCTTTAGTTGGGTTTTTCATAGGTCAATTATTAGGTTTTTCTACGATAGTTTCAATATATATTGCTATTGCTCTGACATTCAGCAGCACTATAATAATCATGAAACTTTTATCAGATAAGGGAGACCTAGAAACCCTGTATGGAAGGATTGCTATCGGTTTTTTAATTATTCAGGATTTAATTGTAATAGTTATCTTGATGGTCATCTCATCAATCCCAGCCGGAATAAATTTTACTACTTTAGCACTTGAAACTGTTTTAAAAGGTGTGGGCGTATTACTTTTATTATTTCTAATAAGTGTTTATATTTTTCCGCAACTAACTAAGGCTATTGCTAAGTCCCAAGAATTTTTATTATTATTTTCAATTGGCTGGTGTTTTGCAATAGCTTCTCTTTTTTATTATTTAAATTTTTCAATAGAAGCAGGAGCGCTATTAGCAGGTATTACTCTGTCTTTATCCCCATACCACTATGAGATTGGTTCTAAAATGAAACCATTACGTGATTTTTTTATTATTTTGTTTTTCATATTACTGGGTTCCCAAATGATATTTACAAATATAAGCCAGTATATAATTCCTATCATAATATTTTCAATATTTATACTTATCGGGAATCCGCTAATAGTAATGGTATTAATGGGTTTGCTTGGCTATACTAAAAGAAATAGTTTTTTAGCAGGATTAACCGTAGCCCAGATAAGTGAATTTTCTTTAATTCTTGTTGCATTAGGCGTTAAAGTAGGGCATCTGACAACTGATATCTTGTCTCTCGTGACTATTATTGGTTTAATAACTATTGCTGGCTCTACTTACCTTATACTTTATGCAAATAAGATATACCCCCATTTATCAAGGTATCTGGGAATATTTGAAAGAAAAGGTGAAAAAGTCGATGAACATAAACACCATAAAGATGGAACTTACGATATTATTCTTTTTGGGTATGACAGAATTGGCTATGATATCCTAGAGTCTTTTAAAAAAATAAAAAAGAAGTTTCTTGTTGTAGATTATAATCCGGAAACAATAACAAAATTAGCAAAAGGGGGCTTTGATTGCAAGTACGGCGATGCAAGCGATTCTGAATTGCTAAATGAGTTAAACTTTTCAAAAATAAAAATGGTTGCCTCAACAATACATAACTTAGATACAAATCTTTTATTGATTAACAAGGTCAGGGAATCCAATAAAAAAGCAATTATAACAGTTGTTTCTCATCAGATTGATGAAGCAATGAAGTTGTATGATGCAGGCGCAACTTATGTGCTTATGCCTCATTTTTTAGGCGGGCACCATGTATCCACAATGATTGAAGAGCACGGATTAAATCTTAATAAATTTCTGAAAGAAAAGATTGCTCATATTGAACACCTAAGAAAGAGAAAAGAGGCAGGTCATGAACATCCAAGACATGAGAAATGATACCAAACCTTTTTAAATCCTATTTCTTATACTTATTACAATGAAAACCAAAGAAGAAAAGAAACACGAGAAACTCAGGATTTTGGCAGCTGCTGACATACATGGAGATACAGGTTTGGCTGAAAAACTGGCTGAAAAAGCTAAGAAGGAGCATGTTGATTTGGTTGTTTTGTGTGGAGATATTACAATGGCAGACCAAAGTACAGAGAATCTAATAGGCCCATTTGCAAAGAGAAAGGAAAAAATACTGCTTATACCAGGAAATCATGAAACTGTTGCTACCACAGATTTTCTGTCTGAGCTTTATGGTGTAAAAAGCCTGCATGGCTATTCTGTTAAGTACAAGGATGTGGGATTTTTTGGATGTGGAGGAGCAAATATTGGTTTATTTCAATTGGATGAGGATGAAATTTATGGTCTGTTAAAAAAGGGCTTTGACAAAATTAAGTATCTACATAAAAAAATAATGGCAACGCATGTGCATCCTGCTGACACTAAAATGGAAAAGTTTACAAAATTTTTCCCTGGAAGCAAAGGTGTTAGAAAAGCAATTGAGAAATTCAGCCCGGATATACTGCTTTGCAGCCATGTTCATGAAGCAGAAGGCATAGAGGAAAAAATAGGCAAAACCAAAGTTATTAGTGTTGGAAAAAAGGGCAAAATCATTGAGATTTAGCGATATTCCTCTACATCGGGTATATCTATGCCAATATCATCTTTTTCTTTACTATCATCAATAGTGTCTTCTGTTGTATCTTCAGAACCTGCACTTCCAGAACCACTATTGAACATATTAAATACACCACCACCTGAACCTTCAGAAGAACTGCTAGAATCTCCAGAAGAATCATTACTGCTGCTGTCATCACCAAATATATCAGAACTTCCATTGCTGCTACTATCACTAAAAATATCACTCTGGTTGCTCATGATCTCTTCCCCAACCAAAGAAGAAAGCATCTTTATGACTTTTCTTAACTCATCATGACTGTCCTCTTTTGTATCTATTGTGATTTTCATTTAATATCCTCTTTTTATTATCCTTAATAATCAAGAATATAAAGTTTTCTATAATTTAGTGGTGAAAGTAAAAGCATAAATCCAATAAATTTAAATATAAACTATTCAATTAATTATTAAAAATGGGAGATTCTGACGTTGACGACATTTTCGATGATTTTGAATCTAAAGTTGAAGGTAAAGAGGATACTGCTGAAGAGAAGGAAATTAATGAAGAAGAACTTCTGAAAAGAAAATATCAAGAAGCAGAGCAGGATTTGAAAGAGAAGCATAAAAAAGAAAAGGAAGCCTTGGCAGAAAAAAGAAAAAAAGAAATGATGCATGGTGAAGCACCAACCAAAAGTTTTCCAAATATTGAAAAAATTGCATATATGGCAATAATTCTTGTTTTGGCTGCGTATATTGTTTTTGATTTGTCTTCCAACCACTGGGGAAAGGGTATTGGTATAGAAACAGACCAGACAATTACTGCTGCTGTTGTTCAAAAAGAGAATAAAACTGATGAAATTGGAGAAGTAGTGGAAGAAGTGGAAGAGGTTGAAGAAGAGCCTGTTGTAGAAGAAAAGGAATTATCAGGAGTAATTGCATTGAATATTGACAATATTTATACTACTATAATTGATGAAGATAACGATTTGGGCGAAATAAGCAAGATTGTTTTTACTATTGATAATGGTAAAGATAAGGTTTTAACGCCATTAGTTCGTGTTTATGCGTATGATAGTGAAATGGAGGAAAAATGGGAAACATGGAGCAGGGGAGAATATACTTATGAAGCAGGCATAGCTTCTGGCAAAGAGCATACGGGGGTTATTGATTTAAGTCCAAAAAAATTCATAAATCTTGATTTGAAGAAAAGCATCAGGTTAACACTGAATGATACTGAAGATGGGTTTATTACTGCTGTAAATGAGAAAGTTCTTATTGAGTAATTTTTTAAAATAAATTCTGCCAATTCATCCAGACATTATTTACAACTTCGCTGAATTCCATTTTTTTTATTTCTGCAAGTTTTTTATATGCCTCAGCAACAAAAGCAGGCTCATTCCTCTTGTCCTTAAAAGGACTCAGGAAAGGCGCATCTGTCTCACAAAAAAGCTGAGTTATAGGAACTTCCTTAGCTGTAAACTGAAATTGATAGCTTCTTACAATATTGGTAGGTATAGTTAAAAACCAGCCATTGTCAATAATTTTCTTTACTAAAGGTTTTTTGCCGCAAAAACAATGCATAATTATTTTCTTTGATTTAGAACTCTCCAAAACCTCAACACAATCTTGCTCAGCTTTTCTTGAATGCACTATTAATGGCTTGTCAATTTTTTCAGCAAGGGAAATCATTTTTTCAAATATTTTTTTCTGGTTTCCAGAGTCCTCACCCAAAGAATAATCTAATCCTACTTCTCCAACACCAGCAATTTTATCTTTATTTTCTTCTATAAACTTTATTTCTTCATCAACATCAAACTTATTTTCCTTTAGAGGCAAATTTCCATCTTCAATCTCTTTCTGAAAGGTTTGTATAGGGTACATTCCAAGGCATGGCTTTACTATATCATACTTTTCCGCTATCTTCAACACTTTCCTGTTTGTTTCAGGATTAAGGCCTGCAGTAAGAATTACCCTTAAACCTGCTTTTTTAGCATTATCAACAACTTTATCCAAATCATCCTTGAAATAATAATGGTCCAGATGGCAATGTATGTCTATGAGCATTTCTTCCATTAAAACAAAAATATTTATAAATGTTGTTACATTAGTCTAAACCAATGGATACTGTCAGAAAATACGGTGCATAAGGAATTCTAGGTTTTATTAGTTTTATACATCAATCTGGTGATATAATGTCAATATATGTCAAAAACAGGAAATGGAAAGGGAATTTGAAGAATTATCTGTCTATGGACAGGTTTCCTGAGATACAAGGCCATAATTTTGAAGAGCCTTTTGACTTCAATAAATTCATAGAAAATTATACTCATATGGGCTTCCAGGGTTCTAACCTTGGTGCAGCTTTCAATATTCTGTCAAAAATGCTTGAGGAAAAAAAGAAAAACAAGCTTGCAATATGGATATCTTTTACAGGAAATATGATAAGCTCTGGCAACAGGGAAATTATAGCTTATTTAGTAAAAAACAAGCTTGTTGACGGCATAACAACAACTGCTGCTTCATTAGAAGAAGACATAATCAAATGCATAAAGCCATTCCACTTAGGTACTTTTGATATAAAGGGAAAATTTTTATTAGATGAGTCAATAGGCAGAATAGGCAATATTCTGGCTCCAATGGACCGATATCTATATTTTGAAAGGTTCTTTAATGATTTTTTTAAGAAGCTAATGAAAGAATTCAAAGGGATCCCAGGTACTTATGAAGTCGTAAGAGAAATGGGAAAATATGTAAAAAAGCATAAACTGACAAAGAAAGCTCACGAGCAGTCGTTTGTATATTGGGCTGCAAAAAACAACATCCCTGTTTTTTGCCCGGGCATTACAGATGGCGCAATGGGAGATTTAACGACTTTCTTTAAAAGAAAAAATCCAAAATTTGCAATAGATGTCACAAAAGATAATTTTACGCTTACAAAAATGCTGCAGAACACAGACAAAGCAGGATGCATAGTTTTAGGTGGAGGAATTGCAAAACATTTCTTATTAAATTCAGCAATATTCAGGGAGGGCTTCGAATACTCTATTTACATAACTACTGCTAACGAGTATGACGGCTCTGATTCCGGAGGCAACCAGGAAGAAGCAATAAGCTGGGCAAAGATAAAGCCAAACGCACAGCGCGTTAAGGTAGTTGCAGATGCTACATTGATATTTCCCTTGCTTGTTGCAGGGACAATAAATAAAAAACAACTAAAAACATTTAAATAAACTCCTAAATCACTTCCTAATATGGACGCAGTCATTATAGCTGGTGGAAAGGGAAACAGGATGGAAGGTGATTTTCCGAAGGCATTAACAATTGTAAAAGGAAAACCAATTGTAGCCCGCCAGATTGATTACTTGCTAAAGTCTGGGATAAAGAAAATAATTCTGGCCTTGGGCTATAAAGCTGATGAAGTGATTAAATATGTCAAATTGAATTATCCGTCAGCTCCCCTTGACTACACCATTGAAGAAAAACTTTTAGGAACTGCTGGAGGTTTAAAATTAGCATTGCAAAAATCAGAATCAGATTATGTAGTAGTTTTAAACTGTGATGACCTTGTTGATATAGACCTATTAAAATTACAGGAAAAAAAGGAAAATAAAATTTGTGTAGCGCACCCAGTGTTGCAATTTGGAAGAATTCATGAAAAAGATGGATATGCGATTTTTGAGGAAAGGCCATTGCTTGATGACTGGGTTAGCTGCGGTTGGTACCTTTTTAACCGGGAAGAAATACTAAACTATCTGCCGGATAAAGGGATGCTGGAATTTGATGTTTTTCCAAAAATTAAATTAAGAGTTTATAAGCACGAAGGCTTTTGGAAAACAGTAAACACAAGGAAAGATGTTATAGAGTTTGAAGAAGCCGAGTTGCCGGATATTCTAAAATAGTTGTAATAATTAAATGCAGTACAAAAAAGTATATAAATGGATAATTCTATAAAATTTTATAATGGCAAAAAAGGAGGGAACTAAGCAAAGGATAAATTCAAAAAGTTTAAATAGCTTGTTTTTGAGGATATTTTAATATGGGAATACTAAGGAAAGACTATATTCTTGACAGGTGGGTTTATTACGCTACTGAAAGAAAAAAAAGGCCTAGGGAGTTTAAGGAAGATCATACTGTTAACACAAAAACATGCTTTTTCTGCCCTGAAAATGAGCATTTGACACCGCCAGAAATAGGCCGCGTTAAAGAAAAAAACACTTGGAGGGTAAGATGGTTCCCAAACAAATTTCCTGTTGTGGAATTAAAAGAAAATGTTGGAATAAAAACAAAAAATAAGTTTCTCAAAGAAGGAAAGACCTATGGCATGCATGAAATAATAGCGGAAACAAGAGACCATAAAAAACAACTCTCAGATTTGAGCATAGAACATATAAAAGAGATTTTTGATGTATACGTATCAAGAATAAAAGCACTATCAAAATTAAAGGATATAAAATACGTTACTGTTTTCAGGAATCAAGGCTCTTCCGCTGGTACATCTTTAATACATTCCCATACACAAGTAGCTGCTCTGCCTATTCTGCCAAAAGATGTAATGAATGAAATTAAAGCAGCAAAGAAATTTAGAAGGTGCCCACATTGTAATATAATAAGATTAGAATCAAAAAGTAAAAGGAAGATAGTAGCAAACAAAAGTACAGTTGCCTTTGCACCCTTTGCGTCCAGATTTAATTTTGAAGCATGGATATTCCCTAAGAGGCATGTTAAGAGTATAACAGCTATGTATGACCATGAATTGTACGATATGGCATCAGCGCTTAAAAAAATACTTGTAAAATTAAAGAAATTGAACGTGTCACATAATTTTTTCCTGCATTACGCCCCACAAGGTCACGACTTGCATTTCCATATAGAAATAACTCCCAGGCTTGCAAAATGGGGGGGATTTGAACTTTCGACAGGAGCAATAATAAATTCAGTAACGCCTGAAGATGCTGCTAGGTTTTATAGGGGTCTATGAAACGATTCCAGAAAAAAATACTATTCCTCTGATTTCAATGATAAATTTAATTGGGTCAATTATTTAGGATTACTTCTTTAACAACCTTACTCCATCCTATCGGACCAATTCCATATGCTTTTTTATATTTTTTTGAAGCGTACTTTTTGTCTTTTTTCATCACCAAGTAACCTTTATCAACGCTATCAAGCATCTCAAAATCATTTTTTGAATCTCCAAAACCATAGGTTACTATTTTACCATATTTCTTCTTAAAAAAATTTGTTAAAATCCTTACTGCTTTTCCTTTGTCACTCTCACCCATTAAATGATAAAATCTTGTTCCTTTTGTATAGCTCAAGTTATTTTTTCTTACTATCTTCACCAAATCTTTTTCTTTATCAACTAAAATAAAAGGTTCATCATAATATCTTTTTTTTGCCAGCTCAGCATTTCTTATAGGCAGATTTGTAATTTTTGAGACTTCTTTAGCGCTCATGCTGCCGAAATTTCTAATATTAATGTTATTTTTAATTTTTTTAATTACAGATATTAGTTTATCGTAGTCTGTTCCCAATTCTATAATAAAATAATCTTTATCTTTTTTATCATAATCGACTTTAAAATTAAAATAATTATTCGGAATGAAAATAGCACCGCCATTTTCAGAAATAAAAGGATGCTTATTACTAAGTTTTTTTCTATAAAATTCTATCTCTGCTCTTGTTTTGCTAGTACAAAATACCAAAGGAATATCTTTTTTCCTAATTAGGTTTAATGCTTTTATAGCTTTTTTATAAGAATAATTATATTGATCCAGTAAAGTTCCATCCAAATCTGTAAAAATTATCGATTTCATCAAAAAGCATTATTCATTTTTATTTAAATATTTTAAGAGACCAACAGGAACATTAAATATGAATATTAAAAATTATCTTTTTTTAGATTTTTGTCTTTTAGCAGCTCTTTCTATTGCCAAATTATGTGCTTGGATATAATATTTTGAGAATTCTCCCCAATCTGCCAAGGTTGAAAGTTTTCTTGCTTGTAATTTCTTTTCTATTCTTTGTTTTCTAGGCAACTTTGCAATCCAATACATCATATCAGTTAACTCATCCACTATTTCTTCTCTTTTTTTGTTCTCTGTCTTTAACACTAAAATTCCTGGTTTTTTTCTTTGATTACTGTTTTTCATAACAAATTTACCGAATCCGGAAACATCTGATGTAATAGACATAACAGCCTGAGCTGCAGTTTCCAGAGGTGTATAACCCCATGGTTCATATATAGAAGGAAAAATCCCGAGATGCATGCCACTCACAACTTCATGGTATTCCATGGACAATAAACCATCAGCAATTGAAACTGGCGCCGGATAAAATATTACCTTTACTATGTCCTCCTTTTTATTATCCAACCCACTTTTTAACAAAAGCTTCATTATAATGTCGTCCTTTTTTAAACCTTTAAATGCAGAGATAGGGGGTGTTTCATCTTCTTTTCTCATAAATTTCAGCATTAGCTTTTTGGTCTCCATTAAAAAATGCTCATCGAATATTTTTTCTTTAGCTATTTCATGACCATGAATTAAATTTGCGATAATTCTTTTTTCTATATTAGGCAGTTCTTCTTGCGTAGTATGCTCAATTGTATCATATATGCTTAAATTATTTAAGATATCCTCATTACTCGATTTTAAATCCGTCATTATAAATAAAAAAACAAAGATATTATTTTCATACCTTTCTTTTTTTAATATGCTGTTTAATTTACCCAATACTTTAAATAAAATATCATAACCTTTTGTGGTAAGCTCGTATCTTCCAGATGTAAAGAATAGGAGGGAATGTGGTATGTCTACATGATAATATGGTAAAAAATATGCATTCAAAAATCTATAAATTCTTTCTTTGGAGTTATTGTGTTTTATTGCTCTTTCTTCTAAAGAAACAAATCTTTCGAATTCCAACCCATTAGGTGTTATAACATCTGTTTTTTTTCCTAATATGTACTCTGCTTCTCTAGCCGTAGTTTCACTTACACTAGTAAACACATCTGCTGCTTTTGCACATGCCTTTTCAAACTGGTGTACAGTTACTCTTATACCACCATATTTATACTCCCTACCTTTTCTGACAGTTTTTTTATGTTTAATGCCTTCTTTTATTTCAGTAACTAGATCTTCACTATTCATTGCTATGAACCTACCAAGTCTTGTAGAGTGTGCTGTATAAACTATCCCTAACTTAGTGTTTTTAGCAGCAAGTTCTAGAAGTAATAAACCTGGATCAGATAAATGAAAATGGGCAATTCCTTTTTTATTTTGAAATCCTGAAAGACTTAATAATTTATCAAATAACTTAACTAGGCAATATGACCAAACTATTTGTCTGTTAAGATTAGGACCGCATCTGCTACAATCTATTCCATATTTCTTCGTTACTTCTTTCTTTATTTTTTTCAATTTTTTCATCCATTTTGAATAATCAACCAAAATTGTTTTTGGCTTTCCGGTGATTAGCCATCTACCATAGTAGCAAGTTATTTTTTCTTTTTCTAATTCTTCAAAAATTTTTTTTATTTCCGGTGGCGGTATTTCTTCGTCAAATTCAACTTTAGCAAATTTTGGATAATATGCTCCAACTACATAAAAATTTTCTCCATAATATCTTCTCATTTCCCCTGAACTGGTTGTAGCAACAGTATAAACTCCACCAATAGGATTAGCAACTTCATGTAAAACTTCTATAAGAAAATCAGCTTTTGGTTTTATAGTTTTCATCTTAAATACTTACAAAACTTTATTTAATAATTAATATCTAGGGTGCTTTAATATAGTTTTCTGCTTTCCAATAATCTCTTTTTTATTTACTTTTCCTACTATTTCCTCTTTAAATACATTACTATTTTCTAGCCAAATAACTATTCTCACTTTAGTAATCTTATCAATGTATTTCTGGTTAATATTAATACCTAATCCTTCTCCATCCCCTATTATTTGTTCTGCATCATAAATAGCAACTCCTTTTTTATTTTTAATAATCAATCCAGTTTTTTTATTCTTATAAATTATTGTGTCTTTTCCTGTTTTATAGCTGTCTCCAATGACCTGCATAGGACCATCAAAGCCAAAGCCTGAGTTTAAGTTGCAATGTTCATAAATAACTAAAGCAGAGTGCAAGTTAGCAGTAGTACCTATACCTGTCTCGGTCATTGACATGGGCTCTAGCTTGAATTTAGGATATTTGCGCAGCAGATTAGAAAGCCAAATCACAAAGCTAAAACCGCCACTTCGTACCATTTTCAGCAAGGAACCCGCAGCAGCATGTGAAATCATGACATTTTCCATTTCTTCAATAGAAGAGCTTCCTTCATCAGTAATCAAAAATGGAGCATCTTTCATTGATTTAAACTTCTTGTATAGTGACGCCGATAGATAAGGAATATTGCGGTGGAATGGCTGTTCCAGACCGTCAATATAAGGCTTTATTTTATTGATAATAGTAAGTGCTTCTTGGACTGTTGAATAAGCTTGATTGCCATCTACAAACAGGTTGACAGTATGGTTAGGGTGATTCTTTTTCATATACTGATAGAGTTTCTTGACTGCACGCTCATCCGAGTTTTTAAAGATACCAATCTTAATCTTGATAACAGAATAGCCTTGGCTAACATAATAATCTGCTTCTTTAATCATTTCATCAATCTTGTCATCAGTTCTAGTTGCATTGCGACTCACTGTAAAGTTGGCAGGCAGTTCCGGAAGTTTATTGAATTTTTTCAGCCTTAAATAATCTCTAATAAGTTCATAAACTGGTTTTTTCTTTTGTTTGCCCAAAAGGTCAAATAATGCGATATCAACTGCAGCTATAGCGCATTGAAAATAGTATTTATTGTGTCTAATATGTTGAATTAATACCAAGATGTCATCTACAGTTGTTATTTTTTGCTCAAGAATGTCCGGAGCTATTCTTTTTACAATATCATCAACCATTTGGTCCCTAACTTCACCAGAGTAAGAAGGAATTAAAGGAGATCCTTCTCCCCATCCAGATAAACTATTGTCTGCAGTTATTTTAACCAATATATTATTCCTATTGTCATGCGTTCCCACTGCAATTGGAATAGGCCTTTTGTAAGGCTCGTGAGTTGAGAAAACCTCTATTTTTTTTATTTTCATTTGTATTCCCAGAAATAAAGTATTATATAAATCTTTAGTTTTATGGGATTTTATAGAAACCTTAATAAAATACCCAATCTGGATTCATAATATGGGAAAATCAAGTGATAGAAAGAATCTGGCTAAGATACGGAAGAAAATAGCATACCTTTATCCAAACAAAGACACTGATAAAATTATTCTAAAGTTAAAATCTACAATGGATTATTACAGAAAAAATAATATTGTCCGTGCTAAAAGGAAAAAATACAATAGTAAAATTTCACTAACAAACAAAGATGTTATTCTTATTACATATGGTGACACAATAAGGCAAGAAGGAGAAAAGCCATTAAAAACTCTCCATAAATTCCTAAAGAAGTATGTTAAAAAATCCATATCAGGAGTCCATATACTGCCATTTTTCTATTATAGCTCTGATGATGGCTTCTCAGTCATTGATTACAAGAAGGTAAACTCAAAGCTTGGAGATTGGGAGGATGTTGTAAGGATATGCAAAGATTACCGTTTGATGGTCGACCTTGTTGTAAATCATATCTCTAGAGAATCTAAGTGGTTTAAGGGTTTTCTGAAAGGAGATGAAAAATACAAAAATTATTTTATTAATTTTGATAAAAGAGTAGACACTTCTTCTGTGTTCAGGCCTAGGACAAATCCTTTATTGACTAAATTCAAAACTAAAAATGGAACAAAATACATATGGACAACATTTAGTAACGATCAGATTGATCTTAATTATAAGAATCCTGATGTACTAATAGATATGATTGATATATTATTGTTCTATGTTTCAAAAGGTGTAGAAATAATCAGGTTAGACGCAATTGCTTACTTATGGAAAGAACTAGGGACAAGATGCATTCATCTTAAGCAAACTCATAAAATAGTCAAGCTTATGCGTGATGTCCTAAATTACGTTGCACCATATACGATTATTATAACCGAGACTAATGTACCACCTAAGGAAAACATGTCTTATTTTGGGAATGGCTATGACGAATCGCAGTTGATCTATAAATTCCTGTTGCCACCCCTCGTCTTTGACGCATTTACAAGGAAAGACACATCTTATTTACAGAAAGCATATAAAATATTTTGGGCTTTAAATAAGAATTCATTATTCTTCAATTTTTTAGCTTCGCATGATGGTATAGGAATTTTGGGTGCAAGGAGAATGATTTCTCCAAAAGATTTTAACAGTCTGTTAGCTACTACAAAGAAACATAATGGCCTTATATCTTACAAATTAGCCAAGAATGGAAAGATAGCACCTTATGAACTAAATATAACTTATTTTGATGCGATTAATAATCCCAACAAAAAAATAGCTATTGAAAAAAAAGTTAAAAGATTTATGGCTTCCCAAGTTATTATTCTTTTGAGCAAAGGAATTCCAGGAATTTACATACACAGCTTGCTTGGTTCTAGGAATTATTCGCGAGGCGTTGAAAAAACAGGCATCAATAGAGAAATTAACAGGGGAAAATTACACTATAAAAAAATAGAGCAAGAAATTAGAGACAAAAATTCAATAAGGCATAAAGTGCTGGCAAGCTATTTGCATCTTCTTAATGCCAGAAAAAGAATAAGTGCATTAGACCCTTATTGTAAGGAAAAACCAGTTAAATCAGACAAAATATTGCTTATTACCGAACGTAAATACAAAGGTAAAAAAATAATTGCCATTGTTAATGTTAGTGAAGATAAAATAACCTTGCCAAAATATACAAAAAAATTTGATTTGATTTCTAAAAAACAGTTTAATGGTCAAGTTGAGCCATATGGTGCTTATTGTCTTCAGTAGTTAAATTAATATTATAATTCACTTTATAGTAGTAAAAACAGAAAGATGTATATACTATTTTTACATAGACAGCTATAATATGACAAATTCAACAAATAAGACTGAAATTCAGGTCCCCATAACAGTTATTGTTACTGATTACTGTAACAAGATGTGCGGGCCCTGCTCAGAAAGTGCTGCAAATGAGAGAAATACTGCCGGATTTTTAGACTTACACTTGTTAAAAGAAGAATTTGCTGGCTTAAAAGGAAGTAAAAGGGCGCCTCTCATGTTTAGTGGCGGGGAATCTTATCTTCATCCGGACTTTAATAATGAATTTACCTTTTAATTTAATGGATTTGAAGATGTTTTAATATGTACAAATGGTAGTACTTTTACACCTACATATAGCGATAATCCAGATTATGAAACAAATAGTTCCTTTAGTAAAGTTGTTGATAAAACAAAAGATATTGTGAGACAATTAATACATCAAGATGGTGAAAAAATTGTAAGATTAAGTTTACCTGCTAACCATTACATCCCTCTTTCAGATATTGACCCTGATAAAAAGCTTGCAATACTAGAGGAAGCAGGAGTTTCTGAACAAGAATTATTGCATAGCAATGACCTTTATCAAAGAGTAGAAAATGAAGAAGACCCTCTTGTAAGATTAATGCAGGCATCAAGCCTTTATAAGAGAGTCCAAGTCTTAAAAGAAGCAGACTGGCAGTTAAGGGAAGAATATAAAATAGACCCAAAAAAACCAGAAGTGATTCTGTATTTTGTAATAGTTGGTGCAGGGTTAGAGCCAAAGACTGTTGAAAAAAACCAAAATGCAGTGATGCAAATATTTGGTATTGAAGAACAGCTTGCAAGAAGAAGCCCACTCTTTGGATATGGTCATGCTTCTAACTGGCCAAATGCGCGAGATCCCCAAATCTCAAAAGAGCCCGAACTGGTTCTAAGGCCTATTGATGGCAAAATTGTTGTTTACGACAGCAAATACAAATCAAGGATTGATAAAGTTAATGGTAACATCAGCCAGAGTATAGGTGTTATTAAAAAGCCAGGAGACCTTGAACACATTCTAAGGAACAATCCAATGCTAATAGACCCGAACACAATATACGACAAAGTGTATAAATAAAAATGAGGCTAGAGCAACTTGTAATCACAACAGATATAGATGGCTGTTTTTTTAGACTTACTAAAAGAATAAGTTATTTCTTAACTATAAGCCCGATATCAGCCACATTACTACCAGTTGCTCCAGTAAAAACTAAATCTTTTATTCTTTTAAAGAAATTGTAAGAGTCATTCTTATCTAAATATTCTGTGGGATCTAATCCTAGTTTTCGGGCTTTTTCTAAAGAGTTACTATCTACTATCGCTCCTGCCGCATCTGTTGGACCGTCTATGCCGTCAGTTCCTACAAAAGCAATAACAGTATCTTTTAATTTCCCAACCTCTTTTATAGCTCCTAAACACAACTCCTGGTTTCTTCCTCCTTTTCCATTACCCTTAACTGTAACTGTTGTTTCTCCTGCAAATAAAAAACAATTCTTATTTTTATACTTATTAACTGATTTCAACAGATTTTTCCTAATCAATCTTGCTTCTCCTTTTAATTTATTTGTAACTATAATTGGTTTTAGTCCTAATAAAACTGATTTCTTTTTCATGGCATCTAAAGCAACTTCATTGTTCAATAACAGAATATTGTCCACATTCTTTAACCCTTTCCCGTATGTTGGTCCAGATGCAATAGTAGCCAGATCATCACCAACAACATCTGAGAATATCAAGGAAATTATTCTTGCTTTTGTATGTCTTGCCAGCTTGCCTCCTTTAACATTAGAATATTTCTTCCTAAGTTTATTTAATCCATAAATGCCAATTCCTGATTTGAATGCCTTGTTGAATATTTCCATATATTTGTAATATTTAATATTAGGATAAAACAATAAAGCAGAACCCCCTCCTGAAATAAGAGAAATCACCAGATCATCTTTATTCAGGCTTTTTAATAGGTTTATCATTTTCTTTGTGGCATAAATATTCTTTTCAGTTGGAAGAGGATGAGTTCCTTTTATGATTTTTATCTTATTTAACTTTATTTTCTTTGTTGATATTACTAGTCCATTGTTTATCCTGTTTTTCAGTATATTTTTTAGTTCTTTTGCCATTAGAGAAGAGGCCTTTCCAAAACCTATAACAAAAATCCTTTTATAGTTATTTAAATCGAATTTATTATTTTTTATTATCAGAGAATTACCTTTTAATTTGATATTGTTTTTTATTATTTTTTCTGTTTTTATTGCTAAAAGTCCAGAATTAATAATTTGAAGCGCTTTTCTTCTTAAGTTAGTCCTAGACAATTTTTTATAGTTTTTTATAAGCATTAAGAATATAAATGTTTTAGATGTTATTAAGTTTTCCTTTAATTTATAAAAGATTAATCATAAACCCACTTAGGCTCTTTTTTGAATTTTTTTCTGTATTCCTCTAATGTAATTATTGGCGGTCTTTGTATTTGCTCAATCGGAGAATCAATAAGTTTGTAATCTACTTTCTTGCCTTCAGTGGCCCTTTCAATGATTTTTATTTTTCTCCTGATGTCATTTACAAGTATGAACTTCCCAAGTGTATTTGCTCTTTTTGATATTACTTGTAAAACTGCAAAAGCCTGTTTGCTTAGGCCTCTTAAACTCTGGTGCTTATGTATCCTTGATACAAGGTCTACCTGGGCAACTCTTTTTAATCCAAATTTCTTTTGCATGTCTATCAATAATCCTGTTTCTACACCATATCCAGTGAAGAATGGAAGTCTTTCCAGATGTTTTCTCCTGCCAGCATATTCCCCACTCAATGGCTGGATAAAGCCGCTTAGCAATGGAAAGAACATATTAATGAGAGGCCTAAAGCACAGTTCTGTAGTTCTTCCCCCTCCAAGAGGGGTCGTCCCATTGGCTTTTTTTGATACTCTCTGATAAAAAGCTTTAGTGTAATAAATATTCTTGTTTGTCAATAATGGCCCAACAAGCCCGTAAATAAATCTGGGATGTATATTCTTTATATCACCATCAATCCAGCATATTATATTACCTTTTGTTACATACAAGGACTTCCATAAATTTTCACCTTTGCCTTTGTAATTTCCTTTTCTTTTTAGAATTTCAGAATCCAGATATACGTTTGCACCTGCTTTTTTTGCGTTGTCTCTTGTCTTGTCAGTGCTGCCAGAATCAATAACAACTATTTCATCCACTAGCTTGTATTTCTGCATTAAATTTTCTTTTAGAACTTCTATTATCTTTCCAATGGTTGATTCTTCGTTAAGAGTTGGAATAACTACACTAATTGCAGTTTTCTGTTTTCTCTTCAATTCCACCAGTTTTTTTATGTTTGAAAAACTTGATGCTTTGTACCTGTTTTTATCAAACCATTCTGCGACTTTCATAGACAAAATAGATACCGTTATTACATTTAAAAAGATTGTTATTTACAAAAAAGAACCTTTATAAACAATTATAGTATACATAAACTTATGAAAACCACAGTTGACAAAATAAAATCCATGAAGAGCAAGGAAAAAATAACTATGCTTACTGCTTATGATTGCAGTACTGCAAAGTACATGGATGAAGTGGGTGTTGATATAATATTGATTGGAGACAGCTTAGGAATGGTTGTTTTGGGTTATGAGAATACATTAAGCGTTACTATGGATGATATGCTAAGGCATACTGGAGCTGTTGCACGAGGCGCAAAAAATACCATGATTGTTGGCGATATGCCTGCTAATAGCTATAATGACAATGAAAGTGCTGTTTTGAATGCAAAAGCATTTATCAAAGCAGGAGCAGATAATGTAAAAATTGAGAATAAACCGGAAATTGCAAAATTTTTAGTTGATAATGGCATGGGAGTTATGGGGCATATTGGGTTGACTCCACAAACTATTACTGATTTTAAGGTGCAAGGCAAGGACGAAGAAACTGCAAATAAATTGCTTAAGCTAGCAAAACAACTGGAAGAAGCAGGCTGTTACAGTGTTGTTTTAGAGTGTGTTCCAATGCAGCTTGCAAAAAGAATTACAGAAATTATTTCAATACCAACTATTGGTATAGGTGCTGGTCCATATTGTGATGGCCAGGTTTTAGTATCAAATGACATTTTAGGCCTATACGACAAATTCAGCCCAAAATTCGTAAAAAAATATGCTGAGCTAGGAAAAGAAATGAAGAATGCTTTTGAAAATTATATCAAAGACGTGAAAGAAGGGAAGTTTCCAGCAGATGAGCATAGTTTTCATTGACAACATTAAAAATCAATAAATAATGTTTCCAATAATTTAATAATTCAATAAAAATAAATAAAAATTAATAAAATAATTTTCAATAATAAAAATAATAATCCAAATTAAAAAATAATTAAAATTCATTTTAAAAACAATAATAAATTAAAAAATAATATTAAAAATATGAAAAATAAAAATATATTCTACAAAAAAAATATAGTTATTGGAGTAACAAGCAGCATTGCATGCTATAAAGTTCTTGGGCTAATTAAAAAACTAAGAAAATTAAATGCAAATGTCCATGTAATTATGACAGAAAGTGCTACAAAACTAGTTGATATAAAAGATTTTGAAAAAGCAAGCAACAATGAAGTTTCAGTGCACTCTTTCAATAAAAAAGTAAATTATATTGATTTCATAAAAAAAGACAAACAAATAAAACATATTTCTTTGGCAGATAAAGCTGATTTATTTTTAATATGCCCTGCAACTGCAAATACAATAGGTAAAATAGCAAATGGCATAGCAGACAATCTATTGACTTCAAGCATAATGGCAACTAATGCTCCAGTTCTTATATGCCCTGCAATGAATGTAAAGATGTGGAAAAATTCCATTATGCAGGAAAATGTGGATAAATTAAAGAAGTTAAGATATGAGTTTGTTGCTCCGGAATATGGCATCTTAGCTTGCGGTTATAAGGGAATTGGAAGATTAGCTAATTTAGATGAAATAGTAAAAAGAATAGAAGTAACTATCCAAAGAAAATCTGATTTAGCAGGTAAAAAGATTTTAGTAACTGCAGGTGCAACATCTGAAGAAATTGATCCTATAAGGGTCATCACAAATAAAAGTTCTGGAAAAATGGGAGTTTATCTTGCTGAAGAAGCTTTCTTACGTGGCGCAGAAGTTACATTAATCAGGGGTGCTAATTCAGTAGAGCCAAATTATCATTTTAAAGATATCAAAATTAATACTGTGAAAGAATTATTCAATGAAATCAAAAAAAATATTAAAAATAAAGATATAATGATTCATGCTGCTGCTGTTTCTGACTTTACAATTAATAACAAAAATAAAACTAAGATAAAAAGCAACAAAAGTATGCATTTAGAGCTAACTCCAGCAACAAAAATATTTGAGAATATTAAAATCCTCAAAAAAAATATTGTATTAGCTGGCTTTAAGGCAGAATACAGGACAAGCAAACAGGAATTAATAAACAGGGCATATTGGCTTTTAAAAAGTGCGAATGCGGATATTGTTGTTGCAAATGATGTTGGGAAAAAAGGTGCTGGCTTTAATACAGAGACAAACGAGGTTTATATTGTTGATAAAAATAAAAAGGTTAAACATATAAATTTAGCAGATAAAAGGATTATTGGAAACAAGATACTGGATATCCTGGCACTTTAGAATTGATAAGACATTATTTCTTGCCTTTCCTCTGGCTGAGCAGGTCAACTATCTTCTTCAGTTCAACAAGCTCTTTTTTGGTGACATCAACACCCACGCTTAATGATACAAACACAACAAGAAGCATAAGCCAGTTGAATATTGCTATTACCATTAACCAGCTTATCTTTCCTTCTGTAATATAAACCTGGTTTATGAACTGAAAGCCCAAAACAGCGGCAGTAAGGCCTACCATTAAAAGAACAATTTCAAAAGCACTAACTTTAGTATTAGCCATTTATTCCCTCTTTTATGATTGTACTAACTTTAAATCCTTTATTATTTAAAAGTTTCTTTTTTTCCATAACAGATGCACAACATTTAAAAACCAAGAATAATTTCTAAAACGTATATGGGAAAGAAAAGCAGGGGATTAAATGCAGGAAAGAAGCTTAAAGCTAGAAGGCATAAGAGCAAATGGAAGGATAAATGGTTTGTAAGGAGAGTTAGAAGGCTGAAAGCTAAATCTGACCCTCTGGAAGGTGCTTCTCAGGCAGAAGGGATTGTTTTGGAGAAAGTACAACTGGAAGCTAAACAGCCAAACTCTGCAATGAGGAAATGCGTAAGAATTCAATTAATTAAGAATGGCAGACAAATAACAGCATTCTGCCCGGGAGATGGAGCAACAAAGCTTATTGATGAGCACGATAAAGTTATGATTGAATGTATAGGAGGCGCAATGGGAAAAAGTAAAGGTGACATTCCTGGCGTAAGATGGCAGGTCATTAAAGTAAATGATCAAAGCCTGGACGCATTACTAAAGGGTATAATAGAAAAAGCTCGTAAATAAATTACTCGCTTTTTCATATTTTCCTCCCACCCCCCCAACACTTATAATAGAAAAGGCTAGGAAATAAAATAATTTTTGAAAATGCAATCTCAAATAAAAGCTTTCAACAGATGGGATGTGAGCGGAATTAATGTAGATGATCCTGGACTAAAGTCATACATTACACTAGAGCCCAGAATTGTTCCTAAGACAGGGGCCAGATATGCAAAAAACCGCTTCCACAAAAGCAAGATTTTCATAGTTGAAAGGTTGATTAATAAACTGATGATACCAGGGCATAAATCCAAGAAGCATTTTAAGACAAGCTATCATACAACAGGAAAAGCCAACAAGTCTTTTTCCATTGTGGAAAATGTTTTTGCTGCAATAGAAAAGCAGACAAAAGAGAATCCAATAATGGTTTTTGTAAAAGCCCTGGAAAATGCTGCTCAGAGAGAGGAAATAATAACTATTGAGTATGGTGGAGCAAGATATCCTAAAGCAGTTGAATGTGCACCCCAAAGACGTATAGATATAGCTTTGAGGCACATGGCTCAAGGTGCTTACCATAAATCCTTTAACTCAAAAAAATCCATAGAAAGCACACTCACAGAAGAAATAATCAATGCCTACAGGTTAAGTAATGCTTCAAATGCAATAGCAAAGAAATTAGAAGTGGAAAGACAGGCAGATGCTTCTAGGTAATTCAGAACTCATTTTTTCTTAGGACGTTTTGACATTTCCCTGATCCAGACATCTCTTTGCGGGAATGGAATGCTTATCCCATTCTTGTCAAACTCTTCCTTGATATTCTTGATTGTGTCGAAATAAACATTCCAATAGTCTTCCTTTTTCATCGAAGGCCTTATAGCAATATTAACAGAACTATCTCTTAAGCTTTTAACTACAATTTGTGGTTCAGGATCCTTAAGAACTCTTTCATCTTTTTTCAATATGTCAGTAATTATCTTGATTGCTTTGTCTATGTTGGAATCATAGCTTATACCTATTTCTAGATTAAACAATTTTCTTGTTGGATTTCCATGGAAATTCTGTATAACATCCCCCCATATCTTGCTGTTTGGTATGGTTATTTTAATATTATCTGGGCTCTTTAGAACACAGGCTGCAATGCCCATCCTTTCAACACCGCCTACAATACCACCTACTTTTATCCAGTCTCCTACTTTAAAGGGCTTATGGAAGAGAATAAATACACCAGAGGCCAAGTTCCCTAAAGTATCCTTAAGTGCAAAACCAACAATAAATCCCATTATACCAAGACCTGCAATAAGGCCGGTAACATCAACACCTAAGTTTGCCAATATAATTATTATCAGAATAGACCATAAAATAACTCTTGCTACATTCTCAAGAAAGGTCTCAACACTTCTATCAAAATTCACCTTATTGAAGAATTTATCTATTAAGTGAATCAAAATCCTTATGATTATAAATCCAATAATTAATATTATGGCCACAGTTATAAGTTTTGGTGCATAACCAGCAGCCTTGTCTAAAAGCCCATTCCACATGTCTTGTAGTACCGAAGCCATGAAAAATGTAGTGCTTAGTTGTTATTTAAAGGTTATGGTTTTGGTATCATAACTATTGAGCAAACTTTTTACAAAACTATACACAAAAAACTAACAAACCTTCCCATCCTTAATATTCTCATAAGAAACAGTATCTTTATCTGTTTTTAGCTCTAAATCATCGAAATATACTTTTTTATTTTTGGCTGTTATTTTCAATTTTTTAAAATTATCAAAGCTTATTTCCTTGTTGGAGTTTTTTAGATTGCCGAATTTAACTTCATCTCCTGGTTCTGATTTTGTTGTCAGTAAGCCTACATTTCCTTTATTATCTTCTGCTGCCAATAACATTCCCTGGCTTTCTACATTTCTTAACTTTGCACGCTTTAAATTTGTAACAACAATTATTTTTTTGTTTTTCAGCTCTTCTTTATTATAAAAATCTTTCAGCCCTGCAACAAGCTGCCTTTTTTCTGTTCCAAGATTAATCTGTATAACATAGAGTTTGTCAGCATTAGGATGGTCCTCAACTTCAGCAATTTTAGCAACCTTAAGGTTTAATGGAAATAACTCTTCTTTGCTTTCCTCAATCTTTCTTACTAAAAGCTTCTCTTTTCCAATTTTATGGTTTTTCAGCTCAAAACCAATATCTTTCCATTTTAGCTCTTTCAAGTTCAATTGTTTTTGCAGTTCTTCTGAGAATTTTGGCAATACTGGTTGTATCAAAATGTTCAGGTTTTTTGCGATATTAACGCATAATGCACAAATTTCCTGCACTTTCTTCTTATCTTTCTTAATTAAAGCCCAGGGCTCATTTTCCTGGAAGTATTTATTGCCTATATCAGAAATTTGTAATATTCCGTTAACTGCAGCATTAAAGTTTAAATCATTATAATAATCTTTTATTTTATTAATTCTATTATTAATTTCATTTATTATTGTTTTATTGTTATCTATATTTTTAATTTCACCATTGAAATTTTTATTGACAAAACTAGTTATCCTGTAGCAGAAATTCCCCAGATTGCCAACTAACTCATTGTTTATCCTCTCCTTGAATTCATTAAGGTTGAGGTCAATATCTGCAAGTTTTTTTGATAAAACATTGGCATAATAATACCTTAAATGTTCTGCATCATATTTTTTAAGGAAATCCTTTGCAGTAAAAAAAGTTCCTCTTGATTTTGACATCTTTTCATTGTTTACAGTCAAAAATCCATGCACTACAATGTCTTCCGGAAGCTTAAAGTCAGCAGCATGCAGCATGGCCGGCCAGAAAAGAAAATGGAAATAAGTTATGTCTTTTCCAATAAAATGTATTATTTTGCTATTGTTCCATGCTTTTTCTGCTTTTTTTGTATCATTATTTAGATAATTTGCTAAACTCGAAATATATCCAATTGGCGCATCCAGCCAGACATAGTAATATTTATTTTCTTCATTTGGGATTTTAAAGCCAAAATAAGGGCCATCTCTTGATATGTTCCAGTCTTCCAGACCTTGTTTAATCCAGTTTAAAACAAAATTTTTTGTTTCCTGTTGTAAATTTTTATTTTTTTTGATCCATTTTTCCAGAAATCCTGAAAGTGCACTTAACTTAAAGAAGTAATGCTCTGATTTCTTTCTTACAGGCTTGTTTTTGCATATTGTGCAGTAAGAATCTATTAAATCAACTGTTTTGTATGTTGCATTACATACTTCGCATACATCGCCATACTGGTCAGGAGCATTACATTTTGGGCATTTACCCTTAACATATCTGTCTGGTAAAGTTCTTTTGCAATTCTCACAATAAGTAACTTCTATCTCTTTTTTATAAATTAGTCCTTTTTTCTTTATTTTTTCAAAAATCAAATCAGAAAAATGCTTATTCTCGCGGCTGTTTGTTGTATAATAACTATCAAATTTTATATGGAAATTTTTGAAATCTTCCTGATGCTCCTTAAAGAATCTTGCAATTAACTGCTCTGGCTTTATCCCCAATTCCTTGGCTTTTATCTCTATAGGAGTTCCATGAGTATCATCCGCACAACAATAAACAATATCCTTGTCTATTAACCTCAAGAATCTTACAAATATATCTGTTTGGATGTATTCTACTAAATGCCCTATATGTATAGGTCCATTGGCATACGGCAAAGCGCTTGTTATAATTATTTTCTCCTTGAACTTGACCACCTATACTGAGAATAAAGTTTTGCTTTAAAAAGATTATTATTAATTAATCATAAATTTTCTCATTTCTTCTTACTTTTCTTCATCTTTTTGGTTATGCCTATTTTTTTACTGCATTTTGCACATTCAAAAACATAGGAAGGAATTCCTTCAAAGACTTTTCTTTTGTATTCTGTTGTTGTTTCTGACTCATTTCTGCAATAAGGGCATTTATACTGGACTTCTAATTTTAAGTCTTTTTCTATTTCTTCATTGCTTTCCTGGTGCTTGCAAAGAGGACATTCATAATATTCTGCTTTTTTGTCAACTTTTCCGTTTTTCTTTATTGGCTTACCTAATCTTCCTTTTTTGCATTTAGGGCATTCTTTTCTGTAGACCCATGCAGTTGCAAATCCATCTCCTATTGACCTGTTAGTAAAGTACAAGCATTCTTCCATGCTGTTAGGCTTTTTTAGTGACATACAATTACCCCTTTATATTAAGCTCTTTTATCTGCTTTTTGCAAACACTCCTGATAGTTCTTGAATCTTTTGCTGCTTTATCTTCTACCTGCTGGTAAGCAGCATTAAGGAACAAAATATCTTTTTGTGAGAAATCCAAGCTTTTTGCTTCAGTAGGAAAATCATCTACAAATAGTTGTAAAGCTTCCAGAGCCTCAAAACCCCTTTGTGCTGAACTACCCCTTATACTTGATGAATTCAATATCCTTACAGATCCTTTTTTGCAGCCAAAGCCCCAGTCAGTTGTGCTGCCTCTGCCCCACTGCCATCCTTCTATATGCAGCAACTCTGCTTCCAGGGTTTTTATCCTGAAGTCAAGAAGATATTCAAGGGATTTGGGCATATTTTTATTTAATGCAGCAAAGCCAGTAATTTGTGTCAGTAATCCACTTATTTTTTCTGTTGAATTTGGCAATGTTTTCATATCAACCCCATATTCCTTATCTATCTCATTTATTCTTTTAACACCTTGCTCAAAAGTTATAGTTTTAGAACTAGATGCACACCCATACAAAATTATCAAGATTGAAACAATACCGAAAATCATTAATTTATTCAATTTCTCTCACAACATTGGAATTTAACAACTATTTTTATTCTTTTCGAAAATATTGCTCACTATAACAAAAAAATTATATATAGTACTAATTGTCCATGATGCATGGATTTTTACAAATTAACAGCAAAAGGATACAATGAACTCTATGGAGGAGAACAGAAAATAAAGCATAAACTAATAAAAGAAAATCTTGATATAAAAAATACTGATTTACTGCTGGATGTCGGATGCGGTACGGGCCTTTTAGACTTTAATTGTAATATTATTGGCATAGACTCATCAATAGAACTTTTACAACAAAATAGCAATAATCAAAAAATACAAGCAAAAGCAGAAAACATACCTTTCAAGGACAACATTTTTGATAAAATCATTTCAGTCACCTCTATGCATAATTTCGATAATATAGAAAAAAGCATAAAAGAAATAAAAAGAGTTGGAAAAAAAGATTTTGCATTTAGCATTTTGAAAAAGAGCGTATTATTTGATTCAATTAAAAGAAAAATCAATGAAAACTTTAATATTAGAAAAATAATTGATGGGAAAAAAGATTGGGTCTTTATTTGTAGTAAGGTTTTTAAATGAATAATATATTTCTTTATATGCCCCCATCTAGCTCAACCGCAGAGCGTTCGGCTGTAGAAAGTGTTTGACAAAGCATTTTGCTGTGAATGAAAAACACTCAGCCGTTACCGAAAGGTTGCTGGTTCAAATCCGGCGGTGGGGATATTTCTTTAAAATGTAAGTCCGGAGAATACAAAACTTAAAACTTTCATAAATATAAAATAAAAAGCTAAAGAGCCAATCAAAAAGATTGGAATGTACTTTAGACCACTTTTAATGTTGCCTTTTTCTACAATAGAGACAATAAGGGAAGAAAAAAATGAAATTACTGCTAAAGCTGCTATTGAAAAGTATTTAAAATTGTCAGGTTCTATAGCCACTCCACTAACACTAAAAGGCAAAGTTCCTGCTCTAGCTGTTGCAACTGACAGCTTGGATATAAAGCTAAGAATAACTATTAAAAGATTATAGGATAAGGCAAACAGCAAAGGAGCAATAAAAATTACTATTGCTGCCATAAAAATCATATAAGCTACAGCCGAAGCAGATATTTCCTCCTTCAAAACTTTGGTTTCTTTGATACGCTGAACTATTTTGTCTATTAGATTGGCTATTTGCCCTCCGCTTTCAAGCTCACCCACCATTAAGTCTATCGACCTCTTTAACATAGGACTGTCATATTTTTGTCCTAATTCGTATAATGCAATACTAACATCGTGGCCAGTCATTACTTTTTTTGATACCTCAGCCATTTCATTGGCCAAGATTGTAAATCTTGGTTTAATGGCCCCTAGCAGAGCTTTCTCGAATGATAAGCCACCTTTTAAGTTAGAGGCAACTACCTGTAAAAAATCCGGAAGCGCCTCTTCCATTTTCTTTGTTCTTCGATATATACGCAGATCTACATAAAAATAAACCAGCAAAATGAAAAAAGTTGCTAATGAAATCTGGATTATAAACCAGAATATTGCAGATGCAACTAACAAGACTAATTGGGAGTATTGTAAAAGAAATGGATATACAAAAAATAGGTAAATAATTGCAGTTATGAGTGCTGTAAGATAAAATAATACACCAAAGAATTTATAAGGGACATAAGAAATGCCCGCTTTAAGCAAAAACAGCCTCAAATGCGGAATTGCTCGTTTAGGTACAAATGCTTTGCCAAATTCCTCCAAAAATATAATTCTGAATGCCATGTTTGTTGATTAATCATGCTACTATGCATCATAAGTTTACAGTTGGTCTTATTGTCTTAAATACAGATATAAACAAGAATTGTATTATAATCATAAACAGCATAACAACTAAAAAATAATTTATGCTTACAGTAAAGTTGATGAAGCTTGATAAAACAATAAACAGAGTCATACCAATTGATGGTATAACTACAGCAGCAAGCATGTAAAAAATGACAATAGTGTTTAGTTTTTTACCATACCTTTCGACCTCAATCTCCTGTTCCTTTGTTATCTCATCCAAAACAGCACTTAACGGCTTACTAACATCTATTCCAAGTCTCAATGCATTATTTATATGAAATAATATTTTCCTGAACTTTCCTGATGGGGAGTAAGTCATGGCATTTTCCAATGCCTTTTCCAAAGAACTTCCAGTATCAATATCATTGACAATCTCTTCAATGTATTTTGCTGCGACTCCATAACTTTTGGTTGTATCAATTAAAGCATTAAGCAATGGTCTGCCAGAATAAAGCTTAATAAGCAGGTACTGCCCTACAAATAAAACCTCGCGATCAATTTCTTTTTGTCTTCGGATTATTTTCGCTTTAAGTTTTAAGAACCCAAAATTAAATACCAGGATAAAGAGGATAATAAAAGCAACTGGAATTAAAATCAAGGGAAGTTCTGCTTTGTCCGCTACGAAAAAAAAAAGAATAGTCAATCCTAATGAAAATGGTAAAGAGAATTTCAAATTTTTATAAATAAATTCCTGGGGGGTTGTTTTTATATGAGCAATCCTGATTTCCTTCTTAAGATTTGGAAAGAATGAACTTATCCTCTGCACCAGCTTGCTTATGGCTATTTTCATCTTTAGACCATATGTTTAAAAGGTTTTTTCCTGTAATGTTTAGACATAATCATTCCTATCTTGTTGATGTCGGTTATATTATTCTTTACCATCCATTTTAAAATATCGACTTTTTCGTTAATATCCTTCTCAATGTCTCCTTTTGAAAGTCCTGTATAAAGATTTAGTGTTTCAAAAATTGTAGTCGGATCGTTAACCTTTTCAAGCGTATCCTTCATAATATTGAGTTGCATAATTGGCTTTGCATCACCATTGTACATTACCTCCCCTATCTGCAATGTCCTCCTTCTGCCATTTCTCCTATTTATGTGCTGAACCACTATTAATGATAAAGCTGAAAGAATCTGCTTTGACAATCCTATTGGTGGTTGTGTTAGTCTGTTTATGGTTTCTCTTACATTATTTGCGTGCAAAGTTCCATAAACACTATGACCCGTATGCATTGCCTCAAAAATAACTTCAGCTTCCCTTTTTCTTCTAATTTCCCCTACCAAAATCCTGTCAGGTCTCATTCTCAATGAGTTTACTATTAAGTCAAGCATTGTTATTCCTCCTTTGCCTTCTGGATTTGGTAATCTTGTTTCAAGAGGAACCCAATGAAGAATCTTAGGAAGCATTAGCTCCCTAGTATCCTCCAGAGACAGTATTCTTTGATTTGGAGGGAAGAAATTTGCAACAACATTTAGCATAGAAGTTTTACCAGAAGCTGTTCCTCCTGTTATGATTACAGAAAGCTCATTTTGAACAGCCATCCATAAAAGAGCAGCAGCTTCATACGAGATGGTTTTTTCCTTGATGAAGTCTGTTATTGTCCAGGGTTTTACCGCAAACTTTCTTATTGTTAGTGTATTCCCTTTTGAGGATATCGGACTTAAAGTTGAATTTACCCTGTCGCCTGTCTTTAGATGAGCATCCATCAAAGGATTTAATGTAGTTATTTCTTTGCCTACATCTCTCCCTATAACTGTTGAGTAATATCTTATTCTGCTTTCATTAGGGATCATTATATTTGTTTTAAGCCAGCCATATTTCCTATGGTAGATCCAGATTGGCTCATTTGCATTATTGATTGCAACCTCCTCGAGATTTTTATCTTTAAGCAGCACTTCAATATTTCCGAGCCCTATGTTCTGTTGCAAAATATAATTTATAAGCATATCCATGGTTTTTTTATTAGCAGTTGGAAAGTACTTGCGCAATAATACCAATATACCTTTTTTAAATTGTTTTTGTATAGTTGATGATTCAAGCGACCCTTGTTCAAATGTTTTCATTTCCTGGGATACAAACTCCTCCCTGATTTTCTCAAGAATTATCTTCGTAGTTTCGCTTATATTTGTTATAGAGATGCTATAAACAGGAACAGGCTCATTTTCATCAGAATAAATAGAAACATCAATTACTATATCATTTACGTTTAACTCATAAGAATCTATAAGTTTTTTTTCAGCTTCCAAATTCACACCTCTTTTTTATGTTTACCCCTAATTAATACTAATCATTATACTGATTATTTTTAAACTTTATCTATTTTTTAAATTTTTTATTACTAATTATTATTTTATTTTTATAAGAATTTACTCCATAGGTACTGCTGACCATAATGTCCAGTCATTGCTTGGCGCATAAGGCCCGAATACAAAATAAGGAGGTCTGTTCTGGCCGAAATATGAGTATTGAACATCTGTCCAGTTTTGAGGTACTTGCGGGCTTCCCATTCCCACACCATACATAGGGCTGCCAAATAGTTTCCAGGTTTTCATTAATCCATGGAAATCGCTTAAATCAGTTGCAGCATCTGCACCTGGCTCGACAGTTAATGCGCGGTCATAGCCGTGTTTTTTTAGTATTGCAACAGCTTCTTTTATTGGCGCATTTCCCTGGCCAGGGCTTAGATGGTCGTCCTGGTATCCAAAATTATCAGCAAGATGCACATTTCCAACCATATTCTCTTTTGCCAGGCTCTCAACCTGATTTAAGTACCATTGTTTAAATTTTCCGTCATTCTGCTCACGGTTAAGTTTTGGGTCGTCCTGCCAGAACTTCTTCCACATATTCAAATGTCCTGTGTCTAAGGTAGCTTTAATGTGCCTTTCAGCAATTTTTTCTGCTTCCTCTTTGCCTATCCCCATATAAAAAGGATTTTCCTGCAACATTCCTTTTTTTCCAGGCATCGTAGCTTCAGATAACTTTTTTTCATCCATCTCAGTAGGCATTCTGCTAACACCTAGCTGTATCTTAGGCTCTGTAAGCAGCTTAACCATTCTATCCCTGGATTTTTTGATAGTCCATTTTAGTTCTTCTAAATGGCCTCCAAACCTTTCCGGAAACAGGTTTTCAATAGCAACGACAACCGGGTTATTAGGATCCTTTGTTTTATTCATAGCATGTAGTCCAGCTTCAGCATACATCCTGACACCATGCTGCTCAAGCCTCTTTATTGGTGTTATTAGGTTTTCTTTTGTTTCCTTAGTGTCAACTGCCTGCTGCTCTTGGGCTCCTGAAGATTGCCTTGCAAATTCAAGACCTCTTTCTTCCGTCCTTCTCATTTTCCGTAGCAATTCTAAAGGATGTTTTGTGTCTAACGGTATTAACTCTGGATAAATGAACTCAGCACGCTCTTCTTTCATAATTTTCCATTTTTCTTCTGGCGGTATTGAGGCATCTAATTTTTTGTAGAATTCCGTAGCTTTATCGATTTTATTTAACCGGTCAATATGCTTTTGAGTCTCTAGGCCATATTGCAGTGCCCAACCTCTTGCATGGCCTTCCTGTGTCTCTAAGGTTGCTCGCAAGAACATTTCTTCTGGATATACTTTTTCATAATAATTTGGCTCTCTGCCTAGTTTTTGTCTTTGATATTCATTATATTTTTCTGCTTCTTTCTTAAAATAATCAAAATGTTTTAGTTTAACAGAAAATCTTCCTCTTTCTTTATCATATTCTGGAACTCTTCCTTTTACAGCATCATAAGGGTCCAATATTTTTCTGCCTTGATAATCAATAAAATCACCTTTTTTTATTGTAGTAGATTTTCCATCTACATCAATTCCTGAGTAATCTTCTTTTGACTTTAACCAATCAGGATATGAAACTAATCTATCTTTCTGCACAGTTTCCATTTTCTGGCTTGTCCTTGCATCCATTAAGTCAAACTTTGCATCAAATTCCTGGGTATGCCCCATTCTGACCATTAATCTTCCTGACTCATCCCTGGCTAAGTTTAAATGATGTGTTTCATCATCCAAGTGCATATCTGTCATTGGTCTTTCAAATTCTCCAGAGTGCATTACAACAGAACCACTACCCATATCTGCCTGGAAATCAATTGATCTTTTCAATTCAAGTAGGTCCTGGTATGCTCCGTGAATTGAAAAATTTCCCCTCTCATCTCTGCCCATCATTCCCATAAGGCCAAAGCTGGCATGTGTGTTAAACCTTACTTCATTAGCAAGTTGCATTTCCCTTAAAGCCTGTCTTTGGTCCTCTCCTAACATCTCAGGTGTCTGCTGGTTTCTGTTCCCTATCCTATAGCCTGGGAATTGTATTTCTAATTTACCTGCACCCATTCTTATTTTTGAATATATTCCAGCAACATTTGCAGCAGAAATTCCCATAGGAACGCTCATTCCAATGTCTTGCACGCTTAAATTTACATCAGGTTTATTAGCTACTTGCATGCCATAAGATTCCGGTTCCATGGCATTGAAATAATCAACCATTGGATGATGTCCATAATTAAGGTCTCCAAAGTCCATTTTAATCGCAGTGTATCATTTTTTATTTTTCCATTAATTTTTTATCTTATGATTCACAATTATTTGTTCAGTTATTTTTTATTTTACACTTGATATCATTATTCATTGAAAAATTTATTATTAATAAAAAAACAAGCATTTTTGCGTCGTTGTTTTGCATTGCGTCGCTATTGATTGTTTTTGTTTTTTATTTGTTTATTGGAATTATTTTTTTATTGAGTTTTTTATTTTAATTGTAAATTAATATTAATCAAATAATTGTTTTTGTATTTCTTACTCCATTGTTTTCTTTATTATTGTATTTTTACCAGTTTAGCATGTGGTGGTGTTTTTTGAAGTGATGATAAATTGTCCACGCAGTTGCCTTTACCTTTTTCTCAGCCTCTGTTCTTGCCAAACTCAACTTCATAACATCTGTCTTGCTTGGTTTTTTTTGCCTTGCCTGCTTTTTTGTTTTTTGGGCACTGAAAAGTTCAGAAAAACCCTTAAAAATTGAGGTATAGGGACTTAAAAATGAAGAACGCTTTTTCTCAATTTTTTTCTCAGTTTTTGGCCCAAACTCTTCACCAGCCTCTTTTAAGTATCTCATTAATTCATCTCCTAAAGATTCCATTGCAGCTTTAACAGAAGTGTCTATGATTCCTAAAAGCTGGAAATCTTCTTGCTCCCTCATCCTTTTATAATTTTCAATTTCTTCAACAGTCCATGCATACATCCTAAAATCTATTTCAACCCTGCCAAGATGTAATGGCCCTCTTTGATATTCCTGCACATAAGACATTTCAGGCCTTGTTCTGAATAAATAATGTATAAGCAAACACTGGCTTACTTTTCCAGGTATTCTTGCTAGTAGTTCCACTTCTATCATTGAGCTTTCAAAAGCAACAAGTAAATCCGGAGTTTCTGTCTTGCTCTGGTCTAATTGCAAGCGTTGTATGTTCCTTAAGTAAGGTCTTACCCAGTGTATATACATTCTTATGACTTCATAATGCTGCCTTAAAAATTTTAATGTGAATTTTCTCCTGTTTTTCATCTCTTCAAAAGTATGCTCTTTCCAAGCTAAGAATGTCCTTAATTTTCTTTTAAGAACTTCCCTTACTTTGCGGTTAAATGCTCCTCTTTCTCTTTCAACAACCTCATCAACATCCTCCTGTTTTTTAGGGTGTGTTGAGAAAAACAAATCCGGCAAAGTTGTAAATTGCACTTCTCTTGCCATACCATAAACAGATGCAGGATTTTTTGCTCCTTGCTCAACTAAATCCACCCATATGCCTTTTAATGTAATTTCAGCACTTTCAGAACTTTTGCTTGTGGTAAAACTGTCATAATAATAGCTTAACCTTTCATCCAGAATTCTTAATTCTCTTACTAACTGAAATAACTCTCGAACCATTTTCCCTATTGTTGCTAAAAACTGGCTTACTTTGTCTTGCTGCAAACCTAGTCTTTGCTGAGATGCTCCAAAAAAAGCGCTGTTTTCAGTAGCAGCAAACACATCTGATATCTTGTCTATATGCGGAAAACCAGAAAAATATCTTAAATAATGCAGAATGTAGAAATACGGTTCTTCAATAGAAATATTATAGCCCTCATAATGTAATCTGTATCTTCTTGCTGGTTTTGGAAAGCCTGTTTTAATATACTGTTGTCTTGTCTGCTCTGCTATCTCTTCTTTCTCAAAACCAAATTTCTTTAAGTCAGCTGTTGTGGTCATAACTAACTTGAACCTCTTTTTCCTTATACTCAGTATACTATTTCGTATATTAATATATGTTTATATATATAAATGTTTTGGAAACTTAAATACCTATAGAAATCTAACTAATTTAGACTGCTCTTTCATATTCCTTAAAAGAACACTCTTTTTTAATATATTATCCAAATCAAAATTAAACTTTTTCTTAACTAATTTCTTTGCATATTCTAACATCAACTCTTTTGAAGAAAAATGAATTGGTTTTGCACTCATGGCTTTTCTTGCACTTTCCCTGGTAACCCAAACACCTAATGGCAATGTATAATCACCAGTAATGAATCTCAAAGCCAAGATACTACTTTGTTTTTTTATTTCATTCAATTTTTCCAGAATAGCAAGCCTTACAGTGTAATAGCCACCAGCTGTTTCTTCTGCATAATACTTTCTTCCTTCATAAGGCTCGTAATCAGTCATAAAATTATTTGGATTGGAAACATGCATCTCAAATAATTCATAGCTCCAAACTTCTGGAAAACACAAAATTAAGTAATAATTTCCTAAATAAGAACTAAAAAAAGCTGTATAGTTTGTTTCATTATATTTTTTTATTTCATTGGTCAAATGTTTTCCCAGTAAATCATCAGTTGCTGTAATAGACCATCTTGTTGGTACAAGCTTTCTATTTTTGCCCACACCAACATTACCAACACTTAAAATTCTTGACAGAAAATTTTCATCAAACCTATTTTTATATAAATAAATTATAGCGTCGTTTGCTTTTAAATCAGTATCATAATAAACCTTCTGCACTTTAGTATGGATTTTGGGATTGGAAGTTAATTTTGCGTGCTTTAACTTTGCATTTGGGCCAGTAGGAGCAGCAAAATTGTCAACATTTAACCTAAAGCTTGGTTTTTCTTGCAAATTGATTTCAATATCTGTTGGATCAGAAGCCATTGCTGTTTCCTGGCTTAGTTCAAGAAATTTATTTCTTTGTCTTATATCGGCTTTGAAGCTCGAGTTTATTAAAGAAGACCTAAAATCAATTATTTTTGGAATCTGAAAATTATGGACAGCCCAGTATTTTGGAGCATCATATAGCCATGAATTCTCATCCTCATTAGGTGGAGCTAAAATTCCAACATTAATATTTGGATAGTTAAACCTTCCAACAAAAGGAGCAACAGCCTCGCTTTCAAAATCCTTTTTTATTATTTTATTCTGTATTTTTAACCTGGAATAAGCCTTATTGCATATAGCACAATTAGGATTTCCACAATTAAATAATGGATGCTTAGATTTTGGAAGGCGCATAATCATGGCAAAGAATTTGGTTAAATTTAAAGGTTTTGAATTAACTGTAATGCAACATTTATAAACAAGCACATTTCCTTAACCAAAATGCTAACAGAAAAACAATATCAACAAATAAAAGAAGAATTAGATAATTGCCAGAATCCATTATTCTTTTTTGATGATGATCCTGATGGGTTGTGTGCATTTCTGTTGTTATATAGATATAAAAAAGAAGGCCATGGCTTTGTCGTAAAAACGCACCCAAAACTTGATGCAAGGTCTGTACCGAAAATAGAGCAGTATGATGCTGACAAGGTTTTTGTTCTTGATGTTGCAAAGCTTGAGCAGGATTTCATAGATGAATGCAAGGTTCCATTGATATGGATAGACCATCATGGGCCGTATGAAAGGCATAATGTAAAATATTTTAACCCAAGGCTGGCTAAAAAAGATGAAAATATACCTACAACATACATGTGCTATAAAGTTACCCAGCAGGATTTATGGATTGCAATGCTGGGATGTGTTGCTGATTATTATATGCCTGATTTTGTTGATGAATTTAAAAAAACTTATCCTGATTTAATGAACAATGAAAAATTAGTAGAAGAGATTTATTTCAAAACTAAATTAGGAAAACTCATAAAGATTTTTTCATTCTCTCTTAAAGGAAAAACAAGCGGTATTATGAAGAGCATGAAGGTCCTGACAAGAATAGAGAGCCCTTATGAAATTCTTAACCAGGAAACTTCAAAAGGCAAGTTTATATTCCAGAGGTATGAAAAGATAAATACGTTATATGACAGCTTATTAAAAAGCGCACTAAAAGAAGCTGGCAGGGAAAAGCTTCTTGTTTTTACTTATGCAGATGATAAGATGAGCTTTACTAGCGATTTATCAAATGAGTTATTATACAAATTCCCTAAGAGAATAATTATTGTAGGAAGAAAGAAAGACGATGATGTCAGGATGAGTATAAGGAGCAAAAACACTTTAATACCCCCTATCCTGGAAAAATCATTAGCCGGCCTTGAAGGCTACGGTGGCGGTCATGAATTTGCATGCGGCGCAAATGTTAAAGAAAGGGATTTCAAGGAGTTTGTTGAGAGGATGAGGGAGAGTATAAGCTAAACTTTCAAATTCCTGTTTATTATATTAACTACAATATCTTTTCATATAGATTTCCAAATTCTCTTTTTTTATTCTGGCATTAAGCCTGCTTATCTTCTCGTTTATCTTGTTTAGCCTGTTAATTACCATATTGAGCTTTCCTTCCAGATTCCTGGAAACTGAAATGACAAGAAGCCTGTCAAATGCAGCATTCAGATAAAACAACTTGCTGCCTCCGAATGTTTTCTGCTCGCTTCTGAGCATCTCCACCAAAAGGTCATTTTTCCTTATATCTATGTTTAAAGACATAATAACAGCTTCCTTGTAAGCCCTATTTTTTATTAAGTTCAACTCTATTGCATCATTATTCGGGTTTATATCATTGATAAATTCTTTAAAAGTAAATTCACTGTTAATGTCTCTGGAATTAATGTATTCAATAGAGTTTATACTCCTGTCAATATCAATATGAGAAATAAGATTCTTATAAATAGGACCTTCTATGTCCATCTAACACCCCCAAATAACCTTATAGGTATATAGCATTATTTAAGGATTTCGGTATTTTATAGGCAAAATAGATTATGTTTAAGAAATAGGTCTGTGCCTAATTTAGGGGGAGGCGGGTGGGAAATATAAAGCAACGACTACAATAAAAATTAGTATTTTGCCTAAAGTCCGCTCTGGCGCAGACCCTAAATAATTAAATTTATAAATATAATACCAATCTTAAACTTTTAATGCGTCGGTGGTCTAATGGCTATGACTCGGGCCTTCCAAGCCCGCTATCCGGGTTCAAAACAATCTTTTCCGCTTACGCGCAAAAGCTTGACCAAAATCAGGCTTTCCTTCGGAAAGATTGGTGAAAGTCCCGGCCGACGCATTTTAATTAATTTTATATATTGGGATTAATTATTTTTTATAATGGTAAAAATTCTCTATGGTGTTGCAGGAGAGGGAATGGGTCATGCTACTAGAAGTTGGGTAGTGATAAAAGAATTGATGAAAAAACACAAGGTAAAGGTGGTATGCGGTGATAACGCCTATGACTTCTTGTCGATAAAGATAAAGGATATAGAGAAGATACGCGCCTTAAGGTTGATGTACCTTAGGAACAAGGTTTCCAACATAAAAACAATAATCTACAATATAAAACATCTCAAAAGAGGTAGAAGACGTTCAATAAAAATAGTAGAAGATATCATAAGGGATTTTAAGCCAGATGTAGTTATATCAGATTTTGAATATTTTTCCTCTTTCTTGGCTAAGAAACATAAGTTGCCTTTGATTGTGATCGACAACAATCATATAACAAGCAAAACAAAAGTAAGCATCCCGAAGAGGTACGTAAAAGATTTCTTGGTTAGCAAGCTTATAGCTAATGTAATAACAAGAAAGGCAGATTATTTTTTCCTTACGACTTTCTTTTACCCTCCTACAAAAGAAAAGAATGTCCATCTCTTCCCGCCAATATTAAGAAAAGAAATTCTAAGCTTAAAACCATCTATCAAAGACCACATACTTGTTTACCAAATATCTAAACCTAATATTAGGTTGATATCTACCCTGAAAAAAATTGATGAAAATTTTATCGTTTACTCTATAAAAGACAAGGCAAGGGACCATAATATAATTTATAAAAAGTTTAATGAAAAAGAGTTCTTTAATGATTTGAAAGACTGTAAAGCAGTTATTACAAACGGCGGTTTTTCACTGATAGGAGAAGCTTTGTATTTGAATAAACCAATACTTTCCATACCCCTAGGTAAGCAGTTTGAACAAATAGCAAATGCACTTTACTTAAAGAAATTTGGCTATGGACTATTTTCAAAGAGGATAAGTAAACATGTCTTCAGAAAATTTTTATCTAATATCAATATGTACAGGGATAACTTAAATAAATACAAGAAAGAAGGCAATTCCCGTTTATTTAATGAACTGGAGAAAACAATTGCCAAATTAAAAACACATTAATTATTAGAGTTCCATCAGACTGCAAAGAACACTATTTGAAATCTTCACACTTATATCTTCAAACTAACAACCTGGCTTATCCCCTGCTCGTTCATTGAAATCCCATAAAGACTGTCTGCTTCTGATATTACTGCATCGTTATGGCTCATTGTCACATATTGTGCATTATCTGAATATTTCCTTATTAATTTAGCAAATTTCTCTGAATTATGCTTGTCAAGAGCAGCATCTACCTCATCTAAAATATAGAATGAAGCTGGCTCATGCTCCTGGATTGCAAAGATAAATGCTAATGCGGTCAGAGTTTTTTCACCTCCAGATAAGCTTCTTATGTCAAGGAACTTGCTGCCGGTTATTTTAACATTAATCCTTAATCCAGCCTCAAAAGGATTTTCCTCATTCTCAATGATTAAATTTGCCTCACCTTTTGTAGTTAGCATTGAAAAGAATTTCTTAAAGTTTCCATTAACAACTTCAAATACTTTCATAAACAGATCTTTTTTCTTACCTTCTATTTCATTCATCATTTTAAGTACATCTTCTTTTTCCTTACCCAGATTGTCTTTCTTTCCAACCAGCTCATTATATTGCTTTTCAACATCTTCATATATTTCAAGAGCCCTCATATTTACAGAACCTATCTGTTCTCTCATATTTTCAAATTTTTTTATTTCATATTTGAGCTGGTCTTCATTTTTGCTTAAGTCTAATTTAACTCCTTCATATTGCTGGAATTCCAAATTCAATCCAGAAAGTACTGATTCTATCTCTGCCAATTTCAATGATAAGGTATTGGCCCTGACCTCAACCTTTCTGCTGTCATCCTGCCTGTTGTTCATTGTTGCCTGGTTTCTTTGTATTTCTTTGTCTATTTCATCCCTTTTATGGAATAGACCTTTAAACTTTGCATAGAAATCCTGAGCCAGGTCTTCCTTTTTCTTTAATTCATTGTTTTTATCTTTTACTATTTCTGTCAGATTTTTCAACTCATTGTTAAACTCCTCATCATCTTTCTCAAGCTGCTTTATTATCTTATCCGTCTTTCCCAACTCGCTTTTATATATGTTTTCTGCCTGGTCATCTATATTTTTTATCTCAGAGTCAATCCTTATTACATCCTCATCCAACTCTTTTAGTTTTTCTTCAAATGCATTCAGCTCTGCAAGCAGTGTGGGATTGCTTAATTGCGATATGTTAGCTCTTAATTTTTGCTTTTCTGTTTTTATTGTTGCAAGCTCATTATTTAAAGAAGCAACTTTTTCCTCAACAAGCTTTATTTTTTGGCCAGCTTCTTTTTCCTGCTCCATGAGAGATGCTTTTTTCTGTTCTGATGCTTCAAGGTCGGTTGCCTCAAGATGTAAGGACTTTTCTGTCTTTATTATTTCCCCTTCTAATTTTGCCTTTTTGATCCTTAAGTTTGCTATTAATTCCTCATTTTCAATTCTTGTTTTTTCCAGAATATCTATTGTGTTTTTCAGATCTTTGAGTTCATTTTCATATTTATCAATTTCCTTGACAACATCTTGCTCTTTAAAGCCCATGCTGTGCTTTCTTTTTAGTCTGAAGCCACCACGCATTGCCCCGCTTTTCTCTGCTAGGTCACCATCTAATGTAACATATTTTGCACTTCCAATTCCAAGCCTTCTTGCGACATCTATATTGTCCACTACAAGCGTGTCTGCAAAAACATATTCAAAGATTTTTTTGAATTTAGCATCAAAGGATATCAGGTCTATGGCCAGTCCGTGGCTTCCTTTTGACCTGGAAATCTTTTTTATTTCTACCTTGGCAGGATTTGACTTGATTTTATTTAACGGAAAGAAAGTCACAACTCCTAACTTGTTTTCTTTCAGATATTTAATACACTCTGAAGATGTCTTATCATCCTCTACAACAACACCTTTCAGCTTTGCTCCAGCGGCAATTTCCAAAGCCAAAGCATATGTTGATTTGACATTGCCTAGTTCTGCAACTGTCCCGTAAATACCTGATTTTTTAAGGTCCAGTATTCTTTTGATTGCTATCTCTCCATAGCTCAATTCCCTTGTCCCTAGTTGCCTTGCCTTTAATTTTGCAAGCTCCTCATTTGCATTAAATATATTCTTTCTTGCATTTGATAATTGAGCAGCTGAAGATGAATCCTCTTCCAGCTTTTTGTTAAGCTCCAAGGTTGATTTTTTGAATTCGTTTCTTTTGTTTTTTACTTCCTCAACTCTTTTTTTGTTTTCTTTTTCTATATCAAGAACTTTATTTATCTGTACATCTATAGTGCTGATTTCATGAACTATTTTGTCTTTTTCCCTTATCAGATTATGTTGTTGTTCGCGGGCTGACTGCACTTCCTTTTGCAGCTCTTCTGATTTTTTATCTATATCCTCAACCTGTTTCTCTATCTCACCAATATTGTCAAGCTTATTTTTTTCCCTGAAATCCTTTGTCTTTTTTGTTATAAGAATTCTTTCTCTCTCTTTAGAAGAAATCTCATTCTGCATGTTCTCTTTTTCTGTTTCCAGCTCTTTTATCTTATCCTGTGTTTCCTTGATGCTGTTCTGCAAGTCATTCTTTCTATTGGTTATTTTGTTTAGCTCATTTTTTATTGTGTCTATCCTGGAATTTTTTTTAGTAATGTCTATCTTTAATTCTTCCACTCCCTTATTCAGCTTTATCTGCCCTACATTGCCTTTTTCTTCTATTTCTTTGGTTATTTCATCAATTTTGGCTCTTTTTTCCTCATTAAGCTTCTTTAAATTCTCAATTTTTTCATTTATTCTGGCTAATTCATTGTTTGTCTCTTCCAGTTTTTTCTGTTGCTCATTTTTTTCTTTTTGTTTCCTATCAATTTGCAGTTTTAAGTAAGAAGCTTTGTTTTGCTTTATTCTGTCGTTCATATCCCTGTATTTTAACGCTTGGTCGCGGTCTTTCTTAAGCTCTTTTAGATATGTATTCCTTTCGGTAAGCACTATTCCTGTTTCTCTGAGACTTTCATCAACCTTCTGCAGTTCCAACAAGGCCTTATGTTTTTTTTCCTCGTAAACAGAAATGCCTGCAATTTCTCCAATAAGTTCGCGTCTTTGGTCAGGATGCATCTCCACAAATTTTACTATATCTCCCTGTAAGATTATATTATAGCCATCAGGGTTTATCTTTGCAATTGATAGTAAATCAAGAATTTCCTGCCTTGTTCTGGTTTCATCATTTATCTTGTAAACTGACTGGCCGCTTTGCCTTACAATTCTTGTAATCTTAACCTCATTATCTTCTGTAGGAAATGTTTTTTTGTTATTGTCAAAGAAAATTGAAACTTCTCCCTGCTTAGCTGGTTTTTTTAATTTACCACCGTTATAGATTAAATTAGCTGCTCTTTCTGCCCTTAATGATTTTGAAGAGCTTTTTCCCAAAACAAAGCACAAAGCATCCAGTATATTGCTTTTTCCAGCGCCATTTGGCCCCAAAATACAATTGAAATTGCTATTAAAGAAAATCTCAGTATGCTTGGCAAAACTCTTGAAACCACTCATTACAATCTTGTTTATCTTTGTCTCTTTTTGCGCTTCTACTGCAACCTGCTCTTGTCCGTACATAGTAATAAAACCCACATCTTAGTAATATTTAAAGGTTTTGAAAAAGCTTTGGTTTTCAAAGCCCAGGAAAATGGATGTTTTTCGCGGGGTTTTTATATTGAAATTGAGTTTTAATTTAAGAAACCATCTTCTCAATTAATTTCTTATGCTCTTCTTTGCCCTGCACCAACAATTTGCCGTTGTTATACAAAGTTATAGTGCAGGGGCCTTTCATCCTTACATGCTCATGCTCTGTTGATGTTGGAACAAATTTATATCCAAAGTCCTGCAGCTTTTTTAATTTTTCAATAACATTCTTATTTTTATGTTCAACTTTCTCTATAAATTGTGAAAAATCTTCTAGTTTTTTCTGGAATTTTTTATTCAAAACATCTTGATAAGGAAACCAGCTTTTTCTGAATAAATCAGGGTATTTTTCATAATTTTTTTCTAAAAATTCTGTTGTTTTAGGGTCTGTCATATAACCAGAACCAAAATCTATCTTTATTTTCTTCTTTATTTTCTCAATCTCTGCATCTCTTGTTACTTTTGCAAGAATCGAGGCAGCACTTACAATAGGATAATTTAAATCAGCTTTATGCTCAAGAACCAATTTAATTTTTTTATTTTTTATAAATCCCATTAAATAATTTTTATAACTTCCTATGTTATTGCTTGGCGCATCTATAATTACCTTATCAGGATTCAACAGATTAATTATCTCTGCTGATTTTCTTGCTTCTAATCTGTTTAAATTTAAGCCATTATGATTATTAACAGCATGGTCTATTTCATCCGGATATATTACAATAATCTCAGATTTGTAAGAAATATCTTTTATTTTATCAAACAAAAACTCTCTTTTTGCCTTGGTCAATAACTTGGAATCTTTAACCTCCAATTTAACTAATTCTTTTTCATCATCCTCTTTTACCAGCAAACCGCACATCACTAAAGGCCCTATAACTGGACCGCGGCCTGCTTCATCAATACCACAAATTAATATAACAACCACCTTTTTTTAGTTTTAGAAATAAAGAATAGTTAAAGTTTTTAAAGTTTTTTACTTGATTATATCATTAAGTGTTTTTCCGGGGGGAATCATTGGTTTTACATTTTCTCTTTTGTTTGTCCATATATCTACTAGATAAGGTCCAGGCGACTGTAAAGCTTCTAATATTCCTTCCCTTACTTTATCTTTTTTTGTTATTCTTAATGTACTGATGCCTGGATAAACATAACTTAATCCTGGAAAGTTAGGATTATTGTTTTGACATTCATTTCCATCAGATAAACATACAGGTTTACAATCAGTTTTTCGACTTAAACAAGTTTCACTATGGTAGCCATCATTAAATTCATCTTCCCATTGCCTTACCATGCCTAAATAGCCATTGTTAATTATAAAAACTTTTATTGGAATATTATGTTCATTTATTGTAGCTAGTTCCTGTATGTTCATCTGGAAACTGCCATCTCCGTCTATACATATAATCTGCTTGGATGGATCAGCAAAGTATGCTCCTATTGCAGCAGGAAGCCCAAAACCCATTGTTCCTAAACCTCCTGAACTTATCCATTGCCTTGGATATTTAAAACTATAAAATTGAGCAGCCCACATTTGGTGTTGGCCAACTCCTGTAGTGACTACTGCATCCCCATTTGCTAACTCAGATATTTGTTGAATTACATATTGAGGCTTTATGCTTTTCCCATCATTTGAGTACCTTAAAGGAAAATTCTTTTTCCACTGGTTAATTGTTTTAAGCCATTCTGAAGTATCATTAGTACTATTTGAGTTATAATTTAAAGCATATATTAAAAAATCTTTAGCATTTGCATTAAGAGCATGATTTGTATTTACTCTCTTGTTTAACTCTGCTTCATCTAAATCAACATGTGCAATTACTTTTCCTTTTCCAAAATCCTTTACAGCAACTCTATCATCGAACCTGCTTCCAATCGCAAGAATAAAATCAGCATCTCTAAGTGCATAATTTGCTGCTATTGTCCCATGCATCCCAGGCATACCTAAAAATAAATCATTATCATAAGGAATCGCCCCTAAACCCATAAAAGTTAATGTTACAGGTATATTATACTTTTTTGCAAATTCGTGTAGCTCATAACTCGAATTACTATTTATAATCCCACCGCCTGCTAAAATAACAGGTTTTTCATGACGCAAAAGGTCTTCAAGCAATAAATTTGCATCAGCAACATTCATTTTAATATTTGGATTGTAACCACGCAACTCTCTCTCTTCATGGCCATTATCTGAGCTTTCTGTTAAAGCGTTTTTACAGATATCAACAACAATTGGACCAGGTCTTCCAGTTGATGCTACATGAAAAGCTTGCCTAAGAATCCACTCAAGATCATGTGCTTTTGTCACAAGATAATTATGTTTTGATATTGGTGTTGTTATTCCAATTGTATCAACTTCCTGAAATGCATCAGTACCAATCATACTTGTGTTTACTTGTCCTGTTAAGAAAATAACATTACGAGAATCCATATATGCATCTGCAATTGGTGTTGTAAGGTTTGTAGCACCTGGACCGGATGTTACTAAGACTACACCCACCTTGCCGGTAGCTGCAGTGTAACCTTCAGCAGCATGGCCTGCACCACCCTCCTGCCTGAAAAGTATGAATTTTGGAGATTTTTCTCCTCTTTCAATTCTTTTGTTTAATTCCACATGAAGTGGTATAATAGATCCTCCTGTATGTCCAAATATATATTCAACTCCTAGCTCATTTAATACATCTACTGCTATCTCAGCACCAGTTCTTTCATGTTTGATTGCCAAATCTTCTAATGTGTCTGTTTGAGATGCACTCATTTTGACTTTCTCCTGAATTTTTTATTACCTCCTGTTTTAAAATTTTTATAGAGATGTCTGATGTCCTTATAATTTTCAAGAAAGAACATCAGAATTAAACAATGAAAGCGCTAACTAGCACTACCACAACTACTAGAACTAGGACATTGAATACTGTACTATTAGGAATAAGCCATCTAAGACTATGAAAGGAGTGTACAATAGTCTCTGAATTAGGTTTAGTTAAGGGATTTTCCATCTTACTTTTCCTTGAACTCTTCCATTTTATCTTCCGTATTTACGGTTTCCATTTCTTCCATGTTTTTGGTTTTAAAACCAAACATTTTTTATCACCTCGTGTTTTAAATTTTTATAGAGAAATCTGATGTCCTTACAGATTTTATATAAAGAACATCAGAAATTGATTAAACAATGATAGGGCACCACACTAGAGTAGCCATATGCAGAGAAATACCCATAATTTTATTATTTGTGTGTGCCATTTTATACGCTAATCTAGAGCCTTATATGATAGGTTATATTTAAATTTTTTGTTTAAATCACATTTTTTCCAGTGCTTTCTGTATCATTGGAATTACAGCTTCAGCTTCATCCTTGAACATTCTTCCTAATTTAGCAAACTTCCATTGAGCATTTTCCTGATTAAGATTTTCCCTGGAAATCTGCAGCTTTTTTTCTCCATCATTATAGGAATAAACACCCACTTTTATCCTTGATGTCTCAAATTCTTTTGTTTCTGAAAACAATTCTTTGTCTAAATTTTTGTCAAATGCCATATTATCACCAAAAATAAGAATTTATAGCTGTTTTATAAGGGTTTGGATTTTAATCATACTCTTCCCAATCCTTAATCTTCAAATCTCTCATCTTCAGTTTGGAAATGGACTCAATAAATAATTTTGTATTCTGCGGATTGGTTAACAACGGAATATTAAAATCAACAGATTTTCTCCTGATTAAGTAATCATTTTCAAGCTCTTCTTCTTCAAAACTTTTTGGTATGTTAATGACTAAATCAATTTTCCTGTCTTTGAGGTAAGTCAGGACATTGGGCTCTTTTTTTTCAAGAGGCCAATAAAGAACTTTTGTATTTACATCATTCTTTTCATAGAACTCATGAGTCCCTTTTGTTGCATACAGGTTATAACCCATCTGCTTTAATTTCCTTATGCTCTCAAGCAGGTAAGCTTTGCTTTTTATTGGTCCAGTAGACAATAAAATATTTTTCTTTGGAAGCTCAAATCCAACTGCTAACAGTGATTTCAAAAAAGCCTCATGTATATCTTCTCCTAAGCATGCAACTTCCCCTGTAGATGCCATCTCAACTCCTAAAACAGGGTCTGCGCCATGCAGCCTGGAAAAAGAAAACTGGGGTGCTTTAACGCCAACATAATCCAGGTCAATAGTATTATATCTTACATCCTTTTTTATTCCGAACATTGCTTTTGTTGCAATATCTACAAAATTATGCTTTGTAACTTTTGATACAAAAGGAAAACTGCGAGAGCTGCGCAGATTACATTCAATAACTTTAATTTCATTGCTTTTTGCTATGAACTGTATATTAAACGGACCCGTAATAGACAAAGCAGCTGCAATTTTTTTCGCAATTTCTTTTATTTTCCTTATTGTTTCTATGTATGTAAACTGCGGCGGCAATGCCATAGTTGCATCTCCTGAATGAACTCCAGCATTCTCGACATGCTCGGAAATTGCATAAATCAGGATTTTACCATTAAAAGCAACTGCATCTATCTCAATTTCTTTTGCATTGGTAATAAATTTGCTTATAACAACAGGATGCTCTTTGCTAACTTCAGTAGCTTTTTGAAGATACTTGTTCAGGTCTTTTTTGTTAAAAGCAACAGACATTGCTGCTCCTGATAAAACATAACTCGGTCTTATCAGAACAGGGTAACGCGCATGTGCAAATTTTTCTGCAATTTTTATCGAGGTTGTTTCAATCCATTCTGGCTGGTCTATACTCAACTTGTCACATAGCTTTGAAAATTTGTGCCTGTCCTCTGCATTGTCTATGCTTAACGGGTTTGTGCCGAGAACCTTTATTTTTTGCCTGTACAGCCTCATTGCCAAATTATTTGGTATTTGGCCGCCAAATGCAATCATTGCACCTAAAGGCATTTCTTTTTCATAAACATCTAAAACCCTTTCAAAAGACATTTCCTCAAAATACAGCTTGTCGCAAACATCGTAATCCGTGCTTACAGTTTCAGGATTATAATTTATCATTATTGTATTATATTTCAGCTCCTTCAAGGTCAAGACTGCATTGACACAGCACCAGTCAAATTCCACTGATGAGCCAATTCTATATGCTCCAGAACCAAGAACTATAACAGATTTTTTGTTGCTAAATCTAATATCATCCCTACTACCATTGTAAGTTAAATAAAGATAATTTGTTTTTGCCGGGTATTCAGCAGCTAAAGTGTCTATTTGTTTCACATAAGGCACTATGTTGTATTTTTTTCTTAGTTCTCTGACTGTCAGCATATTTTTTTCATAATTTTTGTTGTTAAATAATAATCTTACAATCTGAAAATCAGAAAAGCCCTGTTGTTTTGCCAATCTCAAAAGTTCTCTTGGAATATCATCAATGCTATATTTTTTAATTTCCATTTCTGTGTCAACAATATTTTTTATTTTGTATAAAAACCATTTATCTATCTTGCTTAAGGAATAAATCCTATCAATTGAATAGTGTTTTTTTATTGCTTCTGCTATTGCAATTATCCTTTTGTCAGTAGGATTTTCTAATTCAAAATTAAGATTATTGTTTGTTTTAATAGTATTACATACCAGTCCATGTAAGCCTATTCCCAGCATTCTCAATGCCTTTTGCAGCACCTCCTCAAATTTCCTGCCAATAGCCATTACCTCTCCCACAGATTTCATTTCAGAGCCTATCCGGAAACTGACTTTTTTGAATTTCTCTAAATCCCACCTAGGTATTTTAATTACAATATAGTCCAAGGCTGGTTCAAAACAAGCTTTGGTTGTTTTGGTAATTGAATTTTCAATCTCGGTCAAAGAGTAACCTAACGCTAATTTAGCAGCAATAAAAGCCAGTGGATACCCTGTTGCTTTTGAAGCCAAGGCAGAGGACCTGCTCAAGCGAGCATTTACCTCTATTACACTATAATCTTCTGATTCAGGGTCAAGGGCATATTGTATATTACACTCTCCTACAATACCAAGATGCCTTATTACTCTGATGGCTATTTCTCTGAGTTTATGGTATTCATTATTAGTTAAAGTTTGAGAAGGAGCAACTACAATACTTTCTCCTGTGTGTATGCCCATTGGGTCAAAATTTTCCATATTGCATACAGTAATGCAGTTGTCATAGATGTCTCTTACAACCTCATACTCTACTTCTTTCCACCCTCCAAGATACTTCTCGATTAAAATCTGTTTTGAATAAGAAAAAGCTCTTGATAATATCTCTTTTAATTCACGTTCATTATAAGCAATCCCAGAGCCTTGTCCACCAAGAGCGTAAGCAATCCTTGCCATTACAGGATATTTTATTTTTTTAGCTACTTTAAGACCTTCATTTACATTTGTAACAGCTTTGCTTTCAGGGACTTTAACATTTATTTCAGAAAGCCTTTTTACAAACAAATGCCTGTCTTCTGTATCCTTGATTGTTTGTATTTGCGTGCCTAAAACTTTTACATTGTATTTTTTCAGTACTCCTTTATTATGCAGTTCTACACCGCAGTTTAATGCAGTTTGTCCTCCAAAACTGAGCATAATGCCATCTGGTTTTTCTTTTTTAATTACCTGCTCAACAAAATATGGCGTAACAGGAAGAAAGTATATCTTGTCAGCCATGCCTTTGGAGGATTGCACTGTAGCTATATTGGGGTTTATTAAAATAGTCTGAATTCCACTTTCCCGGATAGATTTTAACGCTTGCGAACCGGAGTAGTCAAATAAGCGCCTTAAAAGGTCTCGCCTGCTTCTCCGATTTTGAAATCGCTAGTCTTCTATTCAGAAGAACTATGTGCGCCGCTACCAAGCACTAAAATCTTTTTAGGTTTTTTTACTTTCTTTATCTTTTCCATTTTAACATCTTAACAAAATCATCAAACAAAAATTCTGTATCAACAGGGCCTGGTGTTGCTTCAGGATGGAATTGTGAGGAAAAGAATGGTTTTGTTTTGTGCTTAATGCCTTCATTTGTGTAATCATTAATATTTGTGAATAGTGGCTTCCAGTCGGAAGGCAGTGTTTTTGTATCTACGGCAAATCCATGATTTTGCGTTGTTATAAAGCATCTTTTCGTGTCTTTCAGTAAGCAAGGCTGGTTCTGGCTTCTGTGGCCGTATTTCAGCTTGTAAGTATCTGCTCCTGCAGCCAGCGCAAGCAATTGATTGCCTAAACATATTCCAAAAACGGGAATTTCTTTGTTGAGCGCTTTTCTGATATTGCTTATGGTTTTTTTGCACATTTTTGGATCTCCAGGACCATTGCTTATGAAAACACCATCAAAATCAAACTTAAAGAAGTCATAGTCATAAGGAACACTGATTACAGTTAATTTTCTCTTGATAAAGTTCCTTATGATGTTATTTTTAGCTCCACAATCAATTAGAATTATAGTTTTATTCTCTTGATTATTTTTTTTATTTATTTTATTAATCATTGAATCATTGTTTATTGTAATATATTTATTCATTATTGGATCATAGACTATTGGTTTTTTAATTGTAACTTGCTTGACAAGATCTTCCTTATTAGGATCGTAAAAACCCCCATCTTCGTCATTAATTATTATCTTTCCAAGCATAGCACCTTTTTCCCTTATTTTTTTTGTCAGTTCGCGGGTATCAACATCAAATATTCCCGGAATATTATTCTCTTTAAGCCATTCTGCTAAACTTTTTTTTGCATTCCAATGTGAATACCTAAAAGAATAATCAGAAATAACCAATCCTTGTATATGTATCTCAGATGATTCAAAGTGCTTTTCCAGGCCATACTCATCTTTTTCTTTGGATGGAATTCCATAGTTTCCTATTAAGGGATAAGTCAAGCATAGAATCTGCCCTTTATAGCTGGGGTCTGTCAAGCTTTCCGGATAACCTACCATTCCCGTCGAGAAGACTATTTCCCCGGATACAGACTTTTCTGAAGCAAACGAACAACCGTAAAAGACAGAGCCATCTTCAAGAACAAGTTTGACATTCTTTTTCAACAGCATATTAAAAAAAAGATATAGTTAAGCTTTATTTATAAATTTTACTAAATTTTTTTATTTTTAAGATAATCAATTAATAATTTTGGTTTATTACTTCCAATCCCATCAACACTAAGAGCTAATATATCCTTAAAATCTTTAATTGCATCAATATTCCATACAAAACCTTTAAATAATAGATGATTATGGAACATACTAACAAAAAAGAGGTATTTTATTGTGGCAAAAAAAAGAGAAAAGGAAAAAGAAGAAAAGTCTATTTTTAAATCTGCCCTAGATAAATTAATGGAAAAGT
>CAZYSP010000002.1:8064-85815 GCA_964650285.1 uncultured Methanosarcinales archaeon | reverse complement strand
AAAACATTGATGTTTATGTTGTAAATATACATACAATTAAGCCATTGGATAATAAATTAGTAATTGACTTGGCAAAAAAAACAAACTGCATAATAACAGCAGAAGACCACAACATAATTGGAGGGTTAGGAAGCGCAGTTGCAGAAGTTTTATCAGAAAACTATCCATGTATTATGAAAAGGATTGGCTTGGAAGATAAGTTCGGAGAATCCGGAAAGCCTGCTGAATTGTATGAAAAATATGGTTTAAGTGCAAAGCATGTTGCTGAGAAAGTAAAAAAATTTATTAAGAACAAAAAATAACATTAAAGACAAAAGTAATAAAATGAAGATATTCTTGGATACAGCGAGCGTCAAAGAAATAAAGACGGCAAACGACATCATTCCATTAGATGGTGTTACAACAAACCCAACCTTAATAATGAAAGAAGGCCGCGATTATGTGCAGACTCTAAAAGAAATTTGTTCGATTGTCAATGGACCAGTAAGCGCAGAGCCCATCTCTTTGGATGCAAAAGGCATGGTTAAAGAAGGAAAAGCTTTTGCCAAATTACACAAAAACATTGTTATTAAAGTCCCAATGACGCCAGAGGGCATGAAAGCCTGCAGGATGCTAACAAAATCTGGAATTAAAGTCAACACAACTCTCGTCTTCTCAGCTAACCAGGCATTGTTGGCAGCAAAAGCAGGAACTTACTTTACTAGCCCTTTTCTCGGAAGGTTAGATGATATTGGCCAGAATGGAATGGAACTTGTCAGAGAGATAAGACAAATCTATGATAATTACGGTTTCAAAACAAAAATACTTGCTGCAAGTATACGAAGTACAACCCATGTAAAGGAAGCAGCGTTAATAGGCGCAGATATAGCAACCATACCATTTAAGGTGTATGAGCAATTATTCAAGCATTCTTTGACAGACAAAGGGATAAAGAAGTTTTTGGATGATTGGAATAAGCTGCAGAAAGTATTAAAAGAATAAATTATCTTTCATTATCTTATGGAAATTAAAAATACTGCAATATTAAAATTAACCTGTAAAGATCAGAAAGGAATAATAGCTCTAATCTCAGATTTTATTTCTAGGAATTCAGGCAACATAGTTACATTGAACGAGTTTGTAGAACCTCTCAGTAAAACATTATTTATAAGAATTGAGTGGGACCTTAAAGACTTTAAAATTTGCAAAGAAGATTTGCCTAAAGAAATCAAAAAATTAGCTGCTCAAAAAAATTTTGGGAATTCCTGGGAATTACTTTTTTCAGAAAAAAAATTAAGAATGGCAATATTAGTATCCAAATACGATCACTGTTTATATGATTTGCTTTTAAAACATAAATCAGGAGAGTTAAGATGCGATGTTACATTAATAATTAGCAATCACCAAAACTTAAAATATATTGCAGATTTTTTTAATATTGATTTTGCACATACTCCTCTTTTTGAAAATGATAAGGATTTAATAGAAAAAAAGCAACTTAAGATATTGAGAAATTACAATACAAATTTTATTGTTCTTGCAAGATATATGCAGATTTTGAGCAGCAATTTTATCAAGCATTATAAAAATAAGATTATTAATATACACCACTCATTCTTACCGGCATTTAAAGGGGAAAAACCATACCATCAGGCTTATAATCGCGGAGTTAAAGTTATTGGAGCAACATCACACTTTGTAAATGAAGAACTTGACCAAGGACCAATAATACACCAAGGTGTAATTAATGTTACACATGAAGATTCAATACAAGATTTAATAATCAGAGGCAAAGATATTGAGAGGCAAGTTTTGGCAGAGGCAGTTAAACTCTATATAGATCATCGAATTTTCGTATACAACAATAAGACAATAATATTATAACAATAGGAACATAGTTTAAATAAAAACAATAATCTATTTAAACCAATAGTATTACTTCTAATGATATGGACACAGAAAAAATAATCTCGACCTTGCATACTTTTGAAAGAAAAGTGCTTCCTGTTTTAAAGGAGATGAGTTCTTTTGAAAAAATAGCTGAAAAAACAAAGCTGCAGAAAGTTGAGGTAATGAGAGCCTTGCAATGGTTGCAGAACAAGAAATTAATTAGGATAAATAAAAAACTTCAGGAACAAGTAAGCTTAGATGAAAATGGACTAAAATACAGGGAAAAAGGACTACCTGAAAAAACATTTTTAGAAGCAGCAAGAAACAAAAATTCTTTAGAAGATATAAAAAATAAAACAAATTTAAGCAAAGAGGAAATAGGCATAAGCCTTGGAATTCTAAAATCAAAAGCAGCAATAAGCATCTCCAAAGACAAGGGAATAAACATAATGATAACAGATCACGGAAAAAAGCTTCTTGAAAAAGGATTCCCAGAAGAAGAATTCTTAAAAAAGAATTTTCCTATAAGCGCTTCTGAACTAAAAGATTTGGACAAGCTGGAATTTGAGAATTTAAAGAAAAGAAACAGAATTGTAAAAGTCAATATTATAAAAATAATAAATGCCGAACTGACTGAAATAGGTAAAAAATTAATCTCTAAAAAAATTGATGATAAAGAGGTTATAGGCAGACTTACATCATCTGCAATAAAATCCGGAGCATGGAAAAACAAGAAACTGAGAAGCTATGATGTAAAAATAAATGTCCCAACTATTTCTGGTGGTAGAATTCATTTTGTTAATCAAGCAGTCCAATACATAAAAAGAATATGGCTGGATATGGGGTTTAACGAGATGACTGGAAACCAAGTGCAAACTTCATTCTGGGATCTTGATGCTTTATTTGTGCCACAGGATCACCCAGCAAGAGATATGCAGGACACTTTTTATATCAAAAACCCAAAATATGGAAAATTGCCTAAAGAGTTAGCAAAAAAGGTAAAAGCAACCCATGAAAATGGATGGACAACTGGAAGTAAAGGATGGCAATATAACTGGTCAGAACAAGTTGCAAAAGAAAATTTGTTAAGAACTCACACAACAGTATTATCAGCACAGACAATAGCAAAACTAAAGAAAGAAAACCTACCAGCAAAATTTTTCTCTGTAGGAAAAGTTTTCCGCAATGAAACATTATCCTGGAAATCCTTATTCGAATTCATACAAGTAGAAGGTATCGTTGTCGATCCAAATGCAAATTTCATGAATTTAAAAGGCTACTTAAAGGAGTTCTTCGCAAAAATGGGCTTTCCTGATGTGAGGATAAGGCCTGCACATTTTCCCTATACAGAACCATCTGCAGAAGTTGATGTATTGCACCCAAAGAAAAATGAATGGATGGAACTTGGCGGATCAGGAATCTTCCGTCCAGAAGTTGTAAAGCCTTTGCTCGGTATAGATGTTCCTGTTTTAGCTTGGGGTTTAGGTTTAGAAAGAACAATTATGGAGTATTACAAGATTGCAGATGTGAGAGATGTTTACAAGAATGATTTAAAACAATTAAAAGAAGCAAAAATATGGATGAAATAACATGCCCACACTAAATATCAATAAACAGGTCTTTGAAAAACTGGTAGGGAAAAAATTACCAATAGGGAAATTAAAAGATAGGATAAGCTATCTTGGAACAGATTTGGAAAGCATAAATGAAAATGAGATTATTGTAGAGATATTTCCTAACAGGCCAGATATGCTTTCTGTCCACGGCTTTTCCAGAGCTTTCTCATCTTTTATAGGAGCAAAAACAGGTCTAAGACACTATAAAGTTGAGCCTTCCAAAGAAAAAGTAATCATTGACAAATCAGTTGCTGCTGTTAGACCATATACAGCATGTGCCATAGTAAAAAATCTGCATTTCAATGACGAAAAAATAAAAGAAATAATTGACGTACAAGAGAAATTACATATAACTTACGGCAGAAACAGGAAAAAAGTCGCAATCGGAATTTATCCTTTTGAAAAAATAAAACCACCAATAAGGTTTATAGCTAAAAATCCGGAAGAAATCAAATTCCGGCCATTAGAATTTCCCAGAGAAATAAATGGACGTCAGATTCTTAGCCAACATCCTGCAGGCAGAGACTACGGGCATTTATTAGAAGACTCAGGTAAATTCCCTATTTTTATTGACGCCAATAATGAAATATTGTCAATGCCACCAATAATAAATTCCCATAAAACAGGAAAAATTTCAGAAAAAACAAAAGACATTTTCATAGAATGCTCTGGTTTTGATTTCCGCGTTTTGCAAAAATGTCTTAACATGATTGTAACTGCTCTATCAGAAATGGGCGGTAAAATCTATTCAATTGAACTGCTATATGGAAATAAAAAGATTATTAGTCCAGACTTAAAGCCGGAAGAGATGAATGTCGATACCAATTATATTAACAAGTTATTGGGCTTGAAATTAAAAGAAAATGAAATTAAAAAATTATTTTTTAAAATGGGTTATGGTTATAAAAACAAAAAAGTTTTGGTCCCAGCATATAGGGCAGATATAATACACCAGATTGATTTAGCAGAAGATATTGCAATAGCTTATGGTTACGAAATCTTTCAAGCATCAATTTCAGATGCAGCAACAATTGCAGAGGAAAATAAATTTGAAATTTTTAAAAATAAAATATCCGTATTATTGGCTGGTTTATGTCTAATAGAAGCAAGCACTTACAATCTAACCAACCACGATTTTCAGTGCAAAAAAATGAATATACAAATTTCCTTGATAGAGCTGGCCAATTCTATATCTTCTGATTATAATGTTCTAAGATCTTGGATTATCCCATCTTTAATGGAAATCTTGAGCAGCAATAAGCATTATGAGTATCCCCAAAAAATATTCACAATAGGCACAATTTTCAAAGAAAATAACAAATTTGATACAAATATAGAAGAAAATGAAAGGCTTGCAGTAACTATTGCTTCTGAAAAAACAGACTACACAGAGATAAGACAAGTTCTGGATTATTTGTTCAGAAGCTTAGGTTTAAAATACGAGATAACAGAAGCAGAACACAATTCCTTTATTAAAGGCCGCATTGGCCGCGTTCTTGTAAACGGAAAAAAGATTGCTTATATTGGAGAAATAAGCCCACAAGTTCTGCAAAATTGGGGATTAGAAGTCCCAGTAACAGCTTTTGAGTTGAATTTAACAGAGCTATATGGAATATTTAACAAATAATATTAAGCTTTTTTGGGGTCTTTACTTTCTGTTTTCTCTTTCTCTTCTACTAAACCAGCCTTTTCTTCCAAACTACTTTCTTTCTTTTCCTCGGCCTTTTCTTTTTTCTCTTCCTTCTTTCTCTTGAACATACCCCTTAATTTTTTCTTTTCCTCTTTCCGCTCTCTTAATTGCTCAGGAGTTTTTCTCTTTTTCCTTGGTCTTTCTGTTTTTGGCTTGGGTTTTGTCTCTCTGGCTTTTATGTCCAGCTCTTTTAATGCTTTAGAAACATCTTCATGGCTGGCATTCTTTTTTATTTTAACAACTTCTTTTAAAGGCTCCAAATGAAGAATATTGCACTTTCTTCTTCTTGTCTCACCATCTACTAAAACAAATTTATCATCAAGAATATCAACAATCATACATTTTAAACCAGCATCTCTGCCCGCAGTCTTTATACATAATCTTCCAATTTCAATCATTTTTTCCTCCAATCTCAATAATTAAGGCATGTCACCATTAACCCATGAGATTTTTTTGTCATTATTTTATTCTTTATTATGATCTTGCCTTTTCCACAATCAAAGATCTCATACATTTACTGCACAAATTCCCTCCGTAAGGCCTTTCTGGTCTTGTTTTTACCTTTGGCAATTTATGCATCTTAAGATTCCTTTCCCTAGGAACACCCTTAAGTAAAGCGCTACACTTACCACACTTTGCCTTTCCAGGCTTTCTCTCTTTATAGTGCAGAGATGTCCTTCCTCCAGGAGTCTTTACCTGCAACCTTCTTAAACTCCTTGATCTTTTATATGGTTCTGGCATTTTTCATAGGAAATAAAAAACGTTTATAAAGGTTATCATTAGAAATCTTTATATATCAAATAAATACATAAAAATCTCGACGCAATGAGAGCGAAATCGAATAAAAGAGGTGTAAGTCCATTAATAGCAACTGTTTTGCTAATTTCTTTTGCTGTTGCTCTGGGTTCTGTTGTATTGAATTGGGGCAGAAATATTGATATCTCAAAACCCGGAGATAAATGCGCAGGTATTAATATAGAAATAAGAAACATAGATGCCTCACAGGTATGTTATTCAGTCTCAGGAAATGATGCTTATATCAATTTTATCATTGATAACAGTGGAAACACAGATATAGACGGGCTGGGGATATGGATTGTTGGAGAAAAAGGAACAAAACTATTGGATTTCAACGACCTTTCTATAAAAAAAGGAGAACTTTTGGACATTAAGGACACTACAGTCAAATACAATTTCAATACCTACGGAGCTATAAAGCACATACAATTCTTTCCAAAAGTAAAAATCGATGACTCATTAGACATATGTGCAAGAAGTTCTGTAAAGGAAGATAAGATTGGAATCTGCCAAACATAATTAACTCTAATAAACCTTGATTACCTTTCTTATGAGCATACTGAAAATTATTGAGAATATTATATAAGTTCCCAACCATCCTATTTTCCACCCGAATAGATTAAGAACCTTTTTTGGCGTATTTTCGATTTCTATAGAATTTATAGTATCTCCCTTTATTCTCTTTATAGGTTCTTTATACCTATTCTTCTCTGTAATTAAAACCTCCTTACTATATTTTTTACCATCAAAGATGTACTCAAGAAGATACTCTCCCGCATTTCCATTCAAAACCCATTTAACCACTCCATCTTTAACCTCTTTTTCTGCAGCGCCATCAATTGTAATGCCATCAGGGACACTCAATTCTATTATCCCTCTAGCATTTTCTTCAAAAACAACACTTGTCGTAAATTCCTGTCCAGGCACTATGGGATCATAAGCAAGATGCGAATTCATCCATCCAAAAATAATAATTATTGGGATAAATGTGTATAACATGCTCCTGAAGGACTGCCTCATATATTTCATATTTGTCTGCATAACCTGTTTCTGCACTTGCATAGCCTTTTCCGGCTCTTTTTTCAGTTCCTTCATCTCTGCCTGCAACTCTTTCATTTCTTCCTTTAGCCTTTTCATAAGGTCTTGGTCTGTGGCATATTTGGTGATTAATGTTATGATTAATGAAATCAAAAAAGAAAGCAAAATAATAGCCCAAAGAGTAGGAAAATTAAGCAAAGGGTTAAAAATCGGATTCAATAAATTTTCAAAAACCATTTAGCCACCACCCATAAACCTTCTCATCATTGGATTCATATCCATCATATGCTGCTTGGAAATTTCTTCATAGAGCTTGTATACAATCATTACCGCTAATAATATGCCGGTACCGCTGCTTAAGGTTCCGGTTACATCTGCAAAACCAGCTAAAAAACCTACTGCTAAACCACCCATCATAGTTAAAGGCCAAATATATCTGTTAAGCAGCCTTTCAAGAACTCTTTCATCCCTTCTAAAACCAGGAATTTGCAGTCCGGATGACATCATTTGTCTTGCTTGACTTCTTGCATCCATCCCAGATGTCTGCACCCAGAACATACTAAATATCATTGCCCCAAGCATAAGAAATAATATATAAAAAAGAGACCGTAAATATGGTGTAGCACCTATAAATATTGTGTTTTGCTGGATAATTGTACTTACTAAATTTATTGGCCGTACCCAAAAAACAAATCCGCTGATAGGCTGCCCTGTACTGCTAAAAGTGCCTAATAATGGAAGCCCCTTGTTAGCAAGAAAACTTCCTAAAATTTGGAAATTTGCAACCAGCGCAGAAACTAATATGACTGGTATAACACTTGTGTAAAAAAAAGACAAAGGCCATCTGACACCATGACCTCTAACCATGCCAAATGATAAAGGTATTTCTACTTTCATTGCCTGTGCATAAACTACCATTATAAAAACTAGGACTGTAAAAAGTAAAGCCGCTGCCTTAAGCCCAGCAGTAATCGGATCTCCTGCAGATAAACTCTGGAATAATGCTGGAATGGCTCCAGACGAATACGTTAATCCAGAAATCCCGGCAGGACCAGGAAGCCAGTTAAAGGCCTGCACAAAAATACCTTTGCTCACACCTGCAGCTATAAATAAACTGATACCAGAGCCAAAACCCCACTTACTCACAACTTCATCCATAAACAAAATCATAATGCCGCCTAAAAAAAGCTGAAAAATAAGAATTAATTGGAATTGTCCATAAAGCGGCGTGCCTATAAATCTTGCTTCAGGAGATAGTCCGCCCATTAAAACGAAAACAGCAGCCTCAAATATTATGAAAAATATTGACATTAATTTCTGCAGCCCCTGAAATATCTTTTTTCCCTCAGGTTTTGTAAGGTCAAGTTTCAAAATACCAGACCCATTAAGCAATTGCAAAACAATGGATGCTGTAACTATTGGTCCAATTCCTAAGCTGATTATAGAACCAAATTCAGCACCCAAAATGACAGAAAAAAACTGAAAACTTTCCAATTGGTTAGCCCCCAATCCAAATAAAGGCATTATACCCAAAACAAAAAAGATAAGCAGAACAACTAGAGTCCATTTTAATTTCTCTTTAAATGATAGGAATTTCTGTGATGGACCCTCGACTTCCGGGAGATTATTTAAAATTATATTCCAAATTGACATTTTTGTATGATGTGGAGGTTAGTTACCTAAAATAACGTCCCCACCATTGTTTTTTATTTTTTCGATCGCTTTCTTGGAAGCATAAAGAACCTTTATTTTATATTTATTTGTTACATTCCCCTTGCTTAAAAGTTTATTAAAACCTAATTTTTTTAACTCGATAGAAAAAAAATCATTTTCTTTGTTTACTAATTTTTGGGAATCCAATTTTGATATGTTTTCCTCAATATAACTTATGTTTACAGAATTAATATCCTTTTTTATACCTTTGCTGACAAATCCATGTTTTCCAAAATACTTTCCTTTCCATAAAGAAGGCTTTTTGCTGTCCGATCTTTTACCGCTGCCAGCCATTCCTTTACCACCTCTATTGCCAGCTCCCCTGCGCTTTTTTTTAGACCCCCCACCATGAGTCATACTTCCCCTGTACCTTGAAACTTTTTTTCTTTTGTTAACCACCATTTAGATCATCCTTATTATCAAATCTTTGATTTTATTTCCCCTGTATCCTAAAGCCCCACCACTAGTAAAAGAAACCTTTATCCCCTTTCTCCCGTAACCTCTTTTTGGGCTGTTTAGTCTAAAAATTTTTTTTATTTTTTTCCCATCAACATCTATAAACTTATTATAATCTATTTTTCCTTTACTATCAGAGACTCTGCCCTTATACTCCTCCATCCTTTTCTCTATCAAGGCATTGTATGTCTTTTCATCTATATCCCCCCATGTAACATAATCACTGACTTTTCTAACCATGCCAAGATAGTTTTCTGTTTTTGGAATAATGACACAACAATTTTTTTTATACAACCTTAACTTTTTAAGAGTATCATCAATATCCACCTTTACTCCGGTAACCCCCCTAACCCTAACAATAGCAATTTTCTCATCACTTGCAGAGTTAGCGTCTGACTTAGCCCGAGCATCTATTTTCTTATCCATTTTTATTGCACCTTTATAGAACCCTCTACAATACCCGAATTTTCCGCAGTTTCTTTTTGCACTTTTATTTCCATAAGCTTTTTCAAAGCATCAAAGCAGGCATAAATTAAGTTCATCTTTGTTCCAGTTTGTCCAAATGTTTGACTCCATACATCCTTTATCCCGGCAATTTTAAGCAATTTGCCGCATTCCCCCTCAATGCATAATCCTGTTCCTCTTGGGGCGGGTATAAGCCTCATTCTTACAGAACCACATTTTCCTTCAACAGCAAATGGTACACTATGGGGATTATTACAGCTGCATTGCCAGCTTCCACAACCTCTTAAAATCTTTATAATGTTTTGTTTTGCATTCCTATTTGCTTTTCCCCTTGCCGGTACAGTCTCTTTGCTTTTCCCATACCCAATGCCAACATAACCGTCTTCATTTCCAACTATTGCAAAAGTACCAAACTTAGGCTTGTTACCTTCTTGTGTCTTTTTTTGTGTTTGTCTAAAAACTCTCCTCTGTCCACCACCAAATTTCCCCTTGGATTGCCCAACAAGTAAAAGATCAGTAGTTAAATTAGGCATCAATATATCTACAATCTCATGTTCCAGAATTTTGAACCTATTATCTAATATATAATCAATATTATCAATCTCTCCTGCCTTTACTTTCCTGCCTAATGATGTCTTTGGTTTCCAGATTTCTTTGTCAAACTTTCCCTTTACACTAGCTTCCTTTTTAACCTCCTTCTCTTTCGTAGCATCTCCCAATGCTTTCTCTCCGCCTATTTTTACTTTTTTCCCTTCCATTTTGATATTTGCTTATTGTTTATTGATGTTATCTTTTACCTCTTCAAATTTTTTAACAATATCAGAGAGCACTATATTATTTTTTAGATAAAAACCAAATTGCTTCTTAAGCAGTGACTCATCTTTTTTTAGCAACTCCTCATAAACCATTATATGCTTTCCCATAATCCTTTCTTTGCTTGGTAGAATTTCCTTGCTATGATGAACACTTAAACCAGCATCCAAAGCACCAGCTAACACAGCATAAACTTTGCAGCCTTTTACAGATTTGTTAAACCCTATGTCAAAAACAACCTCATCAAATTTTGCATTTTTTGCCCTTCTCCCAATCAAAAATCCCACTAAGTAAGCTGCAGGCAAATTTCCAGTAGCATGAATCCACCCAAATTTTTTTAGATTTGACGAGTGGGCAGATATTTTAACAACATCACCTTTTTCATCATATTCTACTATAGCAGCTTGTATATTTTTTAATGACTTTCTAACAACAAGCCTTGGCTTATTAGATGTCAGTATCTTTAGCCTCCTTCTATAATCTGTTGATTGTTTTCTCTTTCTCCTGAATTGTACTGTATAAACATCGCTTTTTTTCATTTTACAATCCCATGCTCCTGCATATATATTTTGATATGTCTTTTACTTCTGAAAAATCCCCCTTTGCTTTTCATATAAAGGGATCTGTAAGAGGACCTGTCAATAACATCTTTATCTCTCAAATTCTGCAAAAATACTCTTTGCACCCTGATATGGTTAATCCAACCCCTTTTTTTGCTCAGCCTTGCGCCTTTACTACCTTTTATAGATCCAACACCCTTTCTTCTTCCCTTGCTTTTTTGCTCTTTTCTTTTCCTGGTCCTATACCCAGAGATCCCCTTTTTTTCCTTGCTCCTGATGGCCTTGTCTTTTATCAGGGATTTTACATCAGCTTTTGTTATGGCCTCTTTTATCTCATCCAGCCTATTTGAATCTAGCCAAATATTTTTTTCTGAAGATTTTAAAATCTGGGCAGCAAGCCTTTTTTGTATTCTAAGTTGCATTTTATTTATCCTTCTTGGTCAAAATCTTGTCTTTTTCTTTCTTTCCAATCTCTTTTTTATCTTCTTCCTTCACTTTTTCAGCCAATTTTTCTTCTTTTTTCTCTGCCTTAGTTTCTTTTCCTTTTTTCTCCTTCTCTTTCTTGGTTTTTTTTCTTAAACTTATCTTCTCTTCAATTTTCTTTACGTATTCATCAGGATTTTTTATATTTAAAATATTAAATCCTAATTCTTTGGATTTTTTTAAAATTAAAATTCTCTTTTTATCTCCCAAAGAAGAGGAAATAACAAGACAATTTTTTTTAGCATCCAAACCTTCTAAATCTCCTGTTGACCTAATAATACACTGTTGCAATCCACTTTTATGCAGCTGCCTTGCTTTTTTCGGGCTTCTATAACCAACTGACACATTTTTGCCCCTGCCCCTAAGATTTAACCTAACTTTCGAATGCAAACCCCTGGGCCTTCTCCATCCCTTGCTCAATCTTTTCTTTTTATGAGCATCTTGTCTAACAAAATCAGGTTTTTTGTTTTTAATTTGCTTTCTCAGCTCCAATAATTCTTTAATTGATAGCATTTTCTTACTTAAACCTCTTTATCACCCTTAGAGACTATCCAGATGCCATCCTGAAAAATCCGCGAATCATACCCTGTCCTTCTTGTAAGCTGCTCAATGTCAGCACTCACTTGTCCTGCAATTTCTTTGCTCGGGCTTTCCACTACGATAAGGTCTCCTTCAACCTTAACCTCTGCTCCAGGTTTTAATTTAAGTGTTCTTGGAACCTTTTCCCCAAGAAAATTTTTTACAATAAGATGACCATTACTCACAGAAACATTCATTGGAAAATGTCCGGAACATATCTTTAAAGTATACTTGCAACCTTCTAAGCTTCCCTTTACCATGTTCTTTATGTGAGCAGCATATGATTTTATGATTTTCTTATTTACTTTATTGAACCTAGACACTTTTAGTGTTATAGTATCTTCTTTGTGCTCTATACCAACCTTCTTATCTGAAAAGTCATATTTTGACTCTCCATTTGGACCCTTTAACGCCAATATGCTACCATCTAATTGCGCCGTAACCTTCTCCGGAATTTTCATTTCAATACTTAGTCCTTTACTCTTACTTTCTTTCCTTCCCATTTTTAATAACAATAAGCCAGAAGTTTTCCTCCGATGCCTTTCTTTCTTGCCTCAATATGTGTAATAATCCCTAAAGGTGTTGATACAATCAGTATGCCCATTCCTCTTGCCAAAAGATACCGTTCTTCAAATCTCTCAAATTGGTCTTTTTTTACGCTGTACCTTGGTTTTATGACCCCGCATTTGTTTATATTTCCCAATAGATTCAATTTGATTATATTGCCTACTCTATCTTTTACTTCTTCAAACTCTCCTACATACTTGTTAGTTTTCATGACTTCAAGCACCTTCTTGATCATTTTTGAAGATGGCTTGATTCTACTTTCATTTCTTCCTGCCTTCTCGTCTGTTAAAATTGATGATAAGGCATTAGCTAATGGGTCGTTTAATGACATTTTAACCTCAATTATATTTTTTGAATCCAAGATTTGTTGCTGTTTCTCTAAAGCACTGCCTGCATATATTTAATCCATAACTGCTTAAAGTACTCCTCATTCTTCCACACCTTCCGCATTTTTTAAGAGCGATTCCGCAACTCCTTTTTTTAGGAACATTATGCTTAAGGAATTTTTTGAGTTTTATTGGTTTGGATTTAAGTTGCTTGAAGACCTTTCTATGATTGCTGTAAGTCATTTTATTCACCTATACCCAAATTAAATGTATTTTTCATAAAATTAATAGCCTCTTGTTTTCTTATCCTGTGTTTCATGGGAATTGCATGTCTTTTCAAAGCTCTGTGCTTTATTCTGAATCCATTTCTCTTAAGTGTGATACAAACCTGAAAACCCATAATGCCTATATCCGGGTCGTACTTTACTCCAGGGACGTCAATATACTCGCTTATGCCAAATGATATGTTTCCCTCATTATCCAAATTGCTTGCTTGCAACAAATTATCTTTTGCCTCAAATAACCTTTTCAATAAATCCAGAGCCTCATTATTCCTTAAAGTCAACTTGCATCCTATAGGCAAGCCTGGCCTTAATCCCCATTCCTGTATTCTTTTTTTTGTAAAGGTTTTTACCGGAACATGACCTGCTATATTTTTTATTAACTTCATTCCTTTGTCTAATTTAGCCTGGTCTTTTCCAGCACCGATGTTCAAGGTGACTTTTTCTACGCTTATCTGCCTCATTTGGTTCATCTTCCTGTTAGACTGATTAAAGGCTTATCTTTGCCTATTGGAAATGCGTACTCCTTTAATGTTTCAACCACATCCCCAGATTCTGTCTTGTACAAAATCCTATTGCCCCTTATGCCCTCCACCTTTCCGCTTTGGCCGATATGTCTGCCACCAGTGAGGTATATCAAGACATTCTTATCAAGGGTTATCTTCTCCTTTATCTCTTTCTTTTTTCCTTGATCCAGCAAAATAGCATCCCCAACTTTATAGCTTCCATCTTGAACAACAATATTTGTCCCATCATATAAGTTCAATTGCAGCTTCCCTTTAAGGGCACTTTTTCCTATTATCTTGCACAACTTAAACATGCTTTCCTCTTTTCCTATTTTAATAAGATCTATATTCCCCATTTTATCCAAAACAACTCTAAAATGCTCGTCCACATCATTTAACGACAGAACATCAAACACTCCAACAGGAAACCTACAATCCTTTCTTCTTACCCCATCAACTGTAACATTCCTCTTTTCCAGTATAAACTTCACTTCCCTGTTACTGTTTGCATAACCAAGGATATCCCTTAAAATAACGTTTAATGGCAAGGACGCACCTATTTTATGAGTTCCTGGACTAGGCTTAGCAATAAATTTCATTCCCTTTCTTTTTATTTTCCAAGTTTTTGGAGCAAAATATCTTTTTAGGTGCTTTGACATCTTATTTCCTTTTGACAATTTTATTTCTCATTTTATCATCAATATTAATCTCAGTAATCATCAGATTTGATGGACTTATAGGATACCGTGCTTTTGTACCGTCTCTCTTGGCAATCTCAATGCCATTAACATAAACTAATGTTTTCTTTACACTAACCTCTTCAATCTTGCCTGTTTTATTCCTAAATTGACCTCTCATTACCTTAATGCCGTCACCCTTCCTTAAGTTCATGCTTCTCTTGTCGTATTTTTTTCTCAACTCTTTTGAAAGGTGTGCACTAACAAATTTCTGTTTTATATGTAATGGAGCATTATGTCTATACTTCCTTTGTTTCCTTGGTTGTTTGCTTCTTGCCCACGAACTTGAAAATCTTGTCTTCATTTTTTCCTCAAAAAATGACAGGAAAGCGGGTCAAAATTGTCTGTCGCTTTCCGCTTCATATAAAACACCTAATTTTTAAACAACAATGCTGGCTATTTTTGCAATGCCAGGCCACCTCTCACATACTTCCTTGGCTATAGCGCCCTTGAATATTGTCCCTTTTGGATTTCCCTTATCATCTTTCAAAATAACCGCTGCGTTATCTTCAAACTTTATCCTTATTCCATCAGATCTTTTGTACTCTTTCTTTTGTCTTACTATAACAGCATAAACTACCTGTTTTCTCATATCAGGTCTGCCTCTTCGAACAGATGCCATTACAAGATCAGCAACGCCTGCTGCAGGGTATTTACCTTTAGTGGTTTTGCACCCTACAACTGTAAATATCTTGATTACTTTTGCCCCTGAATTATCACATGTCTCTATTTGGCTTCCAACAGGGATTGCTTTTGTCACCCTGGATTTTATTGCTTGCATCTATACAGCCACCTCTTCCTGTGCATCAGTCTGCTCCTCATCCTTTTTCACTTCCTTTCTGAATTTCGCCTCTTCCTCCGCTTCCATTCTTTCCTTGAATCCTTTTTCCTTTCCTAAAATTTCAACGATAACAAAATTCTTGGTTTTGCTTAAGGGCCTGCACTCCATAATTTTAACAACATCTCCTTCACTTGCGTTAATACATGCCGGATTATGGACCTTTACCCTGCTTCCTCTTTTTTCGTATCTTTCATATTTTTTTAGAAATTGTCTATATTCCCATTCCACAATCGCGCTTTTCTGCATCTTAACTGATACTATAGTACCTGTAAAAATTCTCCCTCTACACCGCAATTTACCATGGAAAGGGCAATTATCATCCTTACATTTGTCCGCAGGCTTTGTAACTTTTATACCTATATTTTTCACTTTCATTTTACCAACCCTATCGTTTGTTTACTTAACTTCTATGGAATCTGGAGGAAAGCCCATCTTTATCAAGATACCCTTAACTTTGTTTTTATGATTTCCCTGCAATTCTATTTTACCTTCTTTGGCAGTACCTCCACATGCAAACTGCTCCTTGAGTTTCCTTGCAAGATCCTTAATATCAATCTCTTTCTGGTCTACGCCTTCAATTATTGTGCAAAATTTCCTGAATTTCTTCCTTTCAAGGAAAACCTTTATCAATTGGCTTTCTTTTGCGATTGTCTCGCAAACACACAACTCTTTCACCAGCCCACACTTGGGACATATTTCGCTCATACTTTTTTGCTCACCTCCGAGCTTTTTTTACTAGGAGGTACCGGAAATCTACGATTTCCTCGTACCTCAGATTGTTTTATATTTTTTATATCTTTTTTTTGCAAAACTTTTTCGTTTTGTATTGTCACTATTCTTGCTATAATTTTCTTTATTTCTCTCACTTGCCCAGGGTTCTTAAGCGCAGTTCCTATAGCTACCTGAGCATTCATCTTAACCAATTCCTTTTTCAGCTCAATTTTTTTTTCATCAAGCGTATTTTTATCCAGACTCCTTATTTCTTTAGATTTCATTTTTTGTTTTTATTTTCTTCATCAGATTTTTTATCTCCAGTCTCTTTTCCAATGGAGTTGGTGCCAGAAATCTTTGATTTCTGAGCATTCACTTTCACTTTTTTCTTGACTTGGGGTTTTGTTTCTTTTTTCTCATCACTATCTTCCTCTTCAACTTTTTCGATTTTCTCTTCCTTTTCTTTAATAAGCTCAACTTTATCTGGCAATATTGTTCCAGGCGGCATTATACTTACTTTAACCCCAACAACACCTGTTTTTAGCCTTGCTTGTGCATGTGCTTTGTCAACACCAACTATCGATATATCCCCACATTTCTTAAGGTAACCAGAGTAAAATCTCCAGGACTTTGCTCTGCTGCTGGGTATCTTACCGCTTACTATTATTTCAACACCTAAGGCTCCTGCTGCCATGACACTTCCCATTACCTTATGGCCTATAGCTTTAAACTTTTGAGCTCCAAATCTTTCCAGCGAATCAGTAATTCTCTCAGCAACTATGTTTGCATCCAAATTAATGTCTGCAACTTCACTTATTTCTATTTGGGGATTTTCAAGCCCAAACCTTTTCTTTAAAGTCTTTGTTAACTCCTTTATATTCTGGCCCTTTCTTCCGACTATAAGCCCAGGTCTAGAAGCATAAATGACAATTTTTTCCCCAAGAGGTGTCTTTACCATTTTCGTATGGCTGTGGCCAACGTTTTTCAGATTACTGCTTATGTATTCCTGTATCTGGTATTCTTTTATTTTCTGTGCTATAAATTTTCTTTCAATCATTTTTTGTTTTGTGTTTTTATTTTCTTTTCTTCTTTCTTTTGTTCTTTCAAATTCTTCTTCTTTACCTTTATTTCATTTTTTTCCGGTTTTTTATCCACGGCCTTTTCCTGAACAACAATTTCAATATTAGTTCTCTTAGACAATCTACTCCTTTTTCTGCCGAAATGCATAACTTTTGATGCCTTGTTTGCATTTATGTGTGTTATTACAAGGTTGGCTGTATTCAATCCTTTAAACTGCGCATTAGCCTCAACACTGCTCATAAGGTTTAAAATCTCCATTGATGCCCTTTTAGGATACCTCCCAGCCATAATATTCTTTTTATGTCCAATATTCGTGTTAAACCTTTTAAATGGAACTGCTTGCTCATGATCAATAACCTTTCTTAAAACACCCTTTGCATAGCCTACATTCTTATTTCTTATAAACTCACATATTTCTACGCTTTGTTTAAATGAAATAGGCAGCGATCTTCCAATAGCTCTGGCCATATTTTCTTTATTATAATTTTTTGTCGAATAACTATTTCCCATTTTACTTGACCGATAATGCAGCACTTGACCTTGTAGCCCCTATACCTGGTGCAGAGTGTGCAACGATTTTTCTTGTCAAAACAAATTCTCCAAGGCAGTGCCCGATCATTTCCTCCATTATTGTTACAGGGATGAATTCTTTACCGCTATAAACCCTTATTACTTTTCCCACCATTTCAGGCAAAATTATGATGTCTCTGAAATGAGTCTTAATGTTACTCTCATTTTTCTTTATCTTTTTCAATAAAATTTTATGTTGCTCTGTAAGCCCCCTTTTCAAACTCCTTCTCTGCCTTGCCGGCAACAGCGTAGCTAACTCATTTAAACTTAGCTTCTTTAACTCCTCAAGTGTTTTTCCCCCGTAAGCGAATTCTTTTTTTGCCATGTTGTGATTTCTAATTTACCTTCTCTTCCCAGTTCTTTTAGGTGCAATTTTTCCTACTTTCGCTCCAGGAGGCGCATTTCTGGAAGATTGTGTAGGTCCTCCTTTTACTGCAGAGCTTGAACCTCCAAACGGATGGTCTACAGCATTCATTGATGTTCCTGAAACCTGAGGCCATAATTTATTCCTTGCTTTCATAGCATAATACCTTTCTCCAGCCTTTAAAAACGGTTTTTCCTTTCTGCCACTGCCTGCAATAACACCAATCGTGGCCCTGCATTCCGGTAAAAAAACCCTTCTTTTTGCAGATGGCAGCTCAACAACAACTTTATCCTTCATCTTAGTGATTATTTTTGCAAAACCTCCGGATGCTCTTACAAACTTTCCGCCATCTCCAGGTAATGCTTCCAAATTGTAGATGGCAATTCCCTCTGGTATATTCTTTAAGGGTATCACATTCCCTTTTTTTACATCAATCTTAACCCCCATTTCTACTTTATCTCCTACTCTTACCCCCTCTGGAGCTTGTATTAAAACCATACTTCCATCTCCATACTCTATTTGTGCAAGAGGAGCACTATGACCCTGACAATGCACCAAATCAATTATCTTCCCGCTTAAAGTTTCTTCTCCATATTTTGTGTATTTACTTTCACCTTTATATCTAAAGCTAGGAGCTCTGTATCTTGGGCCCCCCTTGCCTCTGGCCTGTTGTATTAAGTTTTTACCCATTTACATCACCTACATTAAGCCTAATTGAGTTGCTATATCAATGGCAGGATTTTCATTTGAAAATTTTACATACGCCCTTTTTTCTCCGCCATGCACATATGTTCGTACATCTTCAACTTTGACTTTGAACATCTTCTCGACAGCATTTTTTATCATATTCTTATCAGCGTCTATATCTACTACAAAAATCAACTTATTCTGGCTCTCCATAAGCCTTATTGATTTCTCTGTTGACAAAGGATATTTGATAATTTTGTACGGATCCATTTTACTTAAACAACCCCTCTTTTTCCAAAGTTTCAATCGCTACCATAGTCCATAATGTCAATCTTCCAGGCACGTTTCCTGGAGCAAGCAACCCAACATTTAGACTCTTTACATCAACAACATTAACTCCGGGAATATTATTTACAATTTTTACTAACTTGCTATTTTCTGAAACAACAATCAATGGACCCTTTTTTATTTTGTATTTTCTTCCTCTTGATTTACCTTTCCCAGCTCTAATCTTTTTTTTGCCTACTCTCTCTAATTCTTTCTCAAGACCAAAATTCTTTAAAACATCTCTTACATCTTTCGTCTTCTTCAAAACCTCAAAATTTTTATCTAATACAAAAGGATAACCTTCTGGTACAATATGTCCTCTGCTTTTTACCAAATCGTTTCTTACTGTAGCTGAAATTCCCATTCTTATTGCCTTTTTCCTCTCTTTCTTGTTTATTTTTTTACTAAGAATCTTTTCAGACTTTGGAGGATGTGCCCTTCTTCCCCCAACAGTATTTGGTGAAAAAGCACCAACCCAATACATCCTTGTACCCCTTCTCGACAAAATTTTCCTAGGAGTCCTAGATATACCAAAACCATACATTCCTCTGTATTTTCTCCTTCTTTTTGAAAGTTTTGCAGACGCCCTTTTTCCAGCTTCAGCCATGGCTCCATAAGGATGTCTTTTATTACTCTGTAAAGCAAGAAAAGCCCTTTTTATCAAATCCGCCCTTACGTCCTCATTAAACTGTGAAGGTAAATCTACTTCTCCTGTTTTTCTCTTTGAAATATCAAAAATATTGAGTTTCATCTTACGAAGATTCCTGTTCTAAATTCCTGTATTGTATGGTTGGAGGGGTATTGGGTATACCTTTATCAGGCCTAATAGGCTCATTTATTCTTATCAATCTTTTTTTAGTTCCAATCACAGAACCCTTAACAAGGATATAATTATTCTTTATAACACCATACTTTTCAAAACCGCCCTTTTTGTTTATTTCATCTGAATTGCCAATTTTCAAAAGCAATTTGTTGTACTCTGTTCTTGGATGATAGCCCATCTTCCCAGCTTTAGCTTGTCTCCACATGATATGCCCTTGGGCTACCCAACCTCCTAAGCTTCCAGGATTTCTTCTGCTTTTCTCTGTCTTGTGATGCTTTAGCGAAATTCCAAACCTTCTTACAGGCCCTTGCACACCTTTGCCTTTTGATACAGCATGTATATCAAGTTGCTGGCCTTCTTTGAAAACTTCTACAACATTTATTTCCTTTCCAAGTTTTTCTTTTGCGTAATTTAACTGCTCTTCTTTATTTCCACCAATAGCAATCTCAAACATTTCTGGTTTTTTCTTGCCTATTCCAGTAAGGCTGGGAGAAGTATAAACTAACATCCTGATATAATCAAAATCTAATGGAAAACTTTTTTCTTTGCTTTCTTTTTTCTGTTTTTTTGGTAATATTATAGCTCTTTCGAGTTCTTTACCAAGATTCTCAGCAGGAACCTCAGAAACAAGTTTTGAACCGTTTATTGTGTTTTTGTAAAATTTTATAGAAGCAGTTTTTAATGGAGGGCACTCAATGATGGTAGCAGGGCAAAAAATGTCCATGCCCTTTGTTGTTGATGTTTTTCTGTTGTCATTAATTATCAGGTGAGTCATACCCACCTTGTAGCCAGCAAACCCAAGCAACTTTGCTTCATTACTTTTATTCCAAGCCCTAACTCTAGCAAAAACTCTCTTTGACCTTTTCCTTGGCCAGTATTGTAAACTTCCTTTTCTTGGTTTTCTTATTGTTGGCATCTTCGTATGTTGCTTTTATTACCCCTCTAATGACATAGACAAATGTAAATAATGGATAAGTCAATTGCCCATGCAAAAAAGCCTTTTATTGATATCCTCTTGTAGAAAACAGTCTTGTTGAACTGTACTGAAAAGGACATCTTTTCAGGCTAATTTCAAGAATTGGGTAACTGGTCTTATTTATAAACGTTACTATATTTTCCTTATGTTTTCTTCTTCCCTTCTTTCCTCAAAAAAACAGACTTCCTGATAGAATAGCTTACAGGATTCTTTATCTTGCTACAAAGGTTATCTGGTCTGCAAACACCTATATCAACATAATACATATTATTATTGCAGTTAGGTGGCAATATCTTTTTCTTTTGTGTTTTATGATATCGTAATTGACCAAGCAGATAGTTTTCCCTTATTGGCTCAGTATTTTTTTTGTTCCATCCTTTTAAATAATCTTCAATTTCCTTATAGCCCCAGCCTAAACTAGTCAGGAAATTTATCAAAATGAATAATGAACGTTTTCTTCCATCAGCCAATCCATTACTTATTAATTTTACACATGGCGGAAAGAATTGTTCAGGCATAGCATCCTTAATCTCATAATCCTTTTTTGTCTCGATATTTAACTCTTCCTCTTTATTTAAAGAAAAATCAAATGCCTGCATAATCAGTTTTTTTGCATCTCCTTCAGCAACATTTTTTTTATTTAAAAATATAAATTTAGAAATCTTTACATTTTTCGGTTCTGCATTTTCTTTTTTAAATTCTAAAACTTTATTTGGATCTATTGGTATTGAAACCAAACCAGACTTCTCATGCAATGAGTAAGGCATCCTGAAAAGATGACGTAAGGAAATTAATATAGTGTCAATATTCAAGAAAGGCTCAGCATTCAATTTTGCAATATTATCCCCAAATTTATTTTTTTCATAATAAGTTATTTTATTGGGATTTTCTTTTGTTTTTTCTATTATTTTTGAGAAATTATTTTTCTCAAACTGCATTATTTTTTCTCCTAACGGTTTTTTAATTAACTCTTTAATGTAGAAAGCAATTCTTCTTGCAGCATCAGGAAACATACTGGCTGTTTTTTCATTCCTTATTCTTTCTGGAAAGGCCTCAAACGGAATACCTATATGAAAACCCTTATTCCCGGAAAATTTGCATGATACAGATTTTACTTCATTGAATTTTAATGCCTTTATTACTAAGTCAGCAGCAATCTTTGAATATTCATAGAAACTGCAATCAATATCCAAAACCAAGTCCCAGCCAATCCTTAACTCATCAGTCTCATGCCTCTTCATGTTAAGATTTAATTGCAGGGGATTGCTCCACAACTCTTCTGACGCATGAAAAGAAGTAGCTTTTTGTTTTGCCAACTCTAAAACATCATTAGGATTATTAAGGACATCTGGTCTAGAACCAAATTTATCGTTATATTTAACAGCAATTTCTCTGTTTTCAGCACTTTTTATTATCTCTTCCTGTATATCCCTTCTTTTATAATAGCTCAGAGTAACATTTAATGGCAGCATAGAGCTTTGGTAGTCTTTTGCAATATTTAATAATTACCATTCCAAAAATTTATATAATATTATTAATATTCCAATATCAATGAATAATTTAAACAACGAATTTTCTAAATATATCGATAAAATAAAAAAATCAGAAACATTAGTAATAGTTGAAGGCAAGAAAGATAAAATTACATTGCAAAGTTTCGGAATAAAAAACATAGTTGAGTTAAACAAAAAACCCATATTCGAAACAATAGAAAACATTTCTTCCAATAACAAAAACTGCATTATACTAACTGATCTGGATAAACAAGGCAAGGAATTATATGGAAAATTAAATTCCGGTCTGCAGCAATTTGGAGTTAAAATAGACAATAATTTCAGAAATTTTTTATTCGAAAAAACCCATTTAAGGCAGATAGAAGGCCTAACAGCTTATATGGAAAATAATGTAAAACCGCAAAATTAATTAATCCCTAAGTTTTTCCAAATACAAATGGTACTGCTAAAATCACTTGAAAAACTAAAGACAGGAGACAAAGCCCCGGATTTTAATTTGAAAGCTATAGATGGGAAAACATACTCGCTTGCAGACTTCAAGAATGCAAAAGCACTATTAATTATTTTCATGTGCAACCATTGCCCTTATGTAAAAGCCAAGCAAGAGACAATAAAAGATTTACAAACAAAATACAAAGATAAAGGCCTAGTCATAGTGGGAATTAATCCCAATGAATCAGAGAAATATTCAGAAGACAGCTTTGAAGGAATGGTAAAAGTAGCAAAAGAAAAAAACTTTAATTTTGTTTATCTGCATGATGAAACGCAGGAAGTTGCAAAATCCTATGGTGCATCATGCACACCAGACCCTTTCTTATTTGATGCTGAGCAAAAACTGGTTTATCATGGAAGACTAAACAATGCAATGGAACCAGATCAAAAACCAACAGAATTTGATATGGATGAAGCAATAGATGCAGTTTTAGAAGGCAAAAAACCAAAACACGAGTTTCTTTTTTCAATAGGCTGCTCAATTAAGTGGAAATAGAAATAAGTGACGTAAATAACACTATTAAATGTTATTAAAGTTATATATAAAAATTTATTTAATTGCTAATAATGTTTTTAATTCAGCTATATGCTCCTGTTCGTCCATAATTACATGCCTTACATCGTGCTCTAGCGTCAAGAACTCATAAGGCAGAACACCCTTTTCTTTATTTATTGCATCCAAAACTTTACTGTAAACCTCTACTGCATTTTTTTCATCCTGCAAATTCGTTTCGAGAATCTCTTTTACTGTCCTAGCTTTTTTTGTAGGCACAATTTTCATTGAGGGAACTCCACCAAGAAAATTTCCTATTAAATTTCTAAATTTATCTTCATGCTCTTTCTCATCAGATGCAATCTCTTTTAGCCTTGCTACTATCGGCTCAGCATTCTCACCTTCAACAAGTTCTGCATGGCTCAAATACTGGATTCTTGCAGCATGCTCTAGTTCTAAAGCTTGATTTAACATTTTTGTTATTTCTTCTTTTGCCATATTGCCACCCTTATTAAAGGAAGGGAAACTCATTTTTATAGTTTTGGTTTTTATTCATTGAACTAAACATTAAATTTTTAAATAGAAATATATTATAATATCTAAGGTGCTTTAATGATTGTAAATCAATTAAAAACAGTTGTATTGTTGGGATTATTAACCGCTTTACTGTTATGGGTAGGCAACTTACTGGGAGGTATGAGTGGTTTAACAATAGCTTTTATCTTTGCAATAATAATGAATTTTGGTGCTTACTGGTTTTCTGGCAAAATTGTTTTGGCAATGTATAAAGCTAAAGAAGTAAAAGAACCAGAAGCTCACAGATTATTAAAAATAGTGAGAGAAGTTGTTGAAAAAGCAAAAGTTCCTATGCCCAAAGTTTACATAATACCTAGTGATGCGTCAAATGCATTCGCTACTGGCAGAAATCCAAAACATGCAGCAGTAGCAGCAACAAAAGGAATTTTAAATTTATTAAATGATGATGAACTTAAAGGTGTCATTGCTCATGAAATTTCACATGTAAAAAATAGAGATATATTAATTTCAAGCATAGCAGCAACAATTGCAGGTGTAATTTCCTATGTCGCTTTTATGGCCCGTTGGGCAGCTATATTTGGAGGTTTTGGTGGCAGAAACAGAGATAGTGGAAATATTATTAGCTTACTACTCTTAGCTATTGTAACTCCACTTATTGCAATGATAATCCAGCTTGCAATCTCTAGAAGCCGCGAGTATCTTGCAGATTCAACAGGAGCAAAAATTATACAAAATTCTAATGGCCTTGCATCAGCATTGGAAAAATTAGAGAATAATGTAAAAACTCATCCAATGAGACTAGGAAACCAAGCAACAGCCCATTTATTTATTACAAATCCCTTCCGTGGAGGAGCAATGATGGCTCTTTTATCTACACATCCGCCAATGAATATTAGAATCCAAAGATTAAAGAGTATGAAATTTTAATTCTTTGTAATATTTTTAATTTTTTTATTTATTGTAATTTTCATTATTGTACTAAACCAACCCATAATGTCTTCTCAACCCAACAACCTTCCTTCTGTCCAAATCAGCAACAATTAAACCTTCTTTATTTCTTATCTTTGAATAAATCTTTGACGGCCCGCAGATGTAGCTGTACCTTACTGTATTCTTGGCATAAGCATCGCAATAGATAAAATAAGCAGAGTTCTCAAAAGCCCTTGCATAAGGCAGATGCTCATAAGAGTATAATTCCCGCTTATAATTTATTACATAAGAAGGGCAGAATATTATCCACGCTCCTTGCTTTCCAAGCTTTTTCACATATTCCGGATAAGCAATATCCCAACATATTATTATCCCAATCTTGCCAAACTTTGTCTTTACAACATTATTTTTTCTTCCATTGGCCTTACTTTTTCTCTCATTAATCCATAAATTTACTTTATTATATCTATAAATTACCTTGCCTTTATCATCAATAAAAAAAGCAGAATTATAGATTTTATTTTTTTCAACCAAGTTCGTCCCAAAAATACAATGAATCTTATTCTTTTTACATGATTTTTTTATAATATTAATATATTTTTTTATTGGAATTTTTTTAATTGTATCTTTATTTTTTGAATGAATTAATGACGCTTCCGGAAAACAAACTATGTCAACTTTCTTTGATGACGCTTTTTTAATATAGTTAATTATAGTGTCTAAATTTTTTAATGTACTATTTGTTACTGGAATCTGTGCAGCTGCTACTCTTACCATTTTAATCTAATGTCTGGTACTCCCTATCAGCAATATCCCTTATCTTCTCTGCTTTTTTCTTTCCTATTTTCTCTACTTTTTCAAGTTCTTTTTGCTCTGCAGTCATTACATTCTTTACGCTTTTGAAATATTTAAGCAATGGCTTTGCTAAAGCAGAGCCAACTCCAGGCAAAGAACTTACAATATATTCCTGCTGCTCTTTGATGCTCAATGCTTTTTTTTGTGGATGTAATGAGAAATCTTTTCCAGTTTCTTCCTGTTCGCGTTTTGCTATTATGTTAAGCAACATAGCAGTATCTCTAAAATTTTTAGTATAAAGAATTGGAACACCATAGCTTACACTTATAGCAGCCAGCATACCTCTTATAGCATTGGAATGCACATTCCTTACAGAATAAATGTCCTCAATACCTTCTATAACCAGTAAAGGCCTTTCAAAATTATTTCTCAGATTCTTAATCTGCTGCAATAACCTACCATCAATAATGCTCTGAACAAAATCATCTACAGTCTTGACCTCAACACCCACTCTAGAGCTTAAAATGTAATCTGCATTTGGCAAAGCATCAAGCTTTAGCTCAACTTCCAGTTCAATAAGCTCTTTTATTGTGCCAGAGCCTTTCTCTCTATAATCAGCAAAAATTTTTATTTTATCATCTTTCACATAATTTGTAATCTTCTCCTCTTTTGTATTCAAAAATAGAGTCAATTTTCCCTTTAAATTATCCAAATTCCTGTACATTCTTTTTTCTTTATGATGGGCCGACCATCTAAAGCCCTCATCCATTGTATCCTTAGTCATTAAAACAATTACCTTCCCTTTTTCATGCCTTCCTGTTCTGCCTCTTCTTTGTATTTGTCTGATAGCCGAAGGAATAGGTTCATAAAAAATAACCACATTAACTTGTGGAATATCCAAACCCTGCTCTCCAATTGATGTAGCAACCAAGACATTAAACTTTCCTGCACGAAAGTCATCTAAAACAGCTTTCTGCTCTTTCTGGCTTAAACCGGTCTCTCCTTTTTTTAACTGCCCAACAAACAATTTTGCATTGACACCATCAACAGAATTAAGTTTCTCTACAACATCAACAGCACTATCCCTATATTGATTGAAAACTATCATCTTATTGTCAGCTTTTTCGCCAATTTCATTCTTAACTATTTTTTGCAGTTCTATTAATTTCGGATGCTCCACTTTTTCTTCATAAAGCTTAGAGACTTTAACAAATGCAGAACGAAAGTTCAAATCCTTAACAACATTCTTTACAGCCTTTACCTTTGTATTAAGTGCATCATGCTGCATCTTTTGCATATAGGTAAACAAAGGAATAATTCCCTGTGTTTCCAAAAGCTCCAGGCCATGGCTTACTTTCATTATTTCCGCTAAAACAGAAATTGCAGTCCACACAACAAAATCCTTTCCTCCAATAGAAGCTCTGCCGCGTAATTGTGCTTGTAAAGCCAACAGCTCTGTTTTATTTACATACTTCAGATTTGTTCTTCTCAAAATGCCCCATTTCTTTAATTTCTCTAAACGGTCATTTAAAAAATCCCGCAAATATTTCCTGGTCTCTAAAAATACCTTGGGCAGTTCTACCTTAACCCAATTAATTTCAATTTCATGAACATAAGGCTTGACATCAGGATCTTTATCTGTTCTTATTTCAATCTCTTCTATATACAGATTCTTGCAGACCTCCTGGATTTTCTCCAGGTCAGAACCCGGAGAAGCAGTCAGACCGATTATTCTCGGAAATCTTGATTTTTTATGATACTGCTTAGCCACCCACGTATAAGAATAATCCTTGACAGCATTATGCGCCTCGTCAGCTATCATTAAAGAGACATTTTCCAGATTAATCCTGTTGTTTATGATATCGTTCTCAATACATTGCGGTGTGCTTACAACTACAACAGCATTTTCCCATAATTCTTCCCTTTTTTTTGGTGTAACAGAACCAGTAAACAATGCTATATTATCACCATTCAGGTCAATACAGTCCCTGACCTCATTGTATATTTGCTCAGCCAATGGCTTTGTTACTGTCAAAAAAAGTATTTTTGAGTTAGGAATAGAATTAAGCCTTTGTGCAGCTGCTAATATAGCCGTCTTTGTTTTCCCTAAGCCAGTAGGCAATATAATCAGGCAATTACCCTTAGCGCAGGAAGCCATTATTGTTTCCTGATACAGCCTTGGAGTAAAGTTTTTGATACTAACCATGTCATCTAAGAATACGTTTTTATTTATATATATTATGAAGTTTTAAAGAAAAATAAAGAATCCACTTAATTAATGCCAAGATATGGTTTTTCACACTCATAAACTGTTGCGTGGATTTTCTTCCTAATTTTTGAAAATTCAGATTTGCTTATTGCCTTAGGATAAGTCATTAAGAATAAAGGCACCGAATTCTTATCTTTATTGTATGGTGGTTGTATATAATTATACTTATTTAGTTTGAATCCTTGTTTTTCATAAAATTTTATCTTTATTTTTGCTGCATTAGTATTTGGCCTTTCCACTTCTAAAATAATCTTTTTATTTCTTTGAATAATAAAGTCTTTTAGCAATTTTGTTCCAAAGCCTTGTCCTCTCAATTTTTCTTTGACTGCCAAATGCTCAATAAATACAAATTTACCAAGATTCCATATATCCATGATTCCTATCAATAAGTCTTTATTGTATACTGCATAGAAAGTGTATGGCTCTTTACAAAATATTTTAACCTGTTTTTCAAAATCTCTTTTTTCATCAGGTGGAAATGAAGATTCATATAGCTCCCAAATTTCATTAAAATTTTCAGAATGCGAACTTGTTATTTTCTTGAATTTCATAATATAAATCTTCAATAAGGCACATCCCTGATATAGCCTTTATTATACAGATGGTAGCTGAGCAAAATCCCAAAAATAAACAATATAATGACAACTTTCCTGCTGCCATAATAAGTTCCTGCAACATATCCTATTAAAAACCCGATTATAATTATGTAATATGGGAATGTCAGATTCTTTTTCCTGTCATACAACAATCTTCCACCAATCATGCCGCTCAAAAAAACAACAATATAGCTTATAACCGCGCTAAAGCTTGTAGCCCACAATGCAACAATCAGTCCAATAACCATAACTACAAAAAAGAAAAACTCTGCCCAGTTCTTGAAGAAAAACTCGGCCATTCTACTCCCCACTCCAAGCCTTGTGCTCAAAAAATATGTAATACAATATCCATAAAACAACTCCAATGAAAAACGATGATACTGCTGCAACCCATACACTTATGTTTAAGTTTAATAATATTGCGGCTGCTACAATAGCAGCTGTTGAAAAAGCATAAAGCATCCTGCTTCCGTAAAAAGTCCTGCTGCCATCTAACGGCGGTATAGGAAGTAAACTATAAAGAGCATAAGCAATGTTAAAAACAATCACTTTTTGTATCAAAGAACTGACCACTAAACCGCTTAAAGCCTTGAATATTGCAGCAAGGGCTATGCTTGCAACAGGTCCTGTTGCTGCTATCAATCCAACAGCCCAATAATTGATTCCATACCTAAACCACCCAAGCCTATGCCCTGCCATATGGTGTACAATAAATCCTCCTGGAAGTATGAGCCAGATTTTTCCATTAGTCAAAAAGGCCATTATTAAGCCAAACAACAACCCAAAACTCCACATTTTCCATTCCAATTTATATCCAGTACCTAAAGACCATATTCTTTGGATAGACAGATGCACCAGAAAAGACAAAGCAACAATCAAAATAGCATTGAACCAATTAAACAACCCTGTTCTAAAACTAAAAACATCTCCATAACCCCACTCTGAAAAAGAAATTATAAAAGCTATAACCACAATTGCTATAATAAGGCTTCTTATCTCTAATGGAGTAAACTTGAAATACCTCTTTATCTTATTCAATAAATCAACTATTTCTCCCATGGACTTTACTTTTATAAATATTATATTTAAATGTGTTGTTTTAAAAGAATAACAAATCAACAACCTACCCTATTTTAAAAGAATAACTAATACTAGGCCTTTTTATTAGCTCCAAAATATCATCTTCATGACCAGCTCCAATAATAGCAAGTATTTTTTTGTCTTGATGTGTTTCCATAATCTTTCTCAAATTATCAGCCATAACATTATTCCTCTCTTCTATAAGAACCTTATAAATATTAGGATATCTTTTTTTAACCTGCCCAACCAGTTTTTTAATGACCTTTTTGCTTGGAACTTTTGTTAAATCAAATTCTATAACCTTTTTCTTGGTAAAAACAGCCTTTACTATATCAACAATAAAATTCCACTTTTCTTTCCAAGTTAGACTTTTTGAGAAATTTCTCAATGTAATCTCTATATCCTGGTCAATTAACGCTATTTTTATGTTATGCTTTCTTGCCAGTCTGACAGCTTTTTTCATCTCAGAGCCAGGAGATACTCCTACCAGATTTCCAAGCTTTTTTTCAGCCCATGCGCCTATCAAGGAAAAAATAAAACCCTTAATGCCCACTCTTTTTATATCATAAATCCTTATCTTACCAGATTTCCTAAAAAGGCCATATAGCCTTTTCCTGTCAAGCTCCAGGGCAATTATATCTAGTTTTCTCCCTTCTATTTCTTTCTCTACATCATCTAAGCTTTGTTTCGCTATATGCGAAGTTCCTATTATTCTAAGGTTCCTGTAATTCATACTTTCTAAGATAAGCTGTATTTTTAAAAAACTTCCTAAAAAACGAAGATTTTAAATACTTGCTACTATTAAATCAGTACCAACAAAGGTGGTGCTTAATGCTTAAGATGAAAAAAATAACTGAAGCTTTTGACATGAGGGTATTTACTGATACAGGAGAATATTTTGGAGATGTTGAAGAATCTATAATAACCCAAAACAAGGTGTTTGGGTGGCGCGTAAAAGCAACAAAAAGCTCATTTCTTAATAAGGTTCTTGGTTCTGCAAAAGGCGTAATAGTGCCCCACCAGCTTGTAAAATCCATTGGCGATATAATGATAATAAGCCGGGCTGCTATTCCTTCATATTCTGAAGAAGAAGAGCAGCAGAAGGAGGAATAATTTTTTAATTCTTTTTTTATATGCACAAAAATGCTTTGCATTTTTGGCATCCTAGAAATCCGATTAACCTTTTAGACTTATTAAAAACTCTTAACGATAGTCTCTAGTTATCGGATTTATATGATATCCACAGGAAAATACCTTAGTCTTACCAACACATAAACAAGATAAATAGTTATCATAGTCATTGCCTCTTTTTTTGTAAATATTTTGTTTGTCCATAAAAACCACATTAAAATAAGCCCGCTTACTATCTTAACTGGAATGTCATATACTATTACAGGTCTTGGAACCTGATAAGAGGAAATCATTGCTCCCAGTCCTAAAGCAAACATAGGGTTAGTTATGTTGCTCCCTATCAAAGTCCCTAATGAGATTGATGAAGCGCCTTTTAAGATAGCTGTAATAGAAGCTGTTAATTCTGGAAGTGCGGTTGCAATGCCTATAGCCAAAATTCCTATTAAAGAGCTTCCAATTTCATACCTTATTACAAAAAACTCTGTAATCCTCAAAATATATTCTGCACTAAAAATTATAATAACAAGTCCTGCAAGAATGTAAAATAAATCAATAAAAATATTTTTTTTATCATTCCAATTCAGCTCAACTTTCTTGTGGTTATGTATCCTTTCATCCTCTTTCATCCACAAAAACCACAGGAAAAAAATGTAGCCAAAAAATAATACTGCTCCTTCTGCCCTGCTTATCTCTTTATCAAGCGCAAATAACAGAAGCAAAATTGCTGCCATAATCATTACAAGTCCATCTGTTTTTAGAAAATCCCTCCTTACATGTATAGCTCCTAAGTGTGTAACTGCTAAAAGTCCTACAATGCCTATAATCAGGCTTTGCTGTACAATATCCGAGCCTATATTTGTCCCTAAAACAGTACCAGATGCTATGAAAGAGTCTATATTCCCACTTACTATATCCAAGCTGGCAACAACACCTGTTGTTATCTCTGGTAAACTAGTACCTACGGCTATTACAGTCAGTCCTATAAAAATTTGGGAAATACCAAATTTTTTACCTAGCTTTATTAATTTCCCAATTACCTTGTCTGCAACAAACACAAGAAAAACAATAGCTATTACCCCAATTATAACATTATCAACAGGATTCTGACTTATAACAACCATAACCTAAAATTTGCATAATTATTATTAATACTTTGTGTTTTCATAATACATAATATACGGCAGTGGTCCAGTGGTAAGACAGGGGCTTCCCAAGCCTCTAACCCGGGTTCAAATATCCCAGAGGGAGACCAGAAATCCTTCAGGATTTGTGAGTCCCGGCTGCCGTATTCTAAGCATTCTTAATTGCAGAACCAACCATAATACCAACTACAATAACAGCCGAAGATAAAACAACCCAGTTCGCGTCTGGAGAGTAACCCATCAAACCAGAGCTGAACCTTATAATCAACAATGCCGCTATAAAATAGATTACCCCTAAGGCAACGAGAAGCAGTGATGCTATTACTGTCACAACCAAATTTTCAAAAAGTCCTTCTTTAGGCATAACATCCTAATTTTATTCGGGGTTTAAATATATTTTGTTTTTAACTTAAGAAAACTATATAAACTATGCTTTGTTTATAAGAGCTATGGTCTGGGAATTTCTTCATGAAATAAGCAAAAAAATAATACATATAACAATCTTAATAGTTCTTATAATATACTTTGCAATAAAAAACCAGGCAGGACAGCAAGCAGCACTTCTTTTCCTGGTCGCATTACTGATAATATTCCTAATTTTAGAGTACTTTAGATTAGATCTTAATTTCAAGGTCCCATTTTTTCATAAGTTTATAAGACCCAAAGAAGAATACAGGGCCTATGGTGTTATATTTTTTCTTTCATCAACAATAATAGCTCTTGCAGCTTTTGACACTCCTATTGCGCTTGCAGCTTTATTGATGACAACTTTTGGCGATATGTTGGCTGCTGTTGTAGGAAAAAAGCACGGAACAACAATACTCTTCCGCAATAAGACAGTTGTAGGATTTGTAACAGAACTAATAACAAATTTGATAGTGGCAGTAGCAATAAGCTTGTTGTTCTCAATCAATATTTATATCCTAATAATTATGGCATTTGCAGCGACAATCACAGAAACCATAGTGGATGAATTAGATGACAATTTAATAGTCCCAATAGTAAGTGGCTTCATAGGTCAGATTCTCTTCTTGGCAATTTAACTTTAGCTCTTACGAGTAAGTTAATCGTTCTCAACTCTTGGAGCAAGAATAAAACTCAACATTACCTTATCAACTGTCTTGTACTCAAGCTTTAATGGATAATCTTTATTAAAATAAATAGAAACATCATCAGCAATCTTGCTACCAGCTATCATCTTTTTAAGATATTCAATGCTGTACTTTGCATTTATTTTTTCATTTCCATCTACTTTTATTTTCGTATTGCTGTCTTCCTTAACCTCAATTTTTGCTTGGCTCAAGTCTCCTTCTGCACTTATCATAAACTTTTTGGGCTCTGCTATAAAAGTGACAGACTCTGCAACCACATCAACATCCTCAATAGCATCATTCAGTATCCCTGAAGGAAGATTTATAGAAACAGGAAATTTTAAATTAGGTATTTTTTGCTCTTTTTCATCAAACTCTATTATCGGCAGATTAAATGTTCTCAAATTGTTTCCTTTTAATTGTATCCTTAACTTATTTTCAGGATCAAGCTCAAGAGTGAGCATGTCATCTGGTTTTGCCCTCCTCATTATCTGCTTCAGACTGCTTAAATTAATCGCAATTTCAACATCTTTCTTTACATCATACTCTGTAAAAGAGCTCGCTAGCAATTTAAAAATAACCATGGCAACATTCGCAGGATCCATAGCTACAAGCTCAATAGCTTCCTTATTTACTTTAAATCTTGCCTCATTAACTAGATCAGAAATTATTGATATGCTTTCCTTTAGGTACCTGGGCTCTGCAAGAGTAAGTCTCATATTATTTAACCCCCAATAGCATTTAGAAAATGACTCTTGATTTATATATTTTTGCGTTTTTAAATGCTAATTTTTTGTCCGTCCTTTACTAAAAATATATTCTTACCTATCTTGTACCCCATCTCAACTCCCAATTCAGCTAAAGTATCTTTCATCTCTTTATTTCCATGGGAAGGAATAATATTCTCTGGTTTTAACCAGTTTATTACATCCCTTAAATCCTCTCTTGCAGCATGGCCTGATTGGTGTATATCTTTGAAGATTCTTACCCCTGTTTGCTTTAACTCATTTTCCAAAGCTTCCCTGTTTGCTATGTTTGTTGGTGTTGGTATAGTTCTGCAGGAAAACACTACATTATCTTCCGGGTGCAAATCAAATTCAAATTCGCCTTTAGCAATCTTATATAAAACAGATTTTGACTCTCCTTGATGTCCTGTAACAACCAGCAAATATTTTTTTCTGTCCTTGTCAACCTTTTTCAGCATTCTTTTTATTTGTCTGCTGTATTTTACAATTTTAACATCTTTGGAAAAATTTACTATCCCTATATTCTCTGCAGCCCCCACATACTTTGCTAAAGACCTCCCTAATAAAACAATCTTCCTGTTCAATTTCTTGCCAAACTCTATAATTGATTTGAGTCTCGCAATGTGGGAGGAGAAAGTAGTAACTATAATCAAATTGTCTTTGTTGTTTGTACCCAATAAAACATCTCTAAGCATCTCCTTTGCAACCTTTTCTGAAGGCATCTTTTTTGCATCATTTGCATAAGTTGACTCAACTACCAAGGCAACAACTCCTTTTTTACCAAGTTCTTCCAGCCTTTTGAAATCAGGTGCTTTTCCCAAAGTAGGGTGTAAATCCAATTTGAAATCATTCGCATAAATAATTACGCCATATTTTGTATGTATCGCAACTAAAGTAGCCTGCGGAACAGAATGAGTAATATATATCAACTCAATTTTCAGATTATCGCTTACCTTATAAAAAGAATTCAGGTTTACTGTTTTTATTTCATTTTTAAGTTTAATTCTGTCATCTTTCAAAATGCTTTTTATTACCTCGGCAGTGTAAGGTGCACATATAACAGGAGCATTAAATTTATCCGCAATATAAGGGATTGCCCCTATATGATCCAGATGAGCGTGGCCCACCACAATAACTTTGACATTATTTTTTACCTTGTCCAAAACAGAAATATCAGGAACAGCTCCAACCTTCATTAACTTCTCTGCACTTATCTTCACAATATCTTCATCTTGTGTCAGCTTTATGTAGTTATCCAGATGAATGCCCAGATCTATTATAATAACCTCTCCATCAACATCTATCGCTGTGCAGTTCTTACCTACATCATTATAGCCTCCAACTGCATAGATATCAATCATTACCTAATAAGAAAACACGATGTTTAAAAATCTTGTTAATAAGAAATGCGGGGAGCAGGGTTCGAACCTGCGTAGGCACTAAGCCAATAGATGACTTACAAATGATTCTTTCATCGCATTGCAAAGCAACACTCGACACTCAAATGCCTTGAGTCTATCCCGTCTAGCCCTCTTTTCAGAGATTGGCCACTCCGGCATCCCCGCAGGATAATAGAAGAACTAATATACAATTTAAAAACATTACTAAGAATTATATCCTCATCTCAAACTCTCTAATTTACTCTCTATTTCATTCAGCTCAGATTCAAGTTTCTGCAGCTCTGTAGCAGGTTTTTTCTCTACCCCTTCTTTCTTCTTCCTGACAACTGTCTTTTTCCTTTCAGCAGTCTTGCTTATTGTCCTTACAGTCCTGATTTTTGTTTCAGGCAAAGACGTTTTTAGATCTGAAACAAGCTTATTGGTATCTTTCACAATTTTTCCTAACTTATTTATGTGCTCTATCTTATCTTTTCTCGTTTCCTTAAATTTTTCAAACCTCTGCAGGCTTTCAACTATGTCTTTAAGGGACTCCAGAATATTTCTTCTAACTTCTTCTGGTTCTTTGACCTCTACAAAAAAAATGTCCCTGCTTTCTTTTTCCATCTTAATAAGTGCTTTCAGGCTCAAATAAAGTCCTGTCAATATCTTCTACCTTTTTTTCTATTTCATTTAATGTTGAGCCCCATAATTCAAGCTCAGCATCTTCATCATTTTTCAGTTCACTGATATCTGCCAAAGTCCTTTTTGCTTCTGCCAATCTGTCTTTAATAAGCTCTAGCACATCTATTATATCCTTATAATCCGCTATTTTAACAAAAACCGGAGCTTCTCCTGTTCCTTTCATTGTATATCACCTTAAATTTTTTAAAATTTGAGGTATGAGAAACCACTTTACGTGGTGCCAAAAATCTTTGATTTTTGAGCATTTTTAATTTCTCGCTACTTCTTAAATAATGTTTTGTCAATAAAAATAAGTTTTTTTTGCAGGTCCATCATAACATTACTCCACTTTTCAAGTACTTTATCTCTGTCTGCGCAGATTCCATTCAATTTTACAATAGATTGAGATGCTGTTTTCAAATTATTCTTTATTGTGCCAGTTCCAGTTAAAATATCCCTGAACCTGTCAACTCTTACAAAAATAGGCTCTTTTGCTTCCTTGTGCTTTAACACAGCCCGCTCTTCTTTGACAGCAGCCCTTTCCAGCCTTTCATAAGGCTTTATTTCTGGTTGCCTCGGTTTTGGCACTTCAACTTCAGGTTTTTCTATATCTGGTTTTCCAATACTAACACGTGGCTCTGGCTTCTCCGACTCGAAAATTGGTTCTGGTTTTTGTACACCAAACAAAGGTTTACGAGGTTGCGGAAATTTTGGCTCTACAGCTTCTTCTAATTTTGGAAACTCAGGCATAGGAGGAGATTTTAGCTCAGGACTAGGTTTTTCACTAGGAACATCTTCGCGAATTAATTTTTCCTCTGCTTTAGAAAAAGGCTCTTCAGCTTCAGGCATCTCTGGAAATTCCGGAAGCTCTGGCAATTCTTCTTCTGCAATCCCAAAATCCTTCTTTCCAGCCTCAGGAGGAGCAGGAGGAATATCCAAATTATTCAGATTTTCCAAATCTAACTCTGGTTCCTTGCTCTTATCCCTTTTTAAGAACTTTAAAAAACCCACAAAACCACCACATTATTACATAAAAACACGTCTTTATTAAACTTTTATTATCATTTTAAAATAGTAAAGTGACAAATATTTATATACCAATCTTAAAATATATTTAAAAATGAAACTCTTAGTTTATTTATTATTTTTTATATTTTTAATACAGATTTCTAATGGCGTAATGATCAATGAAATAATGGCAGATCCTATTGCCGATGAAACATTAAATGAATGGATAGAGCTCTACAATAATGAAAGTGTAAGCATCAATGTCAGCAATTGGGTTATCGGGGATGATAACGATAATGATACAATAGAAGGAGGTTTATATGATAAAGAAGGAACTATAATAGAAGCTTTTGGTTATGCTATAATAACAGATAAAGCAACTAGAGTTTATAATAACTTTAATATAAGTTCTGACGCAGTAAGGCTATATGTTGATGATTCCTCAATTGGTGGATACGGCTTAAGCAATAATGGAGAAACAATACATCTTTATAACAAAAATAACAACTTAATAGATAAAAAAACCTATAATGCAACTACTGAGGACTTGAGTTGGGCATATTTAAATGGAAGTCTACATAATTCAAACCCAACACCTGGTTTTCCTAATGATGGCAGCATTATAGCAGAACAAGGTTGCGATTATGCAGTTGAGCTTATTCTTGCAAAAACAATGTTCGATAATTCTTCTGAATTTTCATTTAAGGTAAGAGCATCAAAAGTATCTGGCTCAAAAACTAATCTTACAATGAGGGCTAAAATAGAAGACCTTAATGGAAAGCTAATAAAAGAATACAAACCTTTTACCAATGAATCAATAACAAAGCAAAGAACATCAACAGAATATACACCAAACCTTGAGGAAGGAAAATCTTACATAATATATTCTAACATAACTGTGCAGTGCAATGACACTAATATACAGAATAATTTTGATACAAGAATTATAACAATAAAAGGAAAGCCATTGCAGGAGTTTTCTTCTATAGACATAGTCAGGATTTATGACTTAGGAAGTGATAAGAAAGCCAAATTCGGCCAGACAATAAGGATCAAATTAAATGCCTACAAAGGGAACACAAACAAAAACAGCATTGCAATTTGGATAGAAAACAAGAAAGAAGAAAGACTAAGCAAGCATTCAAAAACAAATCTGGATTTGAAATACACAAATTATTCCTTGACATTACCTGTACAAATAAAGCCAAATTGTGATGAAAAATTCAAAGATGGCAGTCATATAATAAAAACTCTGGGTTTGGATTCAGAAGATGAGGAAGAACTAGAAATCGAGGATTTAACAGATTCAATGTGTGATGTTAAAATAATCAAAGAAACATCCATTTCTTCAAAAAAATTCAGTTTCGAATTAAAAGATTTTAATAAAAACATAGAAGTAGGCAAGGAATTTACAACAAAAGTAGTATTTGATAACAACAACGATCAGGACATCAACATAAAAGTATGGAGTTATGTTTACCGCGGCCCAAAATCTTATTCCGGAGACAGGGAAGAAAACATGAAAGAGTTTATTTTAAAGGCAAATTCATTGCACATAGTAGAATTAGAAAATACTGTGGAAAATGCAGAGTCAGGAAATTACAAATTTAAAGTTTTAGTCAATAAAAACAACCAGAAAACAAATAACGAAATAATCAAAGATATAGTTATTAATGAAAATATCAAAACCGAAAAAATAGATACAAAACAAAATAAAGAAAATATTGGTACTGAAACAGAAAAACAAATTGCAAATAATATATTAACGGGAAATTATGGTCTTGTTTACGAATCAACAACAGAAAAAGCAAAAAATCTCATACCATTGTTCTTGATTATTTTATCAATTTTAATAAATATTGTTTTGATATGGAGAAGGTAATCAAATAAACAAACTAATCACAAAATAACTAACTCCAGATACAGTAGCGGCTGCAGGTATTGTTAATATCCATGCCCACACTATATTTCTTGCCAGTCCCCATCTTACTGCCGATAATCTCCTTGTTACTCCAACTCCTGCAATAGATCCAGCTATGACATGAGTTGTACTTACTGGAATTCCAGTCATACTTGTAAAGCCCAAAACCAATGAACCAGCACTTTCAGCGCAAAAGCCATGCACTGGCTTTAGCTTAGTCAGCTTCATTCCCATAGTTTTTATGACTCTCCAACCACCAAAAAAGGTTCCAAGAGCTATAGCTGCATGAGATGAGAGAACAACCCAGAACGGAACATAGAATTCTTCTCCAAGAAAACCAGCTGTAAACAATAAAAGTGCAATTATTCCCATAGTTTTTTGTGCATCATTCGTTCCATGAGTGACTGCATAAGAAGTGGCAGAAATCAACTGCAGCCTTTTAAACCATTTATTTATTTTACTTGGATTTTTTTTCCTAAAAATCCACATTATTATGGTGAAGAATACAAATCCACCTATCATCCCCAAAATCGGGGCAATAACTATGAAGGCCAGCACCTTAGCAATACCCCCGAGTTTTAATGAAGATACACCAGCCTTAACAAAAGCGGCTCCAATAAATCCACCCAATAAAGCATGAGAAGCAGAAACAGGAATACCCTTGAATGATGCAAAATATACCCAAAAAATAGATCCAACTAAACCTCCAAGAATGACATAAACAGTTACAATGGATGGGTCAACAAGGCCTTTAGCAACTGTTGTAGCCACAGCAACGCCAAAAACAAATGCACCGATAAAATTTGCAAGAGCGGCAAGTAAAACTGCACCCCATAAAGGCAAAGCCCTTGTCGCAACTACGGTAGCAATAGCATTCGCAGCATCATTTAATCCATTACCAAAATCAAAAATTAGAGCAACTACAATAGTGAACACTACTAACATAAAAAAGATTTCAGGCATGCTTGACCACTATACTTTCTATTACGTTTGCTATATCTTCGCACTTATCTATTGTATCTTCCAAAAAATCATAGATACTCTTGTATCTTATAATCTCAACAGGATCTTTCCTATCAAACAACTTAGAAAGGGCAGTATAATATAATTCATCCCCCTTATTTTCCAGGGTATGCACATCAATGTAGAATTCATTCATAGTTTTTAGTTTGTTAATACTCATAATCCCTTTGTTAATTTTCTTAGAGATCTCTACAACAATGTCAGTAAAATCCTTGATATAGCTGTTAATTCTGTTTATCTTGAAAACAAGCAATCTTCTGGAAGTCGCACAAATTAAATCAAGTACATCATCCAAAAGCACAGCCAGATGATGTATGTCTTCCTTGTCTATAGGAGTTATAAATGTCTTATCTAGAAGCCCTATTATCTTGTGAGTCAGATGATCGCCTTTATCTTCTATGTCTTTTATATTTTTTATATACTCATTTTTTTTAGAGTAACTAAGTTTGTTGTAATCATGAATCAGGTTCTTAAATTCATTAGCACCATCAACAACATTAGAAGATTGCTCTTGCAGCATATGGAAGAATTCCACTTCTTTTGGCAAGAGCCAGTGGACCACATTCACCATAAAAAATAAAGTATTTAAATCCCATATAAATAATTTTCCTATTTAGGTTATGAAAGTCCTTAGAAAAATAAGATATATTTTTTAAAATAGAATAGTTAAATCAAGATCAAACATCTGACATCAAAACCTTTTTAAATCTAACTTCATTCTAAAACATTATGCCAGAGGAAAAATTAATTGCAGAAGAGACACATATGAGATGTAAAATTATAATAGAGGTACTTGGAAAACCCAAAGAGCATGTGGAAAAAACCATAAGAATGTATGTGGATAAGATCAAAAATGACTCAGGTTTTATAGTCCTAAAGTCTGAGTTTGCAGATGCCAAAGAAAAAGAAGATTTATGGGCAACATTTGTTGAATTGGAATTAATCATCAAGGGGATTCCAAATCTCATAGCTTTCTGTTTTGACTATATGCCTTCATCTGTGGAAATCCTGAAGCCAGAAGAATTCAGCATGAAAAAATCCACTATTGAGGACCTGTTGAATGACTTGCAGGCAAGATTGCACCAAGTGGATATGATAGTGAAACAGCAGAAAAATGAAAACGAGTTCTTGAGGAAAAATCTGAACAAATCTGTAAGTAATGCAATCCTTATAGCCCTTGCATCAGGAAGCCTGGACAAGGAAAAGCTTTCAAAAATTACTGGAATAGCTAATAAGGAGCTTGAAATACTTTTAGGTAACTTAATCAAAGAGGATAAAATACGTAAAGAAAACAAACTTTACAGCTTAGTAACATAAAAAGAGGACAAATATGCTTAAGAACAAGCTGGAAGCATTGCTATTTTCTTCTGGGAGAAAGATGAATATGGAGGAGCTTTCTAAATTATCTAATGCAAAGCCTGTTGATATACAAAGCTCCTTGACAGAACTAAAAAAAGAGTATGATGAAAAAAACTCGAGCGTAATGCTTGTCAATGAAGGTGATTCATGGAAGCTTACTGTGCGCGAGCAGTTCCTTCCCTTGGTGCAGAAAATTGTCACAGAAACTGAACTAACCAAAACAGTGATGGAAACACTTGCAGTTATAGCATTCAAATATCCAATAAAACAATCCAATCTTATTAAGATAAGAACAAATAAGGCATATGATCATCTTAAGGAATTAGAGGAAATGGGCTACATAACCAGGCAGAAGCATGGCAGAACCAATCTGATAAAGCTAACACAAAAATTCTTTGAGTATTTTGATCTTCCCGAAGATAAGCTAAAAGGACATTTTAATGATTTTGCAAGCATAGCCAAGGCCATCGAGGATAAAGAAATGCAAATAGAAAAGATTAAACATGAACAGAGAGCACAAGCCCAGGAAGAAAAACAAAAATACGAGAGCATAGAAAAAGAAAAACTCGGCAATTTAGAGGTTGTTGATGAGTCCTCTGAAGAAGAACAAGAAAAGGAAAGGGAAAGAATCCAAAAGACAAAGGAAGAAGACAGGCAATTAGAAGAAAAACCGGGCTTTAAAGGAGAAGGAATTAAATTAAGCAAAGAGGAAGAAAAGATAGTTGATGAGAAAGTAGAAAAAATTTTACATCCTCCAAAAGAAGAGCAGGAAACTCAAAAAGAACCAGAAAGCAAAAAAGAGGAAGAAAGCAAGCCGGAAGAAGAGCCCAAAGATCTTTTAGAAGCTTCAATGGAAGAAAAAGAAGAAAAGAAAGAATAAATAAAATGATGTTTCTTCTCCAATGTCCGAAATGCAAAAATAAGATGAAGTATCAAACTCAAAAACCAATTACTGAAAAAAATAAGAAAAGATGTGTTTATTGCGGAAAATCATACACTGTCAGAGACACTATAATTAAAAAGATTGTTTAAACAGGAATTCAATTCTCATCTAAATATTTCTTAACTCTTTTCATCCCCTCTTCAATCTTCTCAACATCCAATGCATACGAAAACCTTACCCTATCACTGTCTCCAAACCACTCTCCAAGGTAAGTGATAACTTTATGCTTCTTGAACATGTTCCAGACAAAATCCCTCGGTTTTTTAACTTTGGGAAAAACATAGAAAGCCCCTTCAGGCCTCCAGACATCAAGACCCAAATCAAGCATACTTTTGTAAATCAAGTCTCTTCTGCTTTTCCATATCTTCGCCTGTGCATTAATATAGTCTTTTGAAACTTTTGTTGCGTGATATGCCATCTCCTGCGCCAAGATGCTCGTGTTCATAGAAGTATGAGTTTTTATCTTAATTACATTGTCCACAATTGATTTATCATTGGAAAAAAGATAGCCGACCCTAAAGCCGCACATTGCAAATGTCTTTGAAAAAGAGTTTATTGTCACAACATGCTTTCCAGAAAGCATATAATTTTCACGTTCATAAATAAGGTCTTTATAGACTTCATCAGATATCAATGGAACTCCCAAATCCTTGGTAATCTTTTCTATAAATTTCAATGTTTTTATGTCCTGTATCCTTCCTGTAGGATTAGATGGAGAATTAATCAAGACTGCTTTTGCCCCATGCACCTTTTTTTCAAAATCATCAACATCTATTTTGCCCTTATTGGTCTTAACATAATCCGGGGTAAGATGATTCATCTCAACCAAAGGCTTGTAAGAATAGTAATAGGGAACATGCAATAATATCTTGTCTTTTGGCTTTCCAATTGCCCTGAATGCAAGGTCTAAAGCCTCAGATGCACCATTAGTTATAACAAAATTGTCTTGTGTAAATCCTTCATATTTCTCAGCTAAAGCTTCTCTCAAATTTATATTGCCTGCTATAAGGCCGTATTTAAAATCCTTATAAGTTGAAAGGCACGAAAACACCTCTTTAGGCGGAGGCAAATCATGTTGTCCAGCGCCAAATGAAATGATATCTTTGCCTTGAACACCAATAAACATTGATGGCAATAATTTTCCATGAGTCATTGATAGTAGGATACCTGCAGGATATTTTAAATGTTTTCAAAACCCTATAATTTTCCATATAGAAAATAATACACCATATTTTGAAAAATAAGGCATAAAAAGCATAACTCTTATAAAGCCCAAAATATACCCTTTATCGACGGAAAACACACATTCTTTCTAGGTTAAAATGGATGAAAAAACTGATGAAAAAAAGGAACAGGAAACAAGCTCTGGAACTACTATAATCCGGCGCGTTATAGAAGACGAAATGAAGCAGTCTTACCTAGACTATTCCATGTCTGTTATTGTTGGCCGAGCCTTACCAGACGTAAGAGACGGCCTTAAACCAGTCCACAGGCGCGTTTTATACACAATGTGGGAATCAGGATTGTTGCACAATAAACCATTCAGAAAATCAGCAAACGTAGTTGGAAACTGTATGGCTAAATTTCATCCTCATGGTGATACAGCTATTTACGACACTTTAGCCCGGTTAGCCCAAGACTTCTCTATGAGATACCTAGTGGTAGATGGACAGGGAAATTTTGGCTCTATAGATGGTGATAATCCTGCAGCAATGCGTTACACAGAAGCAAGATTAACAAAACTTGCAGAAGAAATGCTGCAAGACATAGAAAAAAAGACAGTAAAATTTATTCCAAATTTTGATAACACTTCTAAGGAACCAACAGTTCTTCCATCAAAGGTTCCAAATCTGCTGATTAATGGCTCCTCAGGCATAGCAGTAGGAATGGCAACAAATATTCCACCACATAACATGTCAGAAATCGTTGATGGAATAATAAAACAAATTGACAATCCAAATATCACTATAGAAGAGCTTATGCAGCATATCAAAGGTCCTGATTTCCCAACAGGAGCAATTATCTGCGGTAAAAGTGGAATAATAAGCGCATATAAAACAGGAAGAGGAAAGGTAATAGTCAGGGCAAAAACCCAAATAGAGGACATAAAAGACCGGAAAAGAATCATTGTTACAGAAATACCCTACATGGTAAACAAGGCAGAGATGGTAACCCAGATAGCAGATTTAGTGAGAGATAAAAAGATAAATGGCATAAGCGATATAAGAGACGAATCGGATAGGCAGGGCATTAGAGTTGTTATAGAATTAAAAAAAGACGCAAATACTGACGTCCTGTTAAACCAGCTTTACAAGCATTCTCGCTTGCAGGTTACATTTGGAATCATAACAGTCGCTTTAGTAAATAATGTTCCAAAAATACTAAACTTAAGCCAGTTAATAAAACATTACATAGAGCATAGAAAAGATATTGTAAGGAAAAGCACATTATTTGATTTGCACAAAGCACAAAAAAGAGCCCACATTTTAGAAGGTTTAATCATTGCACTAAACAATTTGGACAAGACAATAAAGCTGGTTAAAGAATCTCGTTCAGTTGAAGAAGCTAAGAACAGCTTGATAACAAACTTTAATCTTTCAGAAGAACAGAGCATAGCAATCCTGGAGATGCGCTTGCAGCGTTTAACCTCCATGGAGCAGGAAAAGGTAAAGAATGAGTTAAAAGATTTACTGAAGCTGATAGCAGATCTAAAGATCATTTTAGAATCCCCGCAAAAAATTCTTGATATAATCAAAAAAGAACTTTTAGAGCTCAAGGAAAGCTATAATGATAAAAGAAAAACAGAGATTATAGAAGCAGAAGCAACAAGTTTTGAAATGGAAGACATAATAGAAGAAAGTAATTGCATTATAACAATTACCCACTCTGGCTACATAAAAAGGCAGCTTCTCCAAACTTATAGGCAGCAAAGACGCGGTGGTAAGGGCATTATAGCAACAACAACAAAGGAAGAGGATTTTGTAAGGGATATTTTCATTGCATCTACTCATTCTTATATACTTCTTTTCACAAATAAGGGGCGTGTTCATTGGTTAAAAGTTTATGATATACCTGAAGCATCAAGACAAGCAAAAGGAAAAGCTATTGTTAATCTGCTAAACCTAAAAAGTGATGAAAAAGTGACAGCATACGTGCCAGTTAAAAATTTCGACAGCAATCATTTCCTTATCATGGCCACAAAAAACGGGACAATAAAAAAGACAAACCTTGCAGCGTATTCCAATCCAAGACATGGAGGAATAATAGCAATCACTCTCGACACTAATGACAGTTTAATCAATGTCAAGCTTACAGATGGGACAAAAGGAATTATCTTAGCTACTAGAAATGGTATAGCAGTTAGGTTTAGAGAAATAAATGTCAGAGCCACTGGTCGTTCAGCACAAGGAGTAAGAGGAATAAGGCTTGCAGAAAATGATTATGTTGTAGGTATGGTTGTAGCCACAGATGAAAAAACTTTGCTTACTGTAACAGAAAACGGTTATGGAAAAAGGACAAAAATTTCTGAATATAGGCTTATAAGCCGTGGCGGATCAGGGGTAAGGAATATCATTTGCTCTGAAAGAAATGGAAAAGTTGTTTCAATAAACTATGTAAGCGACGATAATCAAATAATGTTAATTACAAAGAAAGGCATTACAATAAGGATGCCAGTTTCCCAAATCTCTATCATAGGAAGAGCAACACAAGGTGTTAGATTGATTGATTTGCATCAGGATGACAAGCTTGTAAGTGTAGCCAAGATTGTGAAAGAGTAAAATAAATATCAGCTTCTCAATCTTAAAACTAAAGAAATAGTGGTCTTATTTTCTCCCTTCAATCCCTTCAACAAAAAATTTCGCCATCCTAAAAACAACAGAAGACAAAATTATAGAGTAAAGCATAAATGCCAAAACAAGATTAAGTATAACATCCATTCCAGATATGTTTAAGGTGGCAAACGAAAAAACAACAACCGCAACCGCAATCCCTTTCTGTGCATTCAATGACATGAATATTTTTTCCTTTAATGTAAAATCCATGCCTCTTAATGAAAAGATTATTGCAGAAAATCTTATTATCAGGTGCAATGCAAATAATGCAACAGATTTTATAAAGAATTCAAGGGAAAAAGGAATTACAACTATAAGGCCTATAAGGACAAAGACCAAAATTTCTAATGAGTTTGAGAATACAGAAGCAAACTCCCTAAGCTGGAATTTCTGCTTCACATAAACATTGCCGAACAAGATCCCCATTGTTGTAACAGCCAAGACACCATTACCATCCAGGTTCTCTGCTATAATGTAAGCCAGCAAAGCAGAAGTAATGACAGCTAAAGGTGATAAAACAACAGAATACCGCTTCCTCATGAATTTGAACATAATCAGTCCAATCAGGACTCCTGAGCCTATGCCAACAACAAACTGCTGCAGTAAAGGAACAAATTGCTCTATGAATGTTGATATTATAAGCTCATCTTTTAATGTTGTCTTTAAATCCAGGATAATAAATGGCAATAAAACAATTAACGGCGTATTCAGCAAAGCCTCCAACTGCAAAAATTCAAACACCTTGTTCTTGGCATTTCTAAATATCGATAAGACAACTGCCGGGCTTGTCCCCGACATCAACGCTGCAAACATCAATGCCAAAAATATTGATTTCACATCAAATATAAGTATTATAAAAATCGTTAAAAAAATCAGGTTAAAGACCAAAAAAACAACTGAAAGCCATAGTGTATGCAGGGAAAAATAATCCACTTTTTTTAACTTAAACCTTGATGCGCTGTCAAATACAATCATCACTAAAGCAAGAATGCTTATGCCAGTCAAAAAAAGTTCTGGAAACTCTATCAAAGGCCCTCCTTTATACTCCACTCCCCCCAAAGCAATACCTATAAGCAAAAGCAGCAAAATATTTGGTATTCCAAACCTCTGGCCCACAATAGAAGTCAATAACCCTACCAGTAAAATAATTGCAAGATACGTCAAAAACAGCAAAACATCAGCCATCCATATACCCCTTTAACATTTAAAAGAAAAAAGCACATATAAATAGTTATCGTAAAAAACTAAATCTTTTTATATAAAACAAATATATCAAAAACATATGAAAAAGCTGCTTTCAGAAGTCCTAAACAACATAAAACCGAACAAGCAATACAAGAAAGAAATACTGGACAAAGCAAACAGCATAATCAAAAAAATAAACAAAGGCGTAAAAGATGCTAAAGCAATTTTAGGTGGCTCAGGAGCAAAAGGCACATGGCTAAAAACCTTTGATGCAGATATTTTCGTCAAATTTAATTACAATAAATTTAAGGACAGAAGCGATGAGCTGTCAGACATTCTGGAGAAATTTCTGAAAAAAAGCTTTAAAATAAGAAGGCTTCATGGCTCAAGAGACTATTTCCAGATAAAGCAGGGAAAATTTACTTTTGAGGTAATCCCAATCCTGGACATTAAAAAAGCAGAGCAGGCCAAAAACATAACTGACGTTAGCCCTTTACATTCAAATTTTATCCTCAGGCACAAAAACCTTATTGATGATATGAGGCTTACAAAACAATTTTTCAAAGCAGCAAAAGTTTACGGAGCTGAAAGCTACATCCATGGATTTTCTGGATATGTTTGCGAACTTTTGACAATCTACTACGGCTCTTTTATAAATTGCATCAAAGCATTATCTAAAATAAAGGAAAAAACAGTTATCGACATAAAAAATTACTACAAAAACAAAAATGTATTTCTTGAAATAAACCGCTCTAAATTAACAAGCCCTTTGATTGTTATTGACCCAACACAAAAAGACAGGAATGCCGCAGCCGCTTTGGATCATGAAAAACTGGATATTTTAAGATACAGAGCAAAAGAATTCCTAAAAAAACCATCAAAGGAATTCTTTGAGATAAAAGTTCTGACAGAACAAAGTATAAGAAAAAAATTCCAGAAAAACAGCCTTATAATGCTTAAAGCCAAGCCTTTAAACAAAAAAGAGGATGTTGCAGGAGCAAAAATGCTCAAGGCACTCCATTTTATAGAAAAAAAATTGATTTCCAACAACTTTAAAGTAATCGAAAGTGATATGTTATGGCATGTTAAAGCCAACTCCTTGTTTTATTATGTTCTTGAAAACATCAAGCTTCCAAAAACAATAGAGCTTCCAGGACCTCCATTACAGGTCAAATATCATGTAGCTTTATTTAAGAAAGCACACAAAAAAACATTTATCAAAAATAAAAAAATATTTGCCATAGAAAAAAGAAAATTTACCAATCCAAGAGATTTGGTAAAAAATATAATCAAAATCCCTAACGTTAAGGATAATGTAAAAAATATCCAACTTATTTAAGATGCAAGCAGTTATTTTAGCAGCTGGAAAATCTACAAGAACACATCCTCTTACAATAACAAAACCAAAGCCATTGCTTAAGGTTGCCAATAAAACGATTCTTGAGTGGAATTTAGAGGCTGTTAAAGATATAACCAAAGAAATAATTTTAGTTGTTGGTTATAAAAAAGACATGATTAAGGAATTTATCCAAAAAAATTATCCGCAATTAAAAGTAAAATTTGTTGAGCAAAAAGAACAGCTCGGAACTGGGCATGCAGTTTCTATTCTGAAGGATAAAATAAAAAACAAATTTATTCTTATGCTTGGGGATAATATCTATTCAAAAAATGATATAAATAAAGTAACAAAGTATCAATACTCAATTCTTGTAAAAAAAGTAAAAAACTGGCAAAACTTTGGAGTCATAAAAGAAGAAAATAATATCGTAGTTGATATAGTAGAAAAGCCAAAAAAATTTATCTCTAACTTGGTAAACTGTGGACTGTTTTCCCTAGACAAGAAAATATTTGATACTCTTAAAAAAATAAAAAAATCCAAAAGGAATGAATACGAACTTACAGATGCAATAAAAATTCTTGCAGCACACAATAAAATTCATTGTGTCAATAGCTCTCTTTGCTTTCAGATAAGCCACCCATGGGATTTGTTGACAGCTGACCGTAAACTAAGAAAAAACAAAAACATAATTGGAAAAAATTCAAAAACATATGGAAACATTAAAAATTCATCTATTGGAAACAATTGCATAATAAATGGAACTGTAATAAACTCAATCATAATGGATAATACGATTATTGATAAAGGTTCTATTATTGAAGATTCTATTATTGGAGAAAATGTGTATTTTAATGGTACAATAATTGCTAAAAACAATATCTATTCAAATGTAAAACATAAAAAAATAAAGATTGATAGATTAGGAGCTATAATATCTGACAACGTCAGGGCAGAAAACATAATTATTAATGCAGGATGCAAGATATGGCCCAATAAAAAAATAAAAGGAGAGATTAAAGAGGATGTGCAATGAAAAACTCAGTTAAAATATATCTTAAAGGGATGTTGATGGGGATTTGCGATATTATACCAGGCATATCCGGAGGCACAATAGCGTTTATTACAGGAATCTATGCAAGGCTTATTAATGCTGTCAAAAGTTTTTCTCCCTCACTAATTCTTGACCTTTTTCAATATCCAAAAAATAAAGGCAAATTAATTGAGAGCATTAAAAAATTAGATTTAATCTTTTTGATAACTTTAGTAGCTGGAATTGGAACTGCTTTTTTGATTATGTCCAGAGTAATTTCATTTCTTTTGGATAGATATTTTGCTTTTACTATATCATTTTTTATTGGTTTGATTTTGGCTTCATCAACTGTTATTTATAAAAAAATCGAGAATCATAAGCCAAAAAATATTTTGTTTGGATTTGTGGGTTTTGGAGCAGGGATTTTACTATCTGTTCTTTCTCCTGTTTCAATAGTTCCTGGTTTATTCTATGTCTTTATTGGGGGTTTTTTGGCAATTAGCGCAATGTTTTTGCCGGGAATTTCCGGGGCCTTTATACTGCTGGTTTTAGGTATTTATGAGTTTATGCTTAAGGTTTTATATGATCCATTTAGTAATTTTTATTATCTTCTAGTTTTTATTTTAGGAGCTGGTTTAGGCGCATTCACTATTTCACGTATTATTTCATTTTTGTTTAGAAAAGACAGGTGCAAGACCTTGTATGTGCTTTTAGGGCTGGTTGTTGGATCGTTAAGCATACCATTGAGAAGAATTTATGAGACTGCTGCTTCATTTGAGGCTTATAATATTGCACTGATGGTAGTTTTTTTGCTCTTAGGAGTGTTTATAGTTTATTTTATAACTCATTTAGAGAAAGATGTTGACCAAACTTGAAGTAAAAAGGAAACTTATACACATTATCTTTGGGATTGTAGTAGTTGTCCTGCTTAAGTTCGGATTCATAGGAAAAATACATATATTTTTTTCAGCCATAATAGGCATTATAATATCCTTCCTGAGCAAAAAATATAAAATTCCTGGTATATATTGGTTTATGCAGCACTTTGAAAGAGCAGCATATATCAAAAAATTTCCAGGCAAGGGAATAATTTTCTATCTCATAGGTATCTTATTGGTATTATTTTTATTTCCAATGGATATAGTACTAGCATCTATCCTTGTTCTTACATTTGCAGATTCCATAGGTCATCTGTTTGGAATCCAGTTTGGAAAAATACCCCATCCTTTTGTAAGCACAAAATTCGTAGAAGGCTGGATTGCAGGCTTTATAGCAGGATTCATAGGGGCCATTATTTTTGTAGCTTGGTATGAGGCCCTTGCAGCCTCTTTCTTTGCAATGTTAGTAGAAGGCATAGAAATAAAGATAGGGGCAGAAGAGGTTGATGATAATCTAATAATACCTTTAGTTGCAGCTAGTGCTATCTGGGTTGTAAGACTCTTTTTCTGAACACATACAAAACCCCAACCTTTATAAAATCACAAAACTTACTATTATGTTTTTATAAAATAAATCAAAATGATAACCAAAGACCTAAGAAACACATTGTTGCAAGAAAAAGACCCTTTTACAGATATAATTGGCCAGGATAAGGTAAAACAAGCAGTAAAATCCGCTTTATTGACAGACAGACACATTATTCTTGTAGGCCCACCTGGAATTGGAAAGACGACTTTGGCTAAAAACATTGCAAAATTATTAGGTAAAAAAACCCCTTTTATAAGGATACAGGGAAGTCCTGACCTTACAGTTGAAGACTTACTGGGTGATATAGACCCTGTTAAAGCCCTGAAATACGGTCCATTAAGCATAGAAGCATTTACAAAAGGAAAGATTTTCAAAGCTGATAAGGGAATTTTATTCTTTGATGAATTAAACAGATGCCCGGAAAAAGTGCAAAATGCCTTACTGCAGGTTCTGGAAGAAAAAAAGGCCACTATTGGCTCTTATGATGTTGATTTTGGCATTGATTTTATTTTTATTGGAACAATGAATCCAGAAGACACATCAACAGAAAAGCTCTCAGATGTTCTGCTTGACAGGTTTGACCTAATATACATGCATTATCCGGAAAATCTTGACATAGAAAAAGAAATAATAATAAAAAAAGGAAAGAAAATCGATAATATTAATGTTAGCAGTAAGTTATTGGAGTTAATGATTTATTTTATTAGAATATTAAGAGAAGACAAGAACCTGGAAAAAAAGCCTTCTGTACGTGCATCATTAGGCTTGTATGAAAGATCACAATCAAATGCCTTGTTAAGCAAAAGAAAAAATGTAACTTTTAATGATTTAAAAGAGATTGTTGTTTCTGTATTAGCACATAGAATTAGATTAAAACCATCAATCAAATATTTACAAACTCCAGAAGCATACATACAGGAACAGTTTGAAAAAAACATTGTAGACAGCGAAGTTTTAGAAGAAAAAAAAGGTGATTTACTTTGACAGCCAGCAACATTTTGAAGAAAAAGATGAAATAACTGAACTAGCAGGAAAGCTTTCCTCACAAGAAGAGAAAAAACTGATGCATTCTGTTTTGGAAAATGACAAGGAAACAATAGAGCAAGGAAAACTGATAAGAGATTCAATAAACCAGGGCCTAAATTCTTTTACTCCAGACTTGCTCTACCAGCAGCTTGTAAAAAATTATTCAATGGCAAAACACATATTTGGCCCTTCTTTGTTAAAGCTGGCTACAGGTTATAACCCAGACTATATTAAGAAAAATATCAACATCCCGGAGTTCCAAAAAGAATTAAAATTCAGAATACAAAAGAATATTGAAAAATTAAAAGAAGAAGGATTTCTGAATAAAGATGATGAAATAACTGATAAGGGCATCGAATTAGCATCTTTAGTAATGTATTTTGAAGAACTTGACAAAATAATACCTCAGGGAATTTTAGGAGAAAAAATACATAAACGCATTTCTATATACGGAAGCAAAGAAGATGTAAGGAATTACAAAAAAAGTGATAGATACAAAGACATAGCAATAAAAAAATCAGCAAAATTAGCAATAAGAAGGGGCCATAAGAAGCTGCAAGAAAAAGACCTTAAGGTTTATGAAAGGCAGTCTAAAGGTCAAAACTATATTGTTTATGCCCTGGATGCTTCTGGCAGTATGAAAGGCTCTAAGATAGATGCCTGCAAGCGTGCAGGAATAGCCCTGGCATATAAGGCAATAGATGAAAAAGACAAAGTCGGACTGATAGTATTTGGTTCAGAAATAAAAACAACAATAGAGCCTACCATTGATTTTTCATATTTATTGAAAAACATCACAAGCATAAGGGCATCAAGAGAAACAGACATAGTTAAAACATTAAAAAAATCAATAGAATTGTTTCCAAATGAAAATATTACTAAACATTTAATCTTAATTACAGACGCATTGCCAACAATAGGAAAAGAGCCAGAAAAAGAAACATTACAGGAAGCTTCTATAGCAAGAAATAAAGGAATTACAATATCCTTGATAGGAATCAACCTGAATGAAAAAGGAAAAGAATTAGCTGAAAAAATAGTTGAATTAGGAGAGGGAAAGTTATATGTCGTTAAGGATGTTAACAATATTGATAAAATAGTTTTAGAAGATTATTATGGTGCAGTTTGATTTTTTTTGAAATGTTTTTTATTCGTTTACTTCCAAAATAGAATATTATAACTATAGAAAAGATTGTAGTAAGTAGAGTAGTTATCAAATCATTAATATTATATTGCTTATAGAATAAGTCATAAACAAAAGGTGTACCTTTGATTATAATATTTAGGACGGATACTAATATCATATATTTCCTCCCTGATTCTTTAAATTGGAGAGTTTTAATTGAAACATAAACTATTAAAGAAGCATAAATTGTTGGTAGCATAGCTAAAATTAATATCAAACTATTTTTGAGATTCAATTCAAAATCAGTCTTGAAAACAATGATAAGTAAGGTAAAAAGATGATTATAGTGTAAATTGCTCCCAGAAGTACAATTATACTAAGAAAATATACACCAATTGGTTTATTCTTCGGCATTTATATATGGTATATTTTTAATTGTTTAAAAATTCTACTCTAAAATTGAGGAATATCTAACCCCTACAACTTTATAATGTATAAAAAACACATATTTATATATCATTAATTAAAAAATAAATAGAATGAAACTCTTAGCCTTTACAGATCTGCATCTTTCATCTTACGCATTCAAAAAAATAAAATCAAAGGTAAAAAAGCAAAATCCTGACATATTAATATGCGCAGGAGATGTTTCTATTTTCGAGCAGGACCTTAATTTTATTTTAAATAAATTAAACAAGTTAAAGAAAAAAACCCTCATAATCCCTGGCAACCACGAAACAGACAAAGTGCTAAGAAAAATATGCAAAAAATACAAAAATCTGATCTTCATCCATAAGAAACAATACAGGCAGAATAACCACATTTTCCTGGGCTACGGTGGCGAAGGATTTTCATTAACAACTCCAGGCTTCTACAAAACAGGAGAAAAATTCAAAAAAATAATGAGGAAGAACAAGGACAAAAAAATAATTTTCATAACACACGCAAGTCCTTACAAAACAAAGGTTGATTTAATAGTAGGCAGCCACTGCGGAAACAAGACATTCAGGAACTTTGTAATCAAAAACAAAATAGATTTGTATATATGCGGCCATTTGCATGAAACCTTTGGCAAAAAAGACAAGATAAAGAAAACTGAAGTTATTAATCCCGGTCCTTATGGAAAAATCATAAAAATCTAGTTTAAATTCTTTATCCATAAACATTAACTAATAAATAACTATATTTAAAATCTTCTACAAATCCTCAAAATCCATCTTTCTGCCTTCAAAATCTTCTCTAACCAACAAGACAACCTTACTTTCTTTCTTTTGATCAATTACCTTATAGCTTGAGTTTTCCTCAATTTTTTCTGCAAATTCCATTATCTCATGATGATAAGGCATATTTTTTACTTCTAAACGTTGCTGGCTATGACCAACATAACTATATCCTTTTGCTTCTACAAACATTGGCTTGTAGTTCTCAATTAATCCTGCATAGCCTTCAGGATCAACAAAATTAAATCCCTTAACTAAAGTCAGCCTTATTACATTTCTATTAAACTTATTTATCATAGACAAGCTTTTCTGTAGTTTTTCCCATCCATCTTTATTTATTGGATTAGCTGTTTTCTGATAAATCTCTTTATCAGGACCATAAACACTAATGTAAAGCTGAGTTGGTTGATGATTAATTAGTTTTTTAATCATATTTGGAATTGTTCCGTTAGTAACCAGAAAAGCACTCATTCCCTTTTCCTTAATATAGTCAATCATCTCAGCTAGCTTAGGATACATTGTTGGTTCTCCTGTCAAGCTAATAGCAAAGTGCAGTGGTTTTTCAATTTCCTTAATCATTTCCTTAGCTACATTAGAATTGCCCTTAAACCCTTGCAGAAGCTCAATATGAGCCTTAATGCATTCATCCACAATAAACTCAGGCTCATCAATAGGGCCTTGCCACTTAGGCCATACATAATCAATATTTCTCCAGCAAAAAACACACCTGTGGTCGCAAAAGAAAGTAGGAGACATCTGCACGCATCTCCAGCTCTTTATTCCATAAAAAGTATTTTTATAACAAACATCTTTACCAGTAACGGCTTTCCTGCAATAACCACAAATCTTAACAGCAGAGTGATTTCCAACTAAACGATAGCCCTCATTGTATCTCTTTCTGTCTTTAAGCTCTTTCTGTTCATGTACTGCATTTACTGTAATTGCCATACTCTTAAGTATTTTACAAACATATTTAAATTTTCACTATTATCAGTAGAGCATGGAGTTTGATTCAGCACTAAAAAAATTAAAAGAAAGCAAAGAGTTTAAACAATGGAACATTAAAAATAAAGATGCTTTTCTTTCTTATACATTCAAAATGCTTGAGGACAATAAAGAAGTCCCATGGCAGTTTGGCTTTTATCATAAAGCGACAGACAAAATAATCACTTTTATTGTTGATCAAGACATGATAGAAATAAAAGAAGAAGAAGAGGTATTTAAAAAACCAGACACAGTAGTAAAGCAAATAGATACTGAAAAAATAGAAATTTCATTTAAAAGCATCTTAAAAAAAGCAAAGGAATTTCAAAAGAACAAATACCCAAAGGAGTTAGTAAGCAGAACAATAGCAATATTGCAAAACCTTGAAGAGTATGGAAATATATGGAACATAACCTACATGACGCATTCATTTAAAACATTAAATATGAAAATAAATCCGGAAAACGGGAAAGTAATGCATCATAGTTTAGAGTCTCTAATGGATTTTGTCAAAAAATAACTTTGCAAAATATACTTTCTATTCCCACATTCTTTAAATATGAGCTTGCTAATGAAAATTTATTTCTAAAAATGTCCCTCACAATAAAGATGCAAAAAATTTCCAATATCCCGGCACCAAGCTATGCCCATGATGGTGATTCGGGGGTTGACCTTTATTCCGCAGAGGAACATACTCTTAAGCCAATGGAACGCAAGTTAATCCCAACTGGATTAAAGCTGGAAATCCCTCATGGCTATGAAGCTCAGGTAAGACCAAAATCTGGTTTGGCCTTAAATCATGGAATAAGCCATGCGAATGCAGTAGGTACAATAGACAGCAGCTATAGGGGAGAAATAAGAGTTCCACTAATAAATTTCAGCAATGAGCCTTATAAGATTGAAAAGGGAAAAAAGATTGGACAGCTTATATTCGCCAAAGTTGAGGAAGCTGTATTTGAGGAAGTAAAAGAACTGGGAAAAACAACAAGAAACGAGAATGGTTTCGGAAGTACAGGCTTATAAAAGAGGTGCAAAATGCCAGTAAGCTACAAAACAACACAAAAAAACAAAAAGTTGGATGAGTTTGAAGAGAAAAAGGAAGAAGAGGATGAGGAAGAGCAAGCTTAATTTTTCTAAAATCTAAAATAATTTGTCTACTTCTTTCTTTATATCATTAAAAACCTCATTCAGGACTCTAGAAGCATCAATTATCTTTATATTATCTTTCAATAATCTAGGAAGTTCTAAAAACCTTTCTCTTAGCTTATTCATAAACTCAAGCTGCTCAAACTTCTCTTTTTCCCTGCTCTTTATTCTTTCCAAAGCAACCTCTGGCCTCACATCAAGTATAAAGGCAATCTCTGGCATTAAAAATTCTTTATTTATCTCTATAAGCATCTTCATATCCAAGCCTTGTGTAGCCTGGAAGGCAATAGTTGAGTAATAATACCTGTCGCATATGACTATATTCGCCTCATGGTCATTTGATTTGTTTAAAAACGGAATAACTGTGTTTTTCAAATGCTCTTCCCTGTCTTTTATAAACAGCTCAAGCATCTTCTGCCCGTTTATGTTAGGATCCTTCTCTTTTGCCAGAATATCCCTTATTTCCTTGCCATACATACCATTTGTCGGCTCTCTAGTTGTCAAAATCCTGTATTTCTTGCTCTTTGACAAAAGATAGTCATGCAGAAGCTTTACCATTTCACTCTTGCCACTGCCATCTATACCATCCATAACAATAAAAAATCCCTTAACCATAAAAATCTAGAAAAATATATAATTTATTAACTTTGCGGAAAAATAAATTATAAATCAAGAAGTACTTATTGGGACTGTTACTTCCATCTCTGCAACCTTTTCGTATCCCGCATCTCTTTTTTCTCTCCTCTTTTTTTATTGACACCATCAACCATCTTTTTTCTTATATTGTTCAATCTGATCTTAGATTTCGCTACAAATTCCTGTAATTCTTTTGATTTTTTTATATCATGGTCTTCATGCTCCCTTATAAAATCAAGAATTCTATCAATTTTGCTAAACCCTTCCGATACATTACCAAAGAGGTCGATATTATTAATACACATATCTTTCAATCTTCTGGCATCCTGCCTCAGAAGCAACACAAAGGCCCTCTTCAATTCCTCCGTTGACATTTCATAATTTGCTATCTCTCTAAACAGTCTTTCATCAACCCCTCCAACCCCTGTAATTAACGTTCCTTCTCTATCTTTAAGGTTCCTAATAACCCTCTCCAGATAATGTAATCTTTCTAGAACTTCATCTAACCTCTTATTTAAGTTTTTTATTCTCCATTAATAATAAGTTATGCTCTTTTTTATTTACGCTTTTCTAGTAAAAAACAACAAAATTGAACTAACTACTTCACAAACTTCTCTGCAGACTTCCTCTCATAATACAAATCCTTAATGTCATGGTAAACTTTTGATTTCTTTTTAGGCTCTAGCTCATTATACATCTTCATTATCTCTATGTATCTTCTTTTTGCTTCATCAAACTTGAAGTCCATCAACGCTAACCTTGCTTTGTGTACTTTTTCCTCAATTAGCTCAACATGGTCTATCTTGTCATAAGTTCTTGGCATTACCTCAAGAGTTTCTACCTTTTCCTCAGCAGGTTTTTTCTTCCTAAACAGGCCCTTTACAACAGAAGCTTTCTTTGCCTTTCTCATTCCACTAATTGCTTTTTGTATCTCTTCCTCTGCTTTCACAACCTCCTCTGGCTTTGTTGTTTCCTTCTCAAATTTCTCTGTCTTTAAGGATATAAGCTCTGGCATCTCTAACTTTGCTTTCACACCTTTCTTTTTTTCTTTTACTGGTTTTTGAGCTATTTTTTCTATCTCTTTTAGTTCTTTAGCAAATTCAGTTTCCTCTCTTTTCTTGAAAATTTTTCCAAAAACTGCCTTTTTTGGTCTTTGTACTGTTTTCTCTTTAACTTGGTTCTTTTTTTCTTCTTCCCTTTTAAGTGCAAGATCTTTTTCTCTCTTTTCCTCCAACTTTCTCTCTTTCCTTGATTCCTCCTGTTGCTTTCTTCTCCCTTCCTCTAATCTTTTTTTCTCTTCCTCTCTCTTCTTCTTTTCCAATTCCCTCTGCTCTTTTTCTTTTTGCTTCTGCCTTCTGTATTCCTTTTTTTCTTTTTCAGTTTTAACTAAACCCACGCCATGAAAGAAATCAAAAACTCCTTTTCCTCTAGCTTTTCTTTTCTCTTTCCTTAATTTCTCCTTTCTGTGTTTTTCAGCTAACTTTCTTTTTTCCTCCAGTTCTCTCTCTCTCTCTAACCCTGCTTTTTTTCTTTCTTTGTGCCTTTTCTCCTGCTCCACTTTTTTTCTTTTAAGCGCAATTTCCTTTTGTTTTTGATTTTCTTGCTCTTCTCTTATTTTCCTGGCTTCTTTCACCCCCCCACTTTCTTTTCCAATCTCGGGAAATGGCGGAGGCGGTGGCAATATGTCTAATTCATCATCCTTTTTACTAAAAATACCAGAAATAACTACAAGATTTATTAAACGCCCCAACTCCATCTAGCACCTCTTTTTTAATTAGTATTTCAAAGATAATATTTAAATGTTTATTATTTATAACTTTCTATACCCTAAAACTTTTGATAAAAGCCTTATCAATCATAATCTCTCCATATATGCCCGCACTTCTCACACTTCATAAATTTAGTCTCTGGTTCGTCTCCTGCTCTTGTTTGTACAGTCCAGAAAAAAGCCCCCTTATGCCCGCACGTCTCGCATTTAACCTTGGTTTTTGGAAGTATATCGATACTGTTCTCTATCACCTCAACTTCTTTTTCCTTTTTAGCCACAGTTTCAGTTATCTTTATACCCTCTACATTAGTGCTTTTATATCCACAACTGCACACTAGGCTCTTCTTATTTCCCTCCTTTTTCGGCAACAATACAGAACCGCACTTCGGACAAAACATTTTATTTAAGCCTCATTTTTAGTTCTTATATAATAATCTTACTGAATCATTATGCCAGACCTATAAATTTAAGTATCTCAACAAACCATATTTTTATGTATCCTAATAAAGGCACTCTAAAAACAGCTTTTCCTATTATAATATTTTCTCTTAAATTCGTCTCATCAAGTTTGCTATTTTTTATGGAATCCTTGTTATTGTCGCCTTTTGTCTGGAAATGAATTTCACCATTTTGCATTTTTTTAACAACCCTGTGTATTATAGGATCTTTTCTGTTGCTTTTGAAAACTATTATATCCCCGATATTAATATCTTCTACATCCTTGCCAACTAAAACCATAATATCCCCTTTATTAAAGCCATTTTTTAATGGAAATTTTTCAAAATATTCTTTATTAATTCCATTTTCAATATACCAATCATTATTTTTTTCCCACCACGCATCAAACTCCATATTGTGCTCCATACTCTCGCTTACAACCGCAACAACAGGATGGCTAGTTGTCAATAAAAAACCCAAACCAGGATACACAATAAACTTAATAAGAACAAATGCCAGTATTACATTAACAAACCAGCTCCATATACTGTTGTCTTCCCAAATGAAATACCACACCTTTTTAAGTAGTTTTTTAAACTTCCTTTTACCCATAAACCCCAAAAAACAACAAGAAAGCATAAAAAGCTTTTGTTTTTGTTGAATATATATAAAAAGGGGCTATGCCTTTCTAGGGGAGGCGGGCGGGCAAAAGCATGCAAAGACATTAATAAAAATGCTGTGTACCTTTACCAAGTGTTTTTACGGAAAGAATCAAGATGCAGCATTTTGGCTTCAATTCCGCTCTGGCATAGACCAATTTTACAATGATGCACAATAAGGACTATTTTGAAGGAACATTGCAGTTAAGAAATATAGGCGATGAAGTAGTTGAATTTGCAGTGAAGGAAATAGAAAAAAATGAAAATGCAAATATAGCTAAGATAAGCAAGGTAACAAACGGAATAGATATTTACGTAGCTCCGCAAAAACTCCTAAGAAGCCTTGGAAACAAACTCCAGCACCATTTTTCTGGCCAGTTAATAGTGAGCAGAAAGCTGCACACCAGAAGCAGGGTAACCAGCAAAGACCTTTATAGGGTAAATGTGCTTTTCCGCATCCCAAAATTCAAAAAAGGAGACATAATAGAATACAAAGGAGACAAAATAAAGGTAATCAGCATACAAAAAAAGGTCTTTGCAAAAGACATCAAAACAGGAAAAAAACTCAATATAAGCTTTAAGGATTTGTTTAGATGATTTCTACATAAAAATATAGGGCTGTGTCTAGTGAACGCGACGAGCGACTCCGAGCCGCTCGCAATTCACGGGCGGTGAGTGGGAAATAGCATCAAATGACATCAATTAAAATGCTGTGAATCTGCACTAAGTGTTTTAAAAAATAAAATCAAGATGCAGCATTTTGCCGTGAATTGCATTCGACTTTGTCGAATGCCGCTTGCAACACCGCTCTGGCACAGCCCTTATTCACACAAAACTTTATAAGCAAAATAACTCTTCTAAGCATGGGGGTGCAATAATTTTGGAAGGCATCGTAACTTCTGGACTAGGAGAAGGCTCTTTTTTCATGTCCATGGAGCACTACAAAAAGGAAATCAAGGAAAAGCTTGGTTTTGAGGCATATCCAGGAACATTAAATTTAAAAGTCAACGAAACACAAATAGATCCATTAAAAAAAACCAGTCCAATAAGAATTAACGGCTATGAAAAAGATAATAGAACATTTTATGGAGTAAATTGTTATAAAGCAAAAATAAATAATACAAATGGCTTTATAATAATACCAGACATAAACAAGCATAAGGATATTATAGAGTTTATTGCACCAATACATTTAAAATCAAAATTAAACCTTAAAGAAGGGGATAAAATAAAATTAATGCTCCAATAACAATAAAAAATATCCAATATAATTAAAAATTATCAATAATAAAATTATTGAATTAAAATTAATAAAAAATTGGATAAATTAATGAGATAAAAATATTAAAAAATTGAACAAAATAATGATATAAAATGACAAAAATAGGCATTGCTGATACAACATTTGCAAGAGTGAACATGGCAGGCTTTGCAATAGATATAATTAAAAAAAATTCAGAGTGTGAAATAGAAAGATATACAGTGCCGGGCTTTAAGGATTTGCTAGTGGCATGCTTAAGACTTTTTGAAGATCATAATTGCGATATTGTTATGGCATTTGGAATGGCAGGAGCTGCTCCAATAGACAGGCAGTGCGCTCATGAAGCCTCAACAGGAATTCAAAATGCGCAATTGAAAGTAAAGAAGCATATTCTGGAAGTCTTTGTTCACATGGATGAGGCAAAAGATGATAAGGAACTTTATGAAATAGCAAAAAACCGTTCAGAAAAACATGCCTTAAATGCTCTTGAGCTATTAAAAGGCAAAACAATCTTAACAAAATATGCGGGTACTGGCAGGAGACAAGGAAAAGAGGATGAAGGTCCTGTTAAGCTCTAAAACAGAAGTAAAAAATCTGGAAAATATAAAAAAAATAGTTGTCCTATCAGACACGCATATTCCTGTAAGGGCAGCAAAAATACCAGAGCAGCTTATAGGGCACTTTAAGGATGCTGATTTAATAATCCATGCCGGAGATTTTCAAACAATAGAAGTTGCCAACAGCCTGGAAAATAATAATAACTTTGTTGGTGTGCATGGAAATATGGACTCTGATGACGTTGCTGAGAAAATGCCGGAAAAAGCCATTATCAATATAAAAAACAATGACAAAGAATTTAAGATTGCAGTAACACACGGCTCTGGTCCACCAGAAGGTCTTGCTGAACGCATTTTAAATTATTTTGAAGAAAAGCCTGACTGCATAATATTTGGCCACTCCCACCGACCATTTAATGGAAAAATAGACAACACATTGATGTTTAATCCCGGCAGTCCAACAGACACAGTCTTTGCGACAATAAACACCTTTGGAATATTAACAATAAATGACGAAATAAAGGGAAAGATAATTAAATTATAAAAATAAAAAAGGTTTTTGCCAATTTAGGGGATGGGGGTGGGCAGAATAACCATAAATCTGAAATTAAAATGCTTGCATTTTTTGTTTTTTAAAAAATACCCATTTTGACTACGGTCCGCTCTGGCAAAAACCATTAAATCAATTAAAAAATAAAATGACAAAAATAGCTATTGTTATTTCAGATTTTAATGAAAAAATAACATCAAAGATGGAAAAGAATGCTGAAAAGGTTGCAAAATCTTTAGGCGCAAAAGTAGTCAAAAAAATTCATGTTCCTGGGACATTTGAAATCCCTTTTGCTGTAAAAAATTTGCTTGAGGACAAAAAAATAAGTACAAGTGTAGCCTTAAGAGAAAAGATAGATGCAGTAGTGACTTTAGGAGCTGTAATCCAGGGTGATACTCAACACGATGTAGTGATTGTAAATACTATTGCACAAAAACTGCTGGAACTTTCTCTGCATTACAACAAACCTATTGGTTTCGGAATAATAGGCCCAAGAGTAACCTGGCAGCAAGCTGACGCACGTGCTATAGAATATTCAAAAAGAGCTGTAAAAGCTGCTTTGCATATGGCTAAAATTAAATAAAAAAATCATCCAAAAAACTTCTTCAAGGGTGTTTCTTTTCTTCTCTCTGCTTCTTTTTTATACACCTTGCCAATCTTCTTCTGCTCCATAAGGGATGTGATAAAAGGCTTTCTTGTTTTCCTGTTCAAGACACCCTTTTCCAGCATTTCAGCTAATTTCTCTGGTTTAATCGTAGCTCGCTTTAATATCAAAGCCAGTCTTTCTTCATTTGTCTTCTTGAACTCTTTTATTATCTCATCTCTGTTTAATAGCTCAGCTAAAAATTCCCTTATTTTTGCCTGACTCAATGTATTGTACAAAACATCAACAAACTTTTTTGGATTTTGCAATAACAAAAACTTTGTAATCTGCATCGTCCTTATAACATCATTTTTGAAATAACCTGTTTTTAGCTCTTTCATTACATCAGAGAGTATGGCCTCAAACTCTACCATTATTACGCCCTTTTTTCCTAAATTTTTTATTATGTTGTCCTTTTCTTTTGGCAGAGAGTTAAGAACAACAACGTTCTCTATATCAATATCCTTGCTCATATCTTTTGTGTATTTTTTTATTGCAGCAGTAATGTTCTTGTCATCGAATTTCTCATTAATGAGTTTATCAATAGCATAATTTTGTTCATTAAAACCAGTTATTGAGCAAGTTATCTCAACATGCGTAATATGGGTCAAAACTTCTTTATCAAACTTTAGCGCTAGAATTCCAATATCCTTATTCCCGCTTTTAAGATTATTGACAGTAAAATATCCTTTCCTGTTTAGCCAGAAATTAACCAACTCTTTTTCAGCTGACATGTAACTACACCCCCCGAAAATGCCAAAATAGTTCAGATTTATAAGGTTTTCTACTCTTAAAATCAATAACTGATATAGCAAAAAATTTATAAACTCCGAACCATCAAATAATCAAAATGAAAAAAAAAGGAGCCATATTTGTATTAATGATTTTTTTAATAAGCTTAATACCTATTTCTATTGCCCAAGACCTAACAGACAATCAAAAAGAAGCTGAAGAATTAGAAAAAGATAGGCTAAAAGCAGCTGAAGACTTACAAAAAGAAAAACTCAGGGCGGCTGAAGAACTGCAAAAAGAAAAAGCAGAAAACTCGAAAGAAATTCAGAAAAAAAGAGTCACAGCAGTTAGAATAACAAAAGAAGATATTCTAAAAGAAAGAAAATTTATAGATCTGAGAAAAGAAAGGTTAGATAGGTTAAAAGAACTAAGAAAAGAAGAACTTGAAAAATTAAAGCATTTAGAAAAAGAGAAGCTGGAAAGGATTAGCAAATTAAACAAAGAAAGGATTGAAAAACTTTCAAATCTAAGACAAAAGCAAATAACTAGGTTAACAACAGTTAAAGAAGCTAGGCTAAGCAAAATGCTCGGCTTAAGTGAAGAGCGGCTCAAGAAAATTGCTGATTTAGATGCAAGACAGATTGAAAAACTTTCCAATCTGGACAGGGCAAGGCTGGACGAAATTTCTAAACTTGACAAAGCCAAGATAAAACAAAGGCTCGATAAAATTAAAATCAGGAAAGTAGATGTAAGATTGAAATTCAAGAAAAGAATAGTTTCAGAAAATAAAAAAGTGGAGATAAGAGAAAGATTTGAACGAGCAGAAGAAAGACTCCATGAAGCTAAAGAGAAAATAAAAGAAAGAAGAAGTTCATTAATTGAGGCTAAAGAAGCAGGAAATGATGAAGCAATAATAGAGCACGCAAAAAAAGGATTGTTAAGGGCAGCTGAAGCAATAATAAATCATCTTGAAAAGGTAAAAAGCAAAGTTCAGGAATCAGAAGATTTGGATGAAAAAGAAACAGAGTCTATTATAGCCGATATAAATGCAAAAATTGATGAGATAAATGATGCAAAAGCAGATGTAGAAGCAGCAACCACAAAAGAAGAAATAAGGGCAGCAGCTAAAAAAATAAATGTAGCCTGGAAAAGAATAAAGGCAAAATCAAAGATACATGCTAGAGAAGTTGTTAATGGAAAAGTAAGAAGCTTGGTAAAAAGAAGCGAGCACTTAGAAAAAAAGCTAGACAGAATTCTGGCAGAGATGGAAGAAAAGGGAATTGATGTAGAAGGTATAGATGAGAAAGTAACACAATTTAGCGACAAAATAGCCGAAGCCAGAGACAAATTAAGACAATCCAATGAAAAATTCAAAGAAGCAAAAGCAACTGGCGTTGATGAAGATAGAAAAACTTTGCTTGAAGAAGCAAAAGCATTAGCAAGAGAAGCTCATGATGACCTAAAAGAGGCACATGATATCTTAAAAGAGATTGTAAGAGAGATCAAAGCATCTTACAGAGAAGCTGACTTTGAAACAGATGATGAAGACGATTTAATTGAGATAGAAGATGAAGAAGACGAGGAAGAAATTGAAGATGAAACTGAGGATGAAGAAGAAAATGAAGCTTAAAAAATTAAATTTTAGTGTGTTAATAATGTTGGTAATGGTTTTAATAGTGAGTTGTGCTCCTAAACCAACTCCTGTACCTCCTGCAGAAGAACCAGAAGTAGAAGCTCCGGTGACAGGAGAAGCCTCTGTAGATGAGGTTGCAGCAGATATTTCTGATGCTGCTGACACAGATGAAGAGCTTGATACATCTGAGCTGGATGATGTTGATAGCATACTTGCAGAGATAGAAAACATCTAACTTTAACAATTTTTAAATAATAACCCTTATTCTTTGTTTTTATGATAGAGTTAGATGGCAGTTATCTTGAAGGTGGTGGTTCTATAGCAAGAATAGCATTAGCCCTATCCACATTAACCCAAAAACCCTTTGAAATAACAAACATTAGAAAAAACAGGCCGCAGTCAGGTTTAAAGCACCAGCATTTATTCTGCATCAAAGCTCTGGAAAAGCTATGCAATGCTAAAACAGAAGGTGCTTCTCTAGGCTCTACATCATTAAAATATGTTCCAGAAAAAATAGAAGGCAAAACCATAGATATAGACATACAAACAGCTGGCTCTATATCTTTATTCCTACAAGCAGTCTTATTGCCATCAATGTTTGCAAACAAGCCAGTTAAATTAAACGTAATTGGAGGCACAAACGGAAAATGGGCTTCTTCTATAGAATATTTCAATGAAATTTTTTTACCCCAAATTAAAAAATACTCAAATATAGAATACAGGCTGATAAAGCGCGGCTATTATCCAAAAGGAAATGGCAATGTACAGCTAAAAATTAATCCAATATACAAAATTTCAGATTTCAAGGATTTTAATGAATTTTATAATAATATAAAAAATAATGCTCCAAAGATTAATTTAATGGAACAAGGAAGCTTAATACAAATAAAAGGTATTTCCCATGCTTCATTAGATTTGCAAAATGCAAATGTTGCTGAAAGGCAGGCAAAAGCAGCTGAAGTAAGCTTAAGTAATTATAAATGTCCAGTAAACATCCAAATACATTATAGTGAGACACTATCAACTGGCTCTGGAATAACCTTGTGGGCAATTTTCTCAAAAAATAAAGATGAGATTGATATTAAAAATCCAATAAGGCTTGGTGCAGATTCACTAGGAGAAAGAGGAAAAAAAGCAGAAATCGTTGGCAAAGAAGCAGCTCAAACACTTGCAGCAGAAATAAATAGCAAAGCACCCGTTGATATGCATCTTGCAGACCAAATTTTGCCGTTTACGGCTCTAGCTGGCAATAAAATCAAAACATCAAAAATAACAAACCACACTAAGACAAATATCTACACAATAGAGAAATTTCTTGGGAAAACCTTTGAAATTGACGAAAATAATAATATAATTTCTACAATTAACTAAAAATTATAATTCATTCAAACGAGACTGAACTGCTTTTAGCGTTTCAACACCCCCCATAACATCACCCTCATTGTATAATCTATGACTCCAACCACAAGGCGGCGTCAATAAGTCTCCATCTTGAGCATGTTGTCCAAGGTACTCAACAATTTCATTTATATTTTTAAATCTTAAGTCATTACCAAAATCTACCCCCCATGCTATTCTTTTACTCTTATTTTCATCACCCCTATAATTTGGATATTTTGTAGTATCATACTTTGATGCATCAACATTTATAATATTAATTTCAGAATTAAATAATGCATCAAATCTACGTAATTCCATCCTATCAGTTAGATCACCACATGAATGAATTCCAGTTTTGATTTTAAAAGATTCAGTTTTTAAAGATTCGGCAATTGCTAACCAGTCCTTATGCAAACATTCATAATCAAAATCAAAAACTACATCAGATAAACTTGGTTCATCTGCAAAAACTACAACTTCTTTTATATTCGAAGGAAGAACATTCTTTATAGCATTAAGGTGATCGATACAACTGCTAAAGTATTTATCATATTTATATGCTGTTACAGGACCAGCAATTTGAATTTTTACTGTTTCATATGTTCCATCTCCTATACGTTTTACAAACTCATCCAGACAACTTAATTTGCCTGGATTTTTAATAGGACTATCTATATTATCTCCTTTTGATCCTAGTTCAGGCAAAAAAGGTATATCAAAACATTCAACACTTAAATCTACAGCTTTCTGAATACTATTCTCTCCAGTATACGGCAATCCACCAATGTGAGTAGTTGGCAAATACATATGCTACTGGATAATAATACTGATATAAATAACCAATTGTTAAAAATATCACTATAGGAATATTGTAGTTTGTGAATTATTGCGGCTAACTGGCAACTATACCAATTAAAAACCTTTATAAATGAAACTCAAATACTAAAAAGCATGTCAAAAGAAAAAGCAGTATGCTCATCGTGCAAAAAGAATGTTACAAATTCAAAAGGCTCAGCTGCATTTAATTGCCCTAACTGCAATAAGCAGGAAATTATTAGATGCATGCATTGCAGGGAAATAGCGGCTAAGTATACATGTTCTCAATGTCAATTTGAAGGTCCCAATTAAAATGGCCAATGTAGTTGTAACATTAAAAATAATGCCGGAAAGTCCAGAAGTCGAGTTTTCTTTAATTCAAAATAAAGCAGAAGAAGAAATCAAAAAATTTGCAGGAAATACAGAAACTAAAACAGAACTTGAGCCAATAGCTTTTGGGCTAAAAGCATTAAAAATAATCTTTGTAATGGACGAAAGCAAAGGTTCAACCGAACCATTAGAAGAAAGCATAAAAACAATTTCTGGTGTTAATTCTGTTGAAGCAATTGATATAAGAAGAGCTATTGGCTAGCTAGTTGTGTAATAATTTGATCTTCTGTTGGGGTGGGCTTATAATGTTGTGCTGCACTAATGGGGAGGCTTGAAGTGTTGAGTATTAGCTCAACACCTTCCACTTAAGATCTGTATTTTTTGTCTCATCCCAAGTTCCGCCTAATGCCACTATGTTGTTTTCTTTTGTTATGATGCACAAACTCTGCCCAGAATACAGCCATTCAAACTGGCCTCTTATTCCAACACAATCTTCTTTCTCAACATCACCAATATCTTTCTCAACAGCCTTTATATTTGCAGGGTTAATCCTTGTAAAAACAAAATGTCTAGTGTTCCTTTGTGAGAAAATATCCTGATCAAAATTTCTTTTATCTGTAAATTCTTTTTCACTGAAATCATAATAAAGCAAAAATTTCTCACCAATGTTTATTATGTTACTAGCTTCTGGAGTTTCTGTTAAGGTTTCTTCTTCTTCAACGAACCCTATAACTTCAACATCACCCTCTATAATGTCTATAATCTCAACCTTTTCTTCAGTAACTGGCATTAATACTAAACTAGCTTCCAGAAAAGCTTTCCTGCCTGCTTCTATGCTCACCTCGCTTACAAAATCTTCATAGCCTTCTTTTTTTATAACAACATTATGCTGTCCAGCAGGAACATTGTATACAGTAGTTGGACTTGCACCACTATAATCATCATCCAGAAATATTTCCGCATTATCTGGCATAGTTTCTATCTCCAAAAACCCAGAGCCTGCACCTTCTTCTAAGCCTAGATTTTCTTCCAAGACCTCAATCTCTTCTCCACCCTTTCTTCCTAAAACAAGCATAAGAATAACTATAATGACTATTATTAAATAAATCAAATTAGTATTAAACTTAATTCCCTTTTTTTCATCTTGCCTCTTTTTTTCAGCAATAATAATCTATACTACGGAATATCTAATATAAAAATCTATTCTTTTAACAACATCAATAATTTATCATAGGAAATATTGGACCTAACTCCGGTACCTGAGAAATGAGTACTAGAAGCCTTAAATCTTTTTTTCCTTATTTTTCTAATAAACTCTTCTTTTCTCACTATTGTTCTTGATTTTTTATTTTTCGCTATCTGGTGTATATCATAAAACCCAACAGCATTTATTTTAGATTCCTCTTTAATAATTTTTAAGAATTTCAATAGTTCATTATTATTTTTATTGGTGTTTATCATTGTTTTATTTTTCATTGTTCGATTATTTTTATTTATTATTGTACTTATTTTCACTGCATCATTTTTTATTGGGGCTCTTTAATAATGTACTATACATTTTATTGACTAACTTACTATCCCACAAACTTCCTAACCACAAAGGCCCAGCACCATTAAACATTCCATGCTTTGCAGCTATTTCATCACATAACTTCTTTCCTTTAACACACTGAAAGAAAATCCTGAAATAATGCTCCTTAAAATACGAAAATATTGGTACTAAAGCCTTTTCATACTGCATCCCCACTAACTGTATCTTCCTGATTAATATCCTCAATCCAGTCTCATGCATCATGTAATCCCTTTTAGGCGTGCTCCAGTATTTCCTCATACATGCTTTTGGATAAGTTCCTGTCAAAGCTGCTGTATCTGTATTTGTCACAGCCAAGATACCATTCCTGGAAATTCTCTTAATTGCAGCATCAACATAAGAATTAGAAGTTCCAAATGGGTCAATATCAATATAATCAAAACCACTAGAATTTAATAAGAACAAGTTGGCATCTTCATTGAAAATTATTATTTTTTTATTGTTTATTGAATTATTGTCGAATTTTTTTATTGCTTTTTTGTTATTATTGGAGTTATTTACTATATTTTTTATTACCAACGAAGTTGGTGCCGGAAATCTTTGATTTCCAAGCATTGTAAATTTGTTGATTTTATTGAGATTCAAATTATTTTTAATTGAATTTACTGCTTTTATGTTATAATCATTAAAACTTATACTCTTGATTTTATTCTTCTTTAACTCTTTCAAAAATCTTATCCCTCTGATGCCGGATCCTGCTAGAGGCAATGCAATCTGCATATTTTTCTTCCTTATAGAATTTAACAATAAAACCGAAATGCTTCTATTAATCCCCATAACAGGATTATAGAAAACATCCATTTCCTTGGACACCTTACTAGCTTTCTTTATCTTTATAACTGCGTTCCCTTCCCTTACAATTTCATACATAGAACATTAGAATATTAATTCAAATAAAAGATTATCTATTTAATTAAAAATTAAGAAAAAATTGGATAAAACCTACTGAATTTAAGCAATAGTAACAATCCTGTGCCTTACTTCCCCGACATCATCATTGCTCGCAGTTATCCTAACCAAATAATTTCCCGGCTTAATATAACTAGGTGCATCCCAGAAAATAAGTTTTCCAGTTGAATCACCATCATCTAAGTCAAAGGAATTTGTTTGCAAAATAATGCCCAAATCATAAAAAAGCACTCTTACACTTAAATCATCTAAATCCCTTGTTCCCTCATTATTAACATTGACGTGCACAAAAAATAAATCATCAGAGCCAACAGGATCGCTGATTCTAATAGCCCCAATCAAGCCAAATACAAGAAACACAACAAATAAGATTCTGTGACTCAACATTTAACCACCTCAAACTGATACTATTCTGAAATGGTATCTTGTATTTAAATATTTCTATATTTTAATATACATAATAATAACAACCTTTAAAAAACAAATTCTATTACTATTTAATATGAAATTAAGGCAACCAATAATAACTTTTGTCGGTCATATAGACCATGGAAAAACAAGCTTGCAGGATTATATTAGGCAGAGCTCTATCACCAAAACAGAAGCTGGAAAAATTACCCAGCATATTGGCTCCAGCAATATACCTTTAGAAATAATCAAAAAACTGTGCGGTAAGCTTCTGGACACACTAAAATTGAATCTTACCATTCCAGGACTGCTTTTCATCGACACTCCAGGCCATGCAGCCTTTACCTCATTAAGAAAGCGAGGAGGAAATCTGGCTGATATAGCCATCTTGGTTATAAACATAAGTGAGGGCATTATGCCCCAGACATTGGAATGTATTGACATACTAAAGCAGTATAAAACGCCCTTCATTATTGCCTTAAACAAAATAGACCTGCTGCAGGGATGGCAGAGCAAAAACATATTCTTGCTCCAAAACATAAACTCCCAGTCAGAAACTATTCAAAAACTTTTGGATACAAAACTTTATGAGCTCGTTGGAAAGCTTTCAGAGCTGGGCTTTAATGCAGAACGCTTTGATAGGATAGAGGACTACACAAAGCAAATAGCAATTGTTCCAACTTCAGCAAAAACAGGAGAAGGCATCCCAGAACTTTTAATGGTTCTTACAGGCCTAGCCCAGAAATTTATGGAGCAGAGTCTAAAAATAAACATAAAAGGAAATGCCCGTGGTACTATATTGGAAGTTAAGGAAGAAAAAAGCATAGGAAAAACAATAGATGTAATTATTTATGACGGAACTCTAAAGCAGAATGATATCATTGTAATAGGAACCCTGGACGAGCCAATAGCAACAAAAGTAAAAGCATTATTAGAACCAATACCTCTGGCAGACATGAGGGATAAAAAAACAAAGTTTAGTTCTGTCAAACAGGTTTTAGCAGCTTCTGGAGTTAAGATTTTCTCCCCTGAACTGGAAAATGTAGTTGCAGGAATGCCATTAAGATCATGTTCAGAAAACGAGATAGAAAAAGTAAAGCAGGAAATAAAAAAAGAAGTGGAAGAAGTTATAATTGAAACAGACATGCAAGGCATAGTGATAAAAGCAGATTCATTGGGAAGTTTGGAAGCACTAACTAAACTACTAAAAGAAAAAAACATCCCTGTAAAAAAAGCATCTATCGGCAATATTTCAAAAAAAGACATCTCTGACGCATCAATAAGCTACGAAAAAGACCCATTACATGCAGCAGTTCTTGGATTTAATGTTGAGCTAATGCCGGACGTGCAGGTAAAAAATGTCAAAGTCATAAAAAACAATGTTATTTACAAATTAATTGAGGATTTTGAAAAATACCAGGAACAAGAGAGAAAAAGAATAGAAGGAAAAGAAATAGAGTTCTTGGTCAGGCCCTGTAAAATGCAAATTATGAAAGGTTATGTATTCAGGCAGAATAATCCGGCTGTTGTCGGAGCCGAGGTCTTAGAAGGAAAAATAAAAGTTGACACGCCATTGATGAAAAAAGATGGAAACAAAATAACAGAAATAAAAAGCATTCAGGAAAATCAGGAGAATATTAATGAAGCAGAGAAAGGAAAGCAGGTTGCCATTTCATTACCCAAGGTTACTGTAGGCAGGCAAATAAATGAAGGGGATATTCTTTATTCGGCTGTACCGGAAGAAGACTTCAGAAAACTAAAAGAGTTTAAGAAGCACCTGTCACAGGAAGAAATAGGAATTTTGAAAGAAATAGCATCCATAATGAGGGAAAAAAATCCCATGTGGGGAGTTTGATACTCTAAATTCAAAATGCCCCAGCTAAAAATCATCAACAGCAAGGAAATAAAAGAAATTCTCAAATTAATAGAAGCCCAGTGGGGAGCTAAATTAAAGCCCGACTATGCTTTTCTAAAGAATACAAAAAACAGGATTTTTATTGTTAACAGGGACATTTCAAAAATAGATTTCTCGAAATTAAGGATTAATTCTGTTGGGATGTATTTTTGCGAAATTGACAAACTTGGCATAAGGTTAAGCATTGAAGGTTCCCAGATGGTTGGTCTAAAAGCAGAAAAAAACATTGTGGAAGTTGATGAAGAACAAGCAAAACAATGGTTACATGGAGAAGATTTGGAAATCAATGGAAATTATTCCGGTTTTGTGATAATAAAACACAACAATTATTTCTTAGGGACTGGGAAATATACAACAAGCAGGATTCTAAATTATATTAATAAGAGCAGAAGAATAAACTCCGTATTATAATTCTCCAAATTAATTTTCAACAATAACCCTTACTTTACTCATTTTTTTCTTCAAAAACACAATTAAATCATTATTTAACTCAAAAGCAGCTTTATCTGACTTTATAGCAAAAGTCCTCTCAGAAACAAAATCAGTCTTCCTGATTACCATCTCTTTGCCAGAATTAAAGCCCGGATTAATCTCAGCATTTATCTTCTCAATTATTTTATTATTTTTTATTTTATTTGTTTTATTATCCATTGTTTTTATTATTATTGTAGTTTTATTATTGTTTAATTTCTTAATGAATCTCTTGATTTCCTCTAAATTAAAATCAGCCCTAACACCAACAATACAATCACCATCTAACCTTAAATCCTTATCTTTTGTAAACTCCAATGTAGTTTTATGCTTTGATGTAATATTTTCATGCCCATAACAAGTAAATGAATATTTCATTTATACCAGATTAATAAGAATCAAAACCTACTTTAAAATATCTTCTATTGGCACGTTCTTTATCTCTTTCTTCCCAGAACCACTTTTCATGTCCCTTGCTGCTTTTTCCAGATTCACTCCTAGCTCATTTAATGATTTTATGTGCATCTGCATTAACTGCTCAACTATTTGCAGTATCCTTAGCATCTCTTCCCTTTCTTTGGCTAAAGTAGTTAATGCACCTTTATGAAACCCAATCTGCTCTTCATTGCTCGCATTAGATTCTTTTTTTGCCATTCTAACAATTATTTAATTATATTATTTAAATCTGTCGAAATCAGAATAATCAATAAACTTTTTAAAATAACACTATATCCTTAAACAAATGGAAATCTACATTAAAGAAAACAATCTGATAAAAAAAGAAGAATGGGAAAAGCTCACCTCTTCCATAGAAACTGCGTATGATAATCTAGAGACAAACAAGGAAAGGGCAAAAAGAAAACTTAAAGATTTAATAGAAAAAACAGTAATTTCAAGAGCAAAAAACATAGAAAAATTTGGAATATCATTTTCTGGCGGCATTGACAGCACCTTAATAGCTTTCTTATGCAAAAAGCATAATTACAATTTTACCTGTTTTACTATTGGCTTGGAAAATTCCCAAGATATAGAGTATGCAAAACGCATTGCAGATAAATACAACTTTGATTTAAAATATAAAATTTTAAGTTTAGAAGAATTTGAGTATATTATAAAAAATACTATTAAGGTATTGAATAATGATGAAATTGTTTGGGTTTCTGTCGGTTCTGTTCTGTATGCAACTGCACAACTAGCATTACAAGATAACATAAAAATACTATTTGGTGGTTTAGGAACAGAAGAAATATTTGCTGGTTATGCAAGACATGAAGATGCTATGAAAAAAAATAATTTTGAAGCTGTGCATAAAGAATCATGGAACGGCCTTAAAAATATGTGGTATAGAGACTTGTTAAGAGACTATAAAATTGCCAAACACCTTGGCATAGAATTAAAAACACCATACATGGATTTAGAAATAATAAAAGCAGCAATGAATATTAACCCAATGTACAAACTTGATAAGGAAAACAAAAAAATAATTCTAAGAGAAATAGCAGAAGAATTTGGAATAGAAAAAGAATTTGCATGGCGCAAAAAGAAAGCAGCACAGTACGGCAGTAATTTTGTAAAAGGCATTGACAAATTAGCAAAAAAACACGGCTTTAAAACAAAAAAAGAATATTTGCAGAGTTTATCATGAGCTATTTCATCCTTAACTCAATTATATCTTTATCTTTTAACTCATAACTTAATTTAGTTATATGCTGACCCGGGAAGCGAGACGAGCCCCACACTTTGGCAAACTTAAACTTATCCGCAAAATCCTTATGCAGTTTAAGGCACAAATCCTTTAATGTGGCATTTTCCCACATTATCAAAGGCTCTTCCATATCAGCCTTTTTATTGAACTCCTTAAGGTATACATTGATAATTCTCAGCTTCCTGTAAATCAGCTCTTTTAATTCCCCAATTCCAGTATTTTCCTCTGCTGAAACGCAGATATCAGGCTTCATCCTATTTTTGGCTTTCTTTATCTCCTCTTCTGTCACCATATCAATCTTATTCAGCACAGTAATTGCTGGCAAATACACCTTATTACCCTCAATGACATCTATTAACTGGTCTGCATTAATCTCTTCCCTCACAACAACATTTGCATTAACAATCTTAAACTCTTTAAGAATGTCTTCTATAGTTTTCTTATCTATTCTTGTTAATTTCACTGTTGCACCAATATTAATTCCTCCTCTTGCTGTCTTGACAATTTTAACATCAGGAAATTTTTGGTTTATCCTGACATCAGCATCGTAAACTTCTTTCTTTAATACATCAAAATGTTCTGGATGGAAAACATCTATCAAAAACAAAATAAGATCAGCATTCCTTATTACAGCCAAAACCTCTTTTCCACGACCAGTTCCTGCAGCAGCTCCTCTTACAACTCCTGGTACATCTAAGACCTGCATCTTTGCATATTTATAATCTAAAATTCCCGGAATAACTGTTAATGTTGTAAAGGCATAATGCCCTATAGGAGATTTGGCATTAGTCAGTGCATTAAGCAATGTACTTTTTCCAACAGACGGAAAACCCAGCAAAACAACAGTTCCGTCTCCTGTTTTCCTTACAGCATAACCTTTCCCTTTTTTGCCCTTTGATCTTGCTCTCTGCTTTTCTTTTAGCTTGGCAAGCTGCGCCTTGTACAAACCAATGGCATGCTGCGTCTTTTTATTGTACTTTGTCTTGGATATTCTTTCCTCTAGTTCTCTAATCCTCTCTAATAAAAAATCTTTCTTCTCTTTTTTAGCCTCAATAGATTTATCCATTTTGTAAAAATAACTTTAATCAATATAAAATACTTATCAATTTCATAATTATAGAACTCAAATATCACTTACTCTTGCTTAATTTGTTATAAAGCGCAGTCAGCTCATTATATATCTCTTTTTTCTCCAAATACTCTAATTTAATATACAGGTCCCTTGTTTTTAAATAAAGCTTTTTTGCCCTGACAATGTCGTTGTTCTGCAATGCTTTATCTGCTATTGACAATAATTTATGGCATTTAATGAATGTCCTGCTTTTGCCTTCCAGTTTTTTCTTGAGCTGCGCCTTTGCCTCTTCTGGCTGCTTGACTTTCTTTTCTCTTTTTACCAGCTTTTTTATGATGCCCTGTTTCTTTTCTTTCTTCATTTCCTCAAAAATCTCTCCAAGTTCCTTTAGGCTTTTTTCCAAATCATGTTCTTCCTCAGCTCCTTTTTTCTCTTTAGAAGCACCAAGCTCTATTACCTGTTTCTCTAACTCCTTAAATTCTCCCACTTCTTCTTTTCTTCTTCTTTCCTTTTCCTCCAGCTTCCTCTTTTCCAGTTCTCTCTGCTCTTTTTCTTTTTGCTTCTGCCTTCCGTATTCCTTTTTTTCTTTTTCAGTTTTAACTAAACCCCTGCCATGAAAGAAATCAAAAACTTTCTTTCCTCTTGTCTTTCTTTTTTCCTGCCTTAACTTTGCTTTCTTGGCCCTTTCTTCCTCTCTCTTTCTTTCTTCCAGTTCTTTTTGTCTCTTTTTCTCCAATCCCTTCCTCTTTACTTCCTCTACTCGCTCTTTTTCCACAACTACATTTTCTTTTTTAACCTTCTCAGGCTCCACCTTTTTTGCAAATTTAAAAAATGATCCTAGATAATTTAATCCTCCCAACTCTTTCCTCTTGTCCATTAATGCAGACTTTGCGTTTGCTTTTTCTTCTTCTAATCTCTCAATACGGTTCTCATACCTATCCAATGACATTTCCTTGCTACTGATTTTTTTCTTTAATTCCTCAATACCCTTCTCATGCTCTCTTATGTGGTCGTCAAGCTCTTTTTGTCTCTGTAGAATATCTTTTCCTCCAACTCCTTTTCCAAGACCTTGTTTTTTCTCATTAAATTCTTTCTCTATCTCTCTCTTTTCAGTTCGAAGATCTTTAATTTCCTCTCTTACTGTCTTTTCTCTTTCTTTTTCTTCCAGTTTATATTTTGCCTTTAATTCCAATTTTTTCCATTTTTCCTGCTCTGTCCTCTCTTTGCGGCTTAACTCCTCTAGCTCGCTCTCAAGCTCCTTTATCTTATCCTCATACTCCTGTTCGACTTCCTTTTTTACCTGGCTTTTTTCTTTAACTTTGGCATCATACTCGTTTCTCCATTCAGCTAACCTGTTTTTGTGTTCCTCAGCAAGTTTTTTCCTGGTACCAGCACTCTCGTTATAAACCTCAAATAGCATATTTTTTTCATTTTTCAAGCCCGAAATATCTTTCTCTATTCCGGAAATTTCATTTGCTATAACTTTCCTGTCAGAAAGAGTTTCCTTGATGTTTTCTCTTAATTTATTAATCTCAGCATCTTTTTCACTTATGCTTTCCTCTAATTCTTTTATCTCTCTTAACTTTATTTCTTTTCCTTTCTGTTTTCTTCTTCTTTCTTCATCCTTTCTTCTTACGTCCAATTCTATGAGCTTTTTCTTCTCCTCTTCACGTCTTTTCTCTTCCAGTTCTATTCTTTTCTTCTCTTCTTCTCTTCTTCTTAACCCCCGCTCTCTCTGCCTCTCTTCCTCTAACTTTTGCTCTCTTCTCTCTTCCTCTAATCTTTTTTTCTCTTCCTCTCTTTTCCTCCTCTCTTGCTCCCTAAGCTCTTTTTCTCTTTGCCTCTGCTTTTCAATCTCTCTTTTCTCTTCCTCTCTTTTCCTCCTCTCTTGCTCCCTAAGCTCTTTTTCTCTTTG
>CAZYSP010000002.1:0-7964 GCA_964650285.1 uncultured Methanosarcinales archaeon | reverse complement strand
TGCTCCCTAAGCTCTTTTTCTCTTTGCCTCTGCTTTTCAATCTCTCTTTTCTCTTTCTCTGTTTTAACCAACCCAAGACCATGGAAGAACTTAAAAACAGATTTCCTTCCTGCTTTCCTTCTCTCCTCTCCTAGCTTTTCCCTTCTTTCTTTTTCCTTCAATCTTCTCTCTTCCTCTAATCTTTTTTTCTCTTCCTCTCTTTTCCTCCTCTCTTGCTCCCTAAGCTCTTTTTCTCTTTGCCTCTGCTTTTCAATCTCTCTTTTCTCTTTCTCTGTTTTAACCAACCCAAGACCATGGAAGAACTTAAAAACAGATTTCCTTCCTGCTTTCCTTCTCTCCTCTCCTAGCTTTTCCCTTCTTTCTTTTTCCTTCAATCTTCTCTCTTGTTCTTTTTTCTTCTCTAACTCTTTTCTCTTAGTATCCTCCTTTTCCTTCTTCTTCCACTCTTCCTCAGCCCGTCTTAACTGCTGCTTTTTCAGAAGCAGACTTTTGTAGAAAGAATTAATTTCCTTGAAAATTTCTACTTTCCTTTCACTTGGCAGCCCCATATACCTATCCATTAATTTTGTGTATATGTTGTCAGATTTCTGCAAGTTGTTTTTGTCCAAAGCCCTGTAACCCTCGTCAATAAGTTTTCTGCAATTTCCAACTAACCCTTTTCTGCCTTCTTTCTCTCTCTCCTTCTTTTCTTTTAGCTTCTTTTTAATCTCCAGCGCCTTTTCTCTTTCCATGAGTCTCTTCTGCTTTAGCTCTTCCTCTCTCTCTCTCAGCTCTAGCTTTTGTTCCTCGAGTTCCAGCTTCTTCTTAGCCCCTTTTTCCCTGGCTTTTCTTATACTCTCACTCACATGTCTGAAAGAGCTTATTATTGGATTTTCCTTTTTTTCTTTTGCAGGCAAAACAGCTGCAGCCTCTTCCACCTTTTTGGCTTTGGATATCCTTACACCAAACAACTTCTCGTAAACAAAAACCCCTGCAAAGAAATATGCATATGCACCAATTGTAAAAATAAGCAGTAAAACAATAATTGACAATACCCAGCATAATGGGTCATCCCTGCAGAACCCTATGAATTTCGCAACTTTTTGTTCTTTTACAACACTCTCCACCTCAAAAAGATAGCTTGCTGTCCCAATGGAATTTCCCAAAGAAGCCTGGGCAATAAAGACATAATCTCCTGTTTTCAGGTTTTGGGGTATCTTTAGTGTTTTGAAAAAAGACGCTTGTGTCTTAACAACCACACTCTCTTTCTCGCTTATGATTGTATTGCCATTTGCGTCCTTTACAAAAAATTCCATACCAACATTAAAGGATTCTATGCTCTGTAAATTAAAAACCCTTATTTCAAAAGTTGTGCTGTCACCTTGCACAACCTTCCTGTCTCTTGCAACAGGATTAAGGTTCATATCAAACAGCACATTCTTGCTCTCAATTTCAACTACTACCGGAACTTCTTTTTCATAAGAATCTGTTTTTACCAGAATCTTGCCTATATATACTCCTGGAGATTGCTCAGTCCCCTTCACATTATTAAAGCTAGAGAGATTAAGCCTTACAATCTTTGTCTGTCCGGGCTTTATAGTAAATCCCTTATCAAGCACATCAACAATATCAGCAAGAGAAACATCAACCTCAATGCCTATTTCCTCATCAGCTACATTCATGACCCTTAGCTCTTTCTCAATATACTCATCAGCCTTTACCAAAACTTTTATCAAAATCTGGTCAACCTCAAAAGGAAATTTAGTTTCTTCAGCAGATATCCTGCTCAAAACAAGGTTTCTGTTCTGTATAAAAAATAATGCAGAAATCACTATAAGCAAAATCACTAAAAAAACTATGGCCACCTCCAATGGTTTTTTTCCGCGGGCAGTTACCTTTCCAAGATAAATGCTCTTTACCTTGCCGCTTTCATCTCTAATGTTTTTATAATAATAAGGACCATGCCTTTTTCCCTTTTTGTGGACATATCTCTTATAAGCCAATAAAACCACCCGCTGCTAGAGCTACTTCTGAATCAAGCCCAGAACCAATTCTATCTAGAAGAATAACTAAGTCTATAATTCCCACCTCTTTTTTTGTAAAATGAATCCACCTCTTTTTCCTTGTAAAATAGGCCTAAATTGTTGTAGTGTAACGTAGTGTAATCTATTTACACTAAATCCCGTTTTGTATATAAATATCTTTCGGAAGATTACCTTTGAAAAAGGCTAATCTGGAAGAAAGACAAAAGTATTTCGACAAATAAGAGGTTAGTGCGAAAGTCGGTGCTTGTGCGTAATTTGCCAAATCAGAAAGCTCCGCAGGATTGTAATATACGACCTGAGCAACCATGAATTGCAAGCGAGCAAGACGAGCTTGCTCGCAGTTCACAATTGCGAAGTTGAGAGGAATGCTAAGGCCTCGCACAAGCACGAATTAGATTTTCGCACCAACCTCAGAAAAAGAATAAATTACTTTTTGCTTCTTTTCTTTTTCTTCTTTCTGCCCCTTTTCTTAATAGAAGCCAGCTTATAGGTTAGCATTGCTATAACCCCGATCAAAATAAATGTCAAAAGAATCATTAATATTGTATTTTTTGTTATTTTTTCCATTTCAATAAATGCTTTTTTCTCTACAACCCTGAAAAGCTGGCTGGAAACAGCAAAACTATCCACATATCTTATCTCCACTATAGCAACATAGCTTCCAGGGACAGTGCTCTCATGAATCCTAAACAATTTTTGGTAAGAAATCTGTTTTTCAACCGCGAATGTTTCAGTTTCCTCATAAACAATATCCCCATTTAGGCTTTTGATAAAGTATGTGGCAAAAACATCTACCTTCTCTGGCGCTCCTACATTAAGCAGTGTTATTTGGGTTTTTAATTCATCCCCTGGTTCCACTTCAGCATAATCAACAGGAATATCTAACTTTGCATCAAATAAAACCATCTCGCCTATAACCTCAAGTATTATTGCTATTGTTTGTTCAACATCATCAGCCTTCGCTGTAATCTTTCCTACAAAGATTCCTACTGTCTTACCAATAAAATCTAATGTTACACTTGCACTCTCATCAACTTCCAGGCCAACAGAATCCTCAGATAAAGACAAATATTGTTTTACACTTTCTACATCCAGAGATACAGTTAGAGTTGATTTTCCTGTATTTTTTATTATAAGTGTTTTTTCAGCAGTTTCTCCTAATGTAAGCTTTAATTTTACGTTGCTTGGATTTATACTAAAATCTTTTTCTTCTCTTAGTGGGAAGAATCCTCCACCAACACCAGCTGCTGCACCTCCAGCTGCTGCAGCCTCTTCTACCGGACAGGCTTCACTCTTGCATACATTATCGCAGCAATAACCTCCCTCACATTGACTGGCTGATGCGCATGGCTGGTTATCTCCCAAAAGCCATATGTAAAAAAAACCCAGCCAGTTCTTGTATCCTGATGAGTCAGTAGTGCCTGCTATAATTCCTGCAGCAACATAACTTTTGTAATTTCCGCTATCTACTGTCTCTCCTCCGCTTGAAACTATTAAATTTTGGTTATACTTTGAGCTGTTTGCCTGGAAAGAATAGGCGATAGATGCAGCTATAACAAACACCAGAAAAAAAATAAAAACCTTTGTAGTCTTCATTCTATGTTTACTTTATAATCTCAATATTGGAGTATTTAATAATTTTCCTTAAATTCTGTTATTTTAATTCAATGAGACAAAAAATCTTTACTACTATAAATATTCCAAAACGAGTTTGTCGAATAAATAGAGCCAAGCTATGTCTAATATGGGGAGGCGGGTGGGAAGAATCATGTTAAATCTGAAATTAAAATGGTGCGTGTTGTTAACTAAATATTTTAAAAAAAGAAATCATGGTAGCCCATTTTGCCTAAAGTCCGCTCTGACATAGCTTGGCCTAATGTCAAATTAATCGACAAACTATTCCAAAACACAACCTTTAAATATAAGCTTAATTTTAGAAAAATAAAATGGTTGGGGGCAGAAGTGTAAAATCAGGCTATGCTCAGAGTTCTTACAGTAGCCTTTCTCCAAAGCCAATTTTGCAATACATTCTCATTGTCCTAGTAATAGCATCATTGGCAATAAGTATATTAGCTTTGTTTAATGTCAACGAACTAAAAAAATCCCTGCCAACAATGATAAACACCCAGGATTTTCTTAATAAATTAACAGCACATGACCAAATGAGGGCTTATGTCGGAATTGCACCATTAAATATCATCCAGATAACCAACAACAACATTGCCAATTTACAAGCCCAGATAGATGGTTTAGACAGATCTTTCATTGGAAGTTTTATAGTTCAGTATACTGATGTAATTGCTATTTATGATTATACTAATGATGTGATAATGGGAACTGCTAACCTGCCGCAGCCAATAGCCCAGCTTCCAGCAGATTTTCTTACTAAACTGAATGCACATTCAGAACTTGCTGGTTTAGAAAATGAGCAGCCAGTAGGTGGCCAAATTGATCAGGCATCTTTAGATACCTTAAGGCAGCAATTCCCAACTGTCTATGCAAATGCAAAAGCAGGAGATTTCTTGCTAAGATACACAACAAAACTGATTATCTACGATTATAATGCAGATGTAATGGTTAATGTTGTTAATTTGGGTTGATTATTTCTTTTAAACTAGAATATTATTTTACTTTAACCGCAGTCCCATATGCAAACATTTCAGAAGCCCCTTGCATTATCATTGACGTTGTAAATCTAACACCAATGATTGCATCAGCCTTTAAATCGATACCCTCATTAACCATCCGGTTATATGCTTCATCTCTTGCACTTGTGGCCATGTCCGTATAACTCTTTATTTCTCCACCAACAATATTCTTAAATCCTGCTCCAATATCCCTTCCAATATTTCTCGCTCTTACTGTGTTGCCTTTGACAACTCCAAGAACTTCTACAATCCTTTTTCCAGGCACTTCATTCCCGGTGGTAATAATTATATCTACCATTTTATTTTTTCCCTTCTTTTGCTTTTATTTTTTCAATCTCATCTGAAGCATCATAGATTTGCCAATATGTCCTAACATATAAACCACCCATAGATTCAAGCTTTATACTATTATCCTCACGAACTATTTTTCATGTATATGCCATTTACTCATCGCCACTTAATTCCGCTAGTTTTTTCTCAAGTTCGGATATTCGTTTCTCATAGTCTTGCGGTGTATATCTGTGTCCACGAAATTCCAACCATTCATCAGTAACAGCGAATACAGGCACTTCATCCTTCATTAATTCTTCCTTATTATCTGACACCCATATTGTGTCACCAATATCCCATTTGGAACTATGTCCTATCGCAAACCCTTTGGGGTAATCATTATATAATTCAGATTCCATTAAACGCCATTCGTTTGCCATTGTTATTTCTGATGAAACAAACCCTGTATGAGTTATATCTGACCAAGTTGCGGTTGCTGTTTCTACTGCACTACTAATTGTTAATCTTGCAGTATCAGCAAAACCCGGTGAATCCCCAGAAGTATGAATTATAAACCCATTTCCCGATTGACTATTTCCCCGAATTATTATTGGATTATTATCATTATTCCGTATATCGTGGGCATATACTATATTTGAATCAAAATGCCAATGGGCAGCTCCACTCGTTATACTTACAGTATCAGCTCCAGTACCTATTTTAAGTCTTACTGTATCTGTACCACCAGCATTTTTTGAGAAAAATATTATGCCATCAGTAGTATCATCTGTTCTATTCGTAAAAATACCAAAATAATTACTGGTAGATTGGTGTCTAATACCTTCACCGTTGTCATCTGTTAAATAAATCCAATCATCAAAAACCACATTTGTATCTGACCAAGTTGCTGTTGCTGTCGCACCTGCTGATATATCTAAACGTTCTTTGTTGATGGCATCGTTTGATGTGTAAAATTTGATGTGTCGTTCCACACTTTGTGTTCCAGTAGAATATATACCTAAATCCGCACCATCGTTACCGATAAGATTAGCTGCATTTGCAAGATTATATCCATCAAAATTTACTTCACCACCCATTACCATTCCCGTATGAGTTATAGCATTCCAGGTTGCGGTTGCTGTCGCACCATTACCAATCCGTAACCGTTCCGTATCAACTCCACTACTTGGCGTATATATCATAAGAGCATTTGCGGTATCTTGTTTAGACACAATCAACATATTCCCATCATCAGGTCCTTGTAATAATAAATTATTTGTAATGGAATTTCCACCCATATCCAAACCGCCTGCAGTCAATGTTGCCTCAGCTACTCCACCTATAGCAAACTTTAATGAATCATCCGAATTAGCATAAATTCCAGAGTTGCCGTCTGAATCAAAGTATACTGCTCTATAAGTAGATCCCATAAAGATGTCTCCACCAGCATTTGCGACTCCACCTGCTGTAAGTGTCCCAGTTATGCTTACATTGCCAACAACCCCTAATCTTTCAGTAGGGCTTGCAGTACCAATTCCAACCATACCTGTCGTTCTATCAACAACAAACACATCTGAACCACTTCTATTATAAATTTCAAAGCTTGTCTGATTCAATTCCAAAGTCCTTGAACCAGAAGTATTAACCACCCTAAACTTATCTGCAGTTATCGCACCACTAGCACCAAAACCAGAACCTCTTAAGTAATGCGTTCTTATTTCTTCAGCAGTTAAAGCTCTTTTGTAAATCATTATCTCATCTGCTGAGCCATCAAAATAACCACTAGTTCCATCATCATTGCCTATTCTTACAGGATTGTCATCTGTTTGTGGACTGCCAACAGCAGTAGAAGTTGATATCCTTTCACCATCTACATAAACACCAACATCTTTGGTAAATTCATTGTAAGTTGCAACTACATAATACCACCTTCCTGCAACAGGAGACCAAGCTACATTAAATTCTTGATTTGTTCCTGCTTTATTTCTTATGACGAAATTAATCTGAGTTGTATATCTTAACATATAGTTTACCTGATTTCCACCCGAGTTTCTCTTTGTTATTAATCCTGCAGTAGCTACCGTATTAAATTTAAACCATCCAGACAATGTCATGCTGCCATCTAAATCCAATGCAAATGTTCCTGGGTCTGTTATAGATATAGCCTCAGCATTATCATCAACCCCATCAAAATAACAAGCACCGCCATATCTGCTAGTGCTTTGATTAGCAGAAGTTGAATTACAAATAACACCATTTAAGGTTGCATCATTTCCATAAGGACTCCTGTCAAATTGAGTTGAAGTATCTACACTATCTTCACTAAACGGCAAATAAAGAACCAAATCATCATCAGTTCCATAAACCGGTTGGTACAAGCTTCCATTAGGATGAATAATGCTAATGCTGTCATTAACACTTACATTTCCAACAACTTCTAGTTTTGCACTTGGGCTTCCTGTACCAATGCCAACTTTGCCATTCGGGAAATTTACCCTTGCATTAGCACCATCGATATCTAAATACTTCGTCCATGTTATGGAACTATCCACGGCTCCACTTGCACCAGTATAAATTCTAAAGGTGGGCTCATTACCTATTTCTTGAAGAACAGCCGCATCAGCTGTAGTTCGTCTCCATGTTCCAGCATCATAATACCAATTAAACCCAATGTAATTATAATTATCATTGGTCGCATGTAGTGGAAATGTTGCATAACCGACTGCAAGGTGAGTTTTAGGACTCGCAGTCCCAATGCCGACATTACCATCACTTCTAACTTTTAATAAAGAGTTTTCATCCTTATCCGTAACATGCAAACTATATACAGAGCTATCATCTCCAGCAGAAATAAACACTCCATATCCATTGGTGGCATGAGTGTTATAGAAAGATGCAGCAGCATACCCACCCTCGGCAGAAACAACAGAGAGTTTGTGGCTCGGTGAAGCAGTCCCAATCCCGACGTTGCCCCCCTGATCTTTCAAGTAAATATTGCTCCCTGAAGCATTCCACAAAGAGG
>CAZYSP010000001.1:0-88627 GCA_964650285.1 uncultured Methanosarcinales archaeon | reverse complement strand
TTTAATTATCAGTTTTTTATTGTTTTGAATCATTTTGTAGTAACTCTGAATAAGATGGTTTCTGGGGCTCATACCATCTCCTTCCATCTTTCTCAATCAACCTATCAGCTTCTTTAGGCCCCCAGCTTCCAGGCTTATAGTTTAAAACCTTACCGTGCTCCCACGCTTTTGCTATCTTATCAACAATCTTCCATGAATGCTCTACCATATCCCAGCTTGTGAACAAAGTCTGGTCACCAATTGTAACATCATAAAGCAGTCTTTCATAAGCATCAGGAGTATTGGGACCAAATTTACACTCATGGCAGAAATCCATTCTTACATGATCCATGATCATTTTTTTGCCAGGAACTTTTGCAGAGAATTGCAAGGAAATACCCTCTTCTGGCTGTATCCTGACTATTAGCATATTTGGTTGTATGTGCTTAACATGACCATTGAATAACATTCCTGGATTTTTCTTAAAAACAATATTTATCTCCGCAACCCTCTCCTTTAGCCTTTTCCCAGTACTTAAATAGAATGGAACGTTTGACCATCTCCAGTTGTCTATATTTAGTTTTAATGCAGCAAAAGTTTCTGTATTTGAATTTTTGTCAACTTTCTCTTCATCCCTATAGGCCCTTACCTTATTATTATCTATTTTACCAGAACCATATTGCCCTCTTACAGCAATTTTATCAACATCTTTTAGTGAAAATGGTCTTATAGATCTAAGAATCTTTACTTTTTCTTCTCTTATATCTTCAGCATTCAGGCTTACAGGTGGCTCCATTGCAGTTAGGGAAACTAACTGTAACATATGGTTCTGTACAATATCCCTTAAAGCTCCTGCCTTTTCATAATAATTTCCTCTTGCTCCCATACCAATATCTTCTGCGACAGTAATCTGGATATGGTCTATATACTTTTTATTCCAAACAGGCTCAAAAATGCTGTTTGCAAACCTAAGTACAAGCAAATTCTGCACTAGCTCCTTTCCTAAGTAATGGTCAATCCTATAAATCTGTCTTTCCTTGAAAGCATTTTTTATTGACTCATTGAGTTTTTTTGCTGATCTCAAATCACGACCAAATGGCTTCTCAAAAACAACCCTGCTCCACCCAGAAATTGCAGAAAGGCCGCTTTTTTTTAAATTAGATATTATCACCTCAAAGAAACCAGGAGGCGCTGAAAGATAAAATATCTTATTGCAGCTTGCAGTCTTTGTGCATATTTTCTTAATTACAGCCTTCAGCCTGTTAAAACCCTTAATGTCCTGAAATTCAGACTGATGATAAAAAATCTTATTTGCTAATTTTTTCCAAACCAAATTATCAACTTTAAACTTTGAAAAATTTTTTATTGCTTTTAATGCCTCTTTTTTAAACTGTTCATTGCTTTTTATTTTTCTAGCGAATGCTATTATTTTTGAATCTTTATGCAGCAAATTTTCAAATTCCAACTTGTACAAAGCTGGTAATAACTTTCTGTTTGTTAAATCTCCTGTAGCTCCAAAAATTATAATTGCACACGGTTCAATTTTATTTTCCATCTTATTTCTTCTTTACAGCATGCCCTCCAAATTCTCGTCTAGTAGCAGCAATTACCCTCTTGCCCAAAATAAATTTCTTGCTTTTATCTTGCCTTATTTTTGTAGCTATCTCAAAAGCAGGCGCATACCCATTGATGGATTCCTTTGTTTTTTTAAGCTCTTCAATAGTAACGCTACCAATTTTTGGACTAATATTTTTGAAATCAGGTCTCTTTAGCGCAACATTTGCCAAATCCAACAACCAGCTATTAATTACACTCGCAGGACTCCATACAGAAGTAGCTTTGACAATGTCAATTGGTTGCTTAAATTTACTTAGCAACTCAACTCCTTCAGCTATGCCCTGTAGATACACATACTCAACTATATTATGCACGCTTTTCACAAAATGACCTGCACCAACATTGCCAAAATAACCATAGCCGCCTTTAGCTGACAAAGCTTTGCAAAAAGGCTCTATGTACCTGAACTGGCTTTTTGGGCCACCAACCATTAATGTATACCCATTCTTAAGCCCCCAAACACCTCCGGAAACACCACAATCAAAAAAATATACACCATACTTCTTGCACCACTTATCATGCTTCTCTGCATTTTTGTAAAAATCATTTGCACCATCAACTATAATATCCCCTTTGTTTAATAATGGCAGAACTTTCTTAACCATATTATCTGTAACTTTGCCTGCTGGCAGCATAATCCAGATTATTTTTTTGCCAGGCAGCTTGTCAACCAGCCCTTCAACACTAAAAGCAGGAACAGCACCCTTTCTTGCAACCTGCCTTACCTTATCTGGGCTTCTGTTATACGCCACAACTTTAAGCTTATGTCTGAGAAGACGCTCAACCATATAGAAGCCCATTCTTCCAAGACCAATAAAGCCAAGTTTCATTTTAAAACCACTAACTTTTTATTTTATTAATTTAAATTATTTATAAATCTATTGCATATAGTTTAAACAATTACCTCAAACTTTTTCCTTAATCACTTTACCCACCAAACTCCTCAACATATGCCCAATAATCTCCAGATCATAAAACTTCTTTAATTCCAACCTCCCTTTAACCCCGACAATTAATGGATAGGTTCCAAATTGCCTGCAGAAAGTTGTGTTACCATCATAAATCTCAGCATAGCAATTTCTTAAGATAGTACCTTTTGGAGCCACTCTTTGTAACATTGGCCAATCAATTTTCTGTCTTACCTCATTTCTCCATCTCCAATACATCTTTTTATTTTTCTTCAAAAATTTATTTTTACTTTCTTTGAAAAGTGAGGTTCCCTCAAAAATTGCAACCTGCCTTATGTTTATCCTTCTCAGCATTAAACCATCATTATAAATTTTCTTAAGCCATTTTATGTTCTCTTCATGGGTTTTTTTACTCTCCCCTCTTAAACCAAAAATTAAGTTGATACCTGGCAAAAATCTCGGCATTCCATTTTTTCCTCTTTCCGCACCATACCTATTAAGAATTTTAATTGCCTCATAAGCTATTTTTGGAGAACTATTCAGGGTATTCTCCTTAACAACAACCTCATCAAAACTTTCAACTCCAAGAGCAGCTACATTACCAGCTGTACAATACTTAACAACAGCTTTGGTTATTTTATGATTTTTATCAGAAACAACATTTACAGGATTGACATTGTCTATATGTAAAACTTTTATGCCTTTGCAATTACTTCTAATTTCCTTTAAAAGCTCAATAGCATTGGGAAAAGTATAGAAACAATTCTGTTTTCCTAATCTGAAAAATCTGCAACCTAATTTATAAAACTCAATAATTTCTTTTAAAACATCATCTTTGTCACGAAACTCAATCCTGTTTTTCAATGGCTCTATACAAAAGCTGCATTTTCCTGTGCAACCATGCCCTGTCTCAATCTCAATCATCCTATGATTGGGAATTTGCTTGATTATTTTTGCCCCATCAACTGCATAATCCTTGACTTTATCATAGCCAAAATTAAACATAGAATGCTCAACCTTGTCAAAAACATCTAAGTCCGTTTTCTCAAAAAATCTGCCGCCATAAAGCTGAGTCCCATAAACTGCAGGTCCTGTAAGCACTTTTTTGCATTTTAGGTCTCTAATTATCGGTATAATCTCTTTTAGGGTTCCAGGCACTGCAGAAAGATACTTCCCGGGAACATGAACGCCAAGAATAACAATCAGCTCGTCAGTTTCTTCCAATATTTTTCCAATATTTTTATAATTAAGTGTTAAATTGTAAGTTGTAATATCTGTTTTCTGCGAAAGTTTTGGAACCATAGGTTCCAAATACCTAGAAAATCTTCGATTTTCCGCTGATTTTGTCTCTTTTATTATTGAATTATGCTTTCTCCACAATCTTAAATCATCAATTGTTAAATAATTGACATCTTCATTCAAATAGCCTGCTATGTATCTGGGATATGTTCCTAAGTAAGGCGGAACCCCTAGCCCTGCTGGTTCATCAGTATAGCAGTCTAAGATTGTATATATCATAGATATTAGTATTTTTTATGTTATTAAAAATTTTATCATTCAGAAACATACTAAAAAACAATGCAACTAAAAACTGCGCAAATAAAACCTATAACCAGGCCAACAAACACTTCAATAGGATTATGGCCCAGGGAATAACGAAATTTACTCGCTTCTATATTCTCAGATTTAGCAATCTTTTCAATTAATTTGCCTTCTTCCCCTACACTTCTTCTTACACCCATAGAGTCCCTTAAAACAATCGATGAAAAAGTGAGAACTACAAAAAATAAAGGACTAAATCCTTGGTTTAACCATATTATAGCTATAAGTGAACCGACCATGGCAGAATGTGTGCTGGGCATTCCGCCAGTCACAATCAAATCATTAAACTGGAATTCTTGCTTATCTTTAAATATAAAGATTAATATCTTAACTAATTGAGAGATACTGCCAGCCAATAATACAGATAAAAAAATATTGTTCATAAACAAGTCTGTTATTAGGTTAACCATATTAAAAAAGCTTAAATAATAGTTTATAAATATTTCTAAAAATCATTTTAAAATGAAACAAAAGCACCATAATATTTTCTATATATTAACTGCAATAATAATTATCATTTTTCTCTTATTGTTAAAATTTGGATATTTAGATAAATTAGGATCAAATAAAATTAAAGGGCCAATAGTAAAAGAAATAAAGATATTTGAAAAAGAATATAAAAAGAAAAAGTTTTTTTAAAAATGAGGAACTAATTTCAGAATGGTAAGGCTGATTGTCTATAACATAGAGTATTGCGAGGGCATGACTGGTTTGTGGCGGGAATACCTAAAATTTTGGAGGATTTTTTTTCCTCCAAAAGATTTGGACCAAAAAATAGTTGACCATATAAAGAAATTAAAGCCAGATATTTTTGCACTGGTTGAAGTAGACACAGGCTCGTTCCGCGCAAAAAAAGATGAGGTAGTGTTTTTTGAGAAGCAGCTCGGGATGACAAATTTTGTAGAAAAGGTCAAGTATCCTTTTGAAGGGTGGCTAAAATTATTCCATTTTGTCCCAATACTGAATAAACAGGCAAATGCAATAGTCGCCAGGGAAAGACTTTCAAATGCACGGTATCATGTATTCCACGAAGGCACAAAGCGTGTTGTAATAGAGGCAACAATCCATGTTCCCAAAAAAGTTACTCTTTTATTGGCACATCTTTCCTTGGGTAAAACTACAAGGACCAAGCAAATTCACGAATTGACAAAGATAATAAACAATATCCACAACCCAGTAATCCTCATGGGGGATTTTAATACATTTAATGGTGAGGAAGAGATTAAAAAGCTTTTGAAAAAAACACATCTTCATCACAGGTTCCAGATGGATACGAAGTCACAGATATATACACAACCAGCTTTCCATCCCAGCAGGAGATTAGACTACATACTTGCGTCCAAGAGAATAAAAGTGAGTAATTATGAAGTGCTTAATTTTTATTTTTCTGACCATCTCCCTATTTTAGTGGATTTTAAAGTGGTTTAGAAAATCTAGGCTTTTTTTATAAAAATTTTATATATGTCCGCAAGTATGTATATATAAGCCAATACAGCAATTATAACTAATATTTCGAATTTATATGCGAAATCAATAATAATAGCGATTACCGCAACATATGAAATTCCCACTACAATTTTTCCCAAGGCATTTGAAGTCTCCTCCTTAAATTTTGTGTGGTAGGATATTTTTGTTATTATTAAGGCTATAAAGGCTACTGCAAAGATCAAAATCCAAAAAAACTCTATAAGCCCTATTATATAAAATGTTACAAGTGACGATACTATCACTACAAAATCAACAAAAGCATCATAGATTCTCCCAAACCTCGTAATTTGCTTTGCTACCCTTGCGGAAATACCATCTAATTTATCTGACAGAACAATAATAGTAAAAGTCATAAGTGCGAAATTTACATCCATCTTCATTAAATTAGTTATGAACAGCGGAATCAATAATAATCTAAAGGTTGTTATTATGTTCGGCAGATTAATGGCATTTCCTCCAATAAGCTTGCTCATTTTTACAAGATAGTCCAATCCAGAAGCAACTGTTATGATAACTGCCATTAACATGATCCACCAGTTGAAAGGTACGTTGAGAATTACAGCAAGTATGGCTATTATTTGGGAAATGGTTTTTATTTTTCCAAGATTGCTTGCTGCAATTACAACTTTTTTAGGCAAAAAGCAAATCCTAGCAGCAGTAATGATTAGCTCTCTTGCAATAATAACAACAGCCATCCATAACTCTATTCTCCCTATAAGGAATACCAATGCCGTTGATATTAGCAATTTATCTGCAATAGGATCCAGTATCTTTCCTAATCCGGTTACCTGCTGCTTTTTCCTTGCAATATAACCATCAAGTGCATCTGACAAAGATAAAATTATGAAAATAAATGCTGCTATATAATCCCTATAAGGCATCTCCATTAAAAGGAAAATTACAAATATAGGAATTAAAAGAATCCTGATATAAGTTATCTGGTTTGGTTTTGAAAAGATACCTTTCATGGTTCAGTCTATTTTTTATGATTTTCAAAATTATTATCTAGCTAATATATATAACTTTCCACACTATTAATCAAATGTGATACGTTCTTAAAAATCATAAAATTTATAATACCCACATAGCTTTCCATTCAATTTGATTGCATAGTTTGGATTTGGTGGTCTACGTTGGTTTATCCTATTTTCAAAAGAACAGTTTTGCCAATCCTGAGATTATTTTTAAAAGAAATAAAAGGCATAGAAAACATTCCTAAAAAAGGTCCTTTTATTATCACCTCTAACCATGAAAGCTATTTAGACCCATTCCTTATACTGGCAGTAATAACACCATTGTTAAACAAAAAAGTACATTTTCTTGCAAATAAAGGTCGTTTCTGGGATTTCTTTGGCTATAAAATAGCAAAAGATTGGGCAGGAGCTATTCCCTTGGATGATGGAAAAGAAAAAGCATTTCAAGAACTACTCTCTTTATTAAAAAAAGGAAAAATAGTAGCTATTTTTATAGAAGGTCAAAGAAGCTTAGATGGAAAACTAAGAAAGGGAAAAACAGGTGTTGTAAGGTTAGCACTTAAAGCTCGAGTTCCAATTCTACCTATAGGCGTTATGGGAACATTTGGGATAGTCTCAGGAAATAAATTAATACCAAAACTTAAAAGGGCAAAATTAAATATAGGCAAATTAATATACATAAACAAATACTACAAAAAAAATATAACTAACAAGCTACTAAGAAAATTAACAGATGATTTAATGAAGGTTATATCAGAACTCACAAATAAGCCTTATAATTACTGACTTCTATGGATAGTAAAAAGCTTAAAACCATCATAAACTGTAAAAAATCCCCTTACGACACAAAATGCGACTGTAAATGATACTAATGAATACGCAACATCTTTAAAAATCTCAATACCTACATATGAGATTCCAGTCAGATACAATTGAAGCGCAAGCAATATAAAAGCCAGTGTCTTTACAATGCCATATAATGCTCTGCTAAACCGTGAAGAAACAAAAAATATTCCTATTCCACCCCTCATCATTGACTTCCTGCCAAAAGCAGTTTTTCCTTTTGATAAGGCATAGCTTCTAAAACCATCTGCTATAAAACTCATGGTAAGTACAACAATAGGAATCCATAAAGGTATCACTCCCGTAAATGCAAATGTAAGCCATAAAACATTTTCCACTATCCTATCACCAACGATATCAAACACTTCGCCAAATTCTGTAACAGAGTTTAATTTTCTCGCAACAAACCCGTCAACACCGTCTAAGACTATGAGAATAAAAATTAAAACTGATGAAATTAAATAAATATTAATATTCCCCAGCAAAAGCAAGTATGCAATGATAAAAACCAGAATAATTCTAGCAAAAGTTATAGAGTTAGAAGAATTAAAAATTGTTTCTTGCCTCCATTTTATAAAAACAATAATAAGATGACAACTAAAAAACATTTAAATACTTTATCATTTGTTCAAGAAAAAATGAAATATGATTTGCATAATCATACCCATTATTCCCCTTGCAGCAACTTAAAGCCCGAAATACTACTCAAGATTGCAAAAAAGAAAGGGATGAATGGCATTGCAGTTACAGATCATAATAGCATAAAAGGAGCTCTCAAAGTAAAAAAATTAAACAAGGACAAGGATTTTGAGGTTATCATAGGGGACGAAGTAAAAACAAACTATGGCGATGTTCTTGCCTACTACCTGCAGAAAGAAATTAAGTCAAGAGATTTTTTTTCTGTTATTGATGAGATTAAAGCGCAAGGTGGTTTAATTGCTGTTGCCCACCCTTTCAGGATATCAATAAATCCGAAACATAAGTTCAGATATCCTTTAGAGAAAATCAGGGATAAGATTGATGCTATAGAATGCTTTAATGCCAGAATGCTTCCAGGCAATAACGAAAAAGCACAAAGAGTAGCAAAAAAACTGAATATACCTGGAATTGCAGGTTCTGACGCCCATTTCAAATTTGAAATAGGAAGAGCATATACAGTTTTTGAGGGTAATTTAAGAAAAGCCATAAAACAAAATAAAACAGACTACAAAGGCACAATTCTTTATGGTCCTTTTGGAGGAGTATTAAGCTTTTTAAGGAATAGGATACTTTCCAGATTTAAATCTTATAAGGGCTATCATTAAATGAGATGCAATAAAGTGGTTTTTTTGACATTTTGACCATGACCTTCTTCTTGGTTTTGAATTTATGCTCTTTACTCATAGAATCTGCAATCAAAATGCCATTCCCAACCTCAAATACAATTTCTATCTTTTTATCCTTATTTAGGACCCCTTTGAATAAATCACACTTTGCACAGGTCCTTCCATAGTATGGTTCCCTTATCAGGTATTCAAATTTATTAGAATACAAAGGCAAAATTTTTCCACCAGCACTTTTTATCCATGCATTACTGCCTGCTGCAGTTGAAACCAAAACACCGCTGCTCTTCTGTCTCTCCCTTTTTCCTATTACACTAAGAAAATATACTGCTGTATGGTATGGCTTCTCAGATGCTATATAAAACTCATTTAGCGCAAGCTCGGGAACCTTCCTATTATTTATATACGCCTCAAGCCTCTGGAGTTTTTTTATTGTATAATTGCCACTTAATATTTTTTTGAATTTTATCTCAAAATCTTTTTTCACAGCTGCCATAAAAAAGCCTTCTTTGTATACAGGGTCTGAATTAACCCCCAGCACAGGCGTTTTATCAAAAATAAAGTGAGAAGCCCTTAAGAAAGTTCCGTCCCCGCCAACAGCTATTACCAAGTCCTTGTTTCGAAACAACTTTTTACTTAGTTTACTCCTATGTTCAGTCTTATAATTAATCTTATATTTTTTTAATATCCTTTTTACTAATTCCAATGTTGATTTTTCCACATTATTCTTTGGATTTGCATAAACTACTAAAACATTATTTATAGCCATCATCTGTCCTGAATTTGATATTGTTTATATGCTTTATTATTTTTCCATTCTCTTTATAATCATAACCAAGCCCTCATTAACCGGGCATTTAATCTTATACTTCCTGCCAAGCTCAACAACCGCTCCGTTAAGATAGTCAATTTCTGTCTTTTTTCCTTTTAGAATGTCCTGTTGCATCGAAGATATATTTTTAGAATCTTTAATCATTTTATTTACCATTTTGACAAAGTCAATGTCAAACTTTATTCCGTCTCTTTCAGCTACTTTCAAACACTCATCTGCAATCATTTTTTTTAGTGGATTAAGATTTTCATCGGCTATTGCATTATTTTTTTTTCTTAGTATTGCAGAAATGGGATTAATCAAGCAATTTATTATTAATTTTTTCCACTCATCCTGCTTTATGTTTTCAGAAACATAACTATCTAATCCATATTTTTTAAGTTCATTAACTAAATCTTTACTTAGTATGCTTTTTTCAATAGCTGTATAACTAGTAGTATTATACTGAATGGTTCCAGGTTTCAAGAAAGCAGCTCCGATATTGCTGATTCCGCGCAAAACAAGGCATTTATCCCCAACAACCTCTTTTACAATATTCTCGCTGTACAATCCATTTTGCAGGCATAAAATTATTGTATCTTTCTTGATTAAATTTCTAATGCCCCAAACAGCCTTCTTGCTGTCATACACTTTTGTTGTAAGCAATACCAATGTATTATCTTCAATTTTCTTAATTTTTGTTATTGCCTTTAACTTATAAGTATTATTTTCCAATCCAGTAATTTTTAATCCATTTTTATTTATCTCATCAGCATGCTTTTGTCTGGCAACTAATGTAACATCATAGAGCTTTGACAATTTTGCCCCATAGAGGCTTCCAATTGCACCCGCACCAAGAACAATGATTTTCATAGAAACCTTACAAATTTGTTATTCCTATCAACAAGCATATTTTTTGCCTTAATTGGCTTGTCAGTTAATTCAAAACCCAAGACAATAATCTCTTCCCCGACCTTAATCAAATGAGCAGCACCACCATTCATACAAATAACTCCAGAGCCCTTTTCACCAGTTATCACATAAGTTTCCAGCCTGACACCAGTTGTATTGCTTACCACCAAAACCTTCTCACCGGGCCATAAACCAGCTTTCTCTATAAGGTCTTTACCAATAGTAATGCTTCCAATATAATCCACATTAGCCTCGGTTACAGTTGCCTTATGAATTTTAGACCTTAGCACCCATCTCATTTTAAACAACTACTCAACCAGAATAGCAACCTTGCCAGGCATTGCCTGCTTAGCCTTTCCCTCTTGTGATTGCTCTGCCTTTATTACCTCAACTTTGCAGTTAAATTCCTTTTCAATTGCTTCTATATTTTCCTTTAAAACTTCAAACTCATTTTCTATTACCACTTCTGGAATCTTTTTCGGATCTTTAACCAGTTTCGGAACTAAAGAAGAAATTTCTTTGCCATGCTCCCTATCCATTACAGCCTTTATCAATTCACCAACATTTCTTTTTTCCCCCATTTCTTTTTTCAATTTTTTAAGAAAGTTATATTTCCATTTTTCTGCTGTAAATAGCCTTATTTTCACTGGCTTTTCAACCTTCGCAAGCCTCATAACAGCTATTATATCAGATATTGTATTTTGTATTAAATCATCTTCTGCATCCATTTTTTTGTCAATCTTCTTTTCATCATAGCTTGGCCATTTATGCATGCTTGCAAATTGCTTATTTCCAACTTTCTCCCATAGCTCCTCACTTAAATGAGGTGTAAAAGGATTTAACAAAAGTGCAGCTGCCTCTAAACTCTTTTTAGTTGCCTTATCCTTTGAGCTCAAATAGTTTACAAACTCCATTAAATGCACTAAAGCAGTATTAAATCTGAAATTTTCAATGTTTTCTGTGACAAGCTTTATTGTCTTGTGCATCTTGCTTTCTGATTTTGCATCCTTACCGCTTGTAACCTTTTTTTCAGCCAAAGCATAAACCTTATCCAGGAACCTGCAGCTCCCAAGTATTGCTTTATCATCCCATTCCATATCCTTGTCAGGCCCTGACACAAACAGCAAAAAGAATCTTGCAGTATCTATGCCATATTTTTCAGCAATCTCATTCTGTGTAACAACATTTCCCTTGCTCTTGCTCATTACTACGCCATTTTTGTGCAGCATTCCCTGGTTGAAAAGATTTAAGGTTGGTTCATCAATTTTCAATAAGCCAATATCTCTCAAAAATTTTGTAAAGAATCTAAAATAAATCAAATGCATTGTTGCATGCTCTTTCCCCCCAATGTACATGTCAATTGGCATCCAGTAAGCAGCCTTCTTTTTATCAAAAATTTCTTTGTTGTTTTTAGCATCACAATACCTTAAAAAATACCATGAACTGTCAACAAAAGTATCCATGGTATCTGTCTCACGCTTAGCCTTTCCGTTACACTTTGGACATTTAGTATTTACAAATTCCTTGCAATGTTCTAAAGGATTTCCTTTTCCAATTGCGAATTTATAGTTTTCTGGAAGTTTTACTGGTAAATCTTTTTCAGAAACAGGAACAACACCACATTTATCACAATAGATTATTGGTATTGGACAGCCCCAAAAGCGTTGCCTTGAAATAAGCCAGTCTCTAAGCTTGTATTGTATGGTTTTTTTGCCAAGTCTATTTTTCCTCAAAAAATTGGTAATCTCACCAACAGCATCCCTGTTGCCAATACCATTAAACTCTCCTGAATTCACCATAACACCATTATCTAAGTAAGCCCTTGTCATCTTCTCAGGCTTTAATTCATGGTCTTGAGGAGTTATAACAACCTTTATTGGAATGTTGTATTTTTTTGCAAATTCAAAATCCCTTTGGTCATGGGCAGGAACAGCCATAACGCAGCCAGCGCCATACTCCAACAAAACAAAATTTCCAATGTATATAGGCACCTTTTTATTATTTACAGGATTAATCGCATATTTACCAATGAACATCCCTTCCTTTTCCCTGTCTTCAGCTGTTCTTGTGAATTTATCTTCTAAGACAACCTTTCTGACAAATTTCTTTACATTATTTTCATATTTTGTCCCTTTTACAAGTTCCATCACTTTTGGATGCTCAGGAGCATAAACCATAAACGTGACTCCAAATAAAGTGTCTGTTCTTGTTGTAAATATCGGAATTATATCATTAGTTCCATCTATCTTAAAATGGATTTTAGTTCCATGGCTCTTGCCAATCCAGTTCTTCTGCATTATTTTGACATCTTCTGCCCAGCCTTTTAGCTTGTCAATATCTTCCAAGAGCTCATCACCATACTTTGTAATTTTAAAGAACCATTGCGAAAGTTCTTTTACAGTCACATTCTGCTCTGTATGCCTCCAGCACTTTCCATCATGAACCTGCTCATTAGCAAGAACTGTATTGCACTTAGGGCACCAATTGACAGCTGCCTTTTTCTTATAAGCAAGCCCTTTTTCATATATCTTTAAGAAAATCCACTGATCCCATTTATAATATTCTAGAGTATGAGAAGCAATCATCCTGGACCAGTCATAACTCAATCCCAATTCTTTCTGCTGCTTTATAAAATTCTTAATAGAATCTTCAGTAAAAATCTTGGGATGCGACTTTGCTTTTATTGCTGCATTCTCTGCTGGTAACCCAAAACTGTCATAGCCCATTGGGTAAAGGACATTAAAGCCCTGCATCCTCTTATAACGTGCATAACAATCTCCAATGCAGTAATTTCTTGCGTGACCCATATGCAATCCTGAGCCAGAAGGGTAAGGATACATCTCAAGAACATAGTATTTTTTCTTTTTAGGATCTTCCTTTACTTCGAATATTTTCTTTTCTTGCCACTTCTTCTGCCATTTCCTGGATATCTTATTCAGGTCTACCATAGAACAAAAAGATATGGCTTAATTTAAATTGTTTATGGTTTATTTAGAACTTCTTGAACTGGGCTACTGTATCCACCAAGTCCACATGCCCCATAAATATAGCCCTGCAGCAGTATCTTTCCAGACCTAATTCATCCAAAGTCTTTTTCTTATCGTCTCCTTTCTCAAGTTTCTCTAAGTAACTCTCCCATAAATGCCCTATTGGCTTTCCGCACGACCAGCATCTTATTGGTATAATCATTTTTGTTTCACCTCTGAGTTTACGAAGAGGTGCCAGAAACTTACTTGTAAATTTCTCAGCACCTTTCTTCATATTTATTTTATAAGTTTTATCTATATGACTTCTGCCTCTTAGCTCTAGCTTGTCCATGCCTGTTTGGTTTTGCAGGTTCTTTCCTCCTGACATCCGCTACAAGCAGATTTCTGTCATAATTCAAAAATTGCTCCTTTAACTTGTCGCTTTTTGAAAACTCTACCAAACCTTTTGCAATAGCTAACCTTGAAGCATCTGCCTGGCTTGAAATTCCTCCGCCAACAACATTTACACTTACATCTATCTTATTTATAAGGTCTCCAGCAATGATTAATGGCTCTCTTAACCTCAACCTCGAAAGCTTAGGCTCATAAGAATCCAGAATCAGGTTATTTATCTTAACAATACCTTTTCCAGCTTTTATCGTGGCTCTTGCTATAGCCCTTTTTCTTTTTCCTGAAGCTGTTACAATTTTCATTCTACTTTACCACCAATATGTTTACATATCTCCTTAACTCTTATAAATTTAAGATTTGGTACTTTCTCAATATTAGCACTTTTTATGGTATCAAACTTCTGATTTTTCAAATTTTCAGGAATACCAATGTAACACATTATACTTTTAAAAGCCTTTCTTCCTCTCTCTTTTTTGTATGGCAACATCCCCCTTATTGATCTTTTAACAAACCTGTCAGGCATCCTGTAAGTAAAAGGTCCTTTAGCTGGTATTCCTTTCTTCAAAAATTTATCATAATCCTCAAAAATTCTATCTCTCCTGCCTGTAACCACGCAGCTTTCACAATTAACAATATCTATTTTTTCCCCTAGCAATGCTTTCTTTGCTGCATAAGCCCCTAATCTTCCCAATACAAGATTGTTTGCATCAATTATCATTTTAATTTTTTCAATTTTTATTATTTTTTTAAATTTATTAATTTTAATTATTGTTTACTTTTTAATGTTTGGTTCTTTTATTGTTTGTCGTTATTGAATTTTTATTATTGTACTATCTTAATTGATTAACCAATTATCTTTATTTTTTTACCATCAGGTTTATCCTTACTTATGTCCAATAATGATACTATTTCTGAACCAGCCCTCTCTATCTTGTCCTTTGCCTGCTCTGAAACCTGGTAAGCACTTATTGTCAATTTATGATTCAACATTCCAGAACCCAAAACTTTGCCAGGAACAATTATTGTTTCATTTTCCTTTGTATACCTGCTAATCTTTGATAAATTTACAACCCTTCTCTGCCTTGTAGGCTTTTCCAGGTCCAAAGCAACTCTCTTCCATAAGTTTACAGACTGCTCATTACTTCTTTTTCTTAGTTCCATAATTAAATCCTTAAGCAATGGATTTGTCGGACCTGTTCGTTTCATTTTTCCATTAAATTTTTTATTTTGACATTCACAATTATTTGTTAATTCATTATTTTATTTTCCACTTAAATTTCATTATTCATTAAAAAATTATTATTAATCAATAATCAATGGTTTTGCGTCGTTGCTTGGGGTGTGTCGCTTTACGAGGCCCTACGTCGTTATGATTGTTTTTTTAATGCGGGGGACGTGATTTGAACACGCGCACCCACTAAAGGACAAGGCCCTCAACCTTGCACATTTGACCAGACTCTGCCACCCCCGCACTCGACTTATAATTTTATAGCGCGAGGTGATTATTTGAGCTTTTTTACTTCTTCATCAAATTCATCAAAAGTTTCATCAAAAATTTTCAATGCCTGATTTAAAATCTCTTTGCAGCTCAGTTGCCCCCATGATTCCATGTAAAAAATAATGTCATTATCATACTTAACCCTGACCTCTCCATTTGATACATCTTCCACTACACCTGCAATATCATACTTAAACAAATTATCTTTGATAACTTCCAGTTTTCCATTTTTTATCTCAAAAATATTTCCATGAGTTTTTTCCACAACCTCTTCTGGGTTCTTTACATTTCCTATTTCTATAATCGGCTTATGCTTGTAATACGCTAAACAAGGACTCCATTTTGAATGAACTTTTCCTTTTCCTAAAACAGCAGTAGCTTCTAATTCTAAAGACTGGCCTTTTAGCAATTTTACAATGGGCACTTTTGGATAAACAGGTTTTACTGCAGGATCTTTGCTTTTAAGTTCAGAAGCATGAATTATTCCTGATCCTTTTGACGCTTTGAGCGTAAGTTTAAGCTGGCATCTTGCGCATCCCTCACCTTTGCATTTGCATTTCTCAGGCAAATTGTATGATTTTAAGTCTGTTTTTAAAGGAATCAAACCAAGCCTATGCGCAATAATCTCGTCATACAAAATTGAATTGTTCTTTCTGAATTCTAAATCTTCAATAGCCATGGTAGGAACTTCTTCTGTCATAATCCTCCTTAACGCATTCGCAAAAGCAGGTGTTACATCCTTAATAATAAATGAAAGCTTTCCCTCGTCCTTGTTATTTGATAAAACTCTTATTTCCATTTTTTTTACACCCCATTTAAACTCGTCTACCCCTTCTACCACCCTTCTTTCTGCAACCGTCATGTGGCAGAGGAGTGACATCCTCTATTAAACCTATCCTTAAACCCATTCTTGATAATGCTCTTACAGCAGCCTGGGCTCCTGGTCCAGGACCTACAGGGTCATTATGACCTCCAGGTGCTCTTATTTTGACATGAATTGCATTTACCCCCTTTTCTATAGCCCCTTCCGCAGCCCTCTTGGCAGCCATCATTGCAGCTGTTGGGCTGCTTTCCATCCTGTCGCTCTTAACAACCATTCCTCCGGATGCCTTGCTTATCGTCTCTGTTCCGGTAATATCTGTTATATGGATTATGGTGTTGTTATACGATGCATAAATATGTGCAATTCCCCATCTTTCTGCCATTTTATTTCTCTTCCTCCAGTTTCTTTTCTTGTTTTTTCTTATCCTCTTTCTGTTTTTTCAGCTCATGCGTACTTGGAATTTTTTCCTTGGGCTTTTCCTTTGTTTTGTCTTTTGCCTTTGCCTCTTTTTTTGGATTTTTCTTTTCTGCCTTTTCCTTTGCTGTTTCTTTCACATCTTCTTCTTTTTTATCACTTGCTTTCTTTTCTTTTGGTTTTTTATCTGTTTTTTTCACCTTTGTTGCAACCCTTTCAGGATGGCCTGCATTGGAAAGAACAGAATTTTTAGCAAAGCTTATGCTATTTTCCTCTTCCAAAGGAACAATGTATGATGGAGCTGTTACCGTCTTATCTCCTAGGGCAATATGCTCGTGGACAATAAACTGACGGGCTTGTTTAAGGCTGCCTGCCATGTTTTTCCTGTAAACCAAAGTCTGCAATCTCCTTTCCATAACATCTTTCAGTGTTAAAGACAATACATCATCTATCTTTGCATCCCTGCCCAGCAAACCCAAAGAATAAAGTTTTGTCAAAAGCTGGTTTCTTTCCTTCTCTACCTGTGGATTTTTAACAGTAACCAGATTTTTTGCCTGCATGGTAAAATTCTTCAGGATTGTGTTCATTTTCCATATTTCATACTTCCTGTTTAGTCCATATTCTTTCAATAGTTCCTGCTCTGCCAAAATCCTTTCCTTTTGCCATGGATGTGATGGCGTTGAAAATTTCTTTCTTTGTCTTTTTGGTGATCCCATTTTGATTTATTTTTTTGATTATTTCTCCTTAACTTTCATTGAGTTATTATTAATGGAATTTTTAAATTGTTCAAACTCTTCCTGCTTTAGCTTCTTCTTTTTTCACAACTCCTAATGAAGCTTTTCCCTTGTTTTTTCTGAAATTTGATTTTGTTCTCTGGCCTCTAACCGGCAACCCCAGGCCATGCCTTACTCCCCTATAAGACCTGATTTTCTTCATCCTCTTAATGTCAGTCTCTTCTGCAAACGATAAATTTCCTGTAATAATGTGGTAATCTTTCCCATCCTCATAATTCTTTCTCCTGTTGAGCATCCAGCCAGGACTATTATACTTTAATGGATTATTCAAAATATCATCCAGCTTTTTGACTTGTTCATCATTCAAGTAACCGGTTTTAGCCGTTTTATCCACGCCAGCAATATTGCAAATCATATTAGAGAACATGAAACTTACTCCCTTGATTTTTTTCAGCGCATTGCCTATACCTTTGTTTCCATCAAGGTCGGTATTTGCAATTCTTACAAAATACCTGAAATTATCTTTCTGCTCTTTAGTCTCTTGAGGTTTTTGTTCTTCCATTCTACAAATAATAGCCGAGAATATAGCACGCTATAACCCTAGAAGCGCTCTTATTGAACTCGGGCTAAGAATAAGAAACTAAGTTTTATTTATAAATGTTACTATCAATAATTAACCAGAATCTCAACATCCTTTCCGAAAAAATCCTTCAGGTTCTCAAATATAGGCTCCTTAATGAAAACTTTTGAAGGTATTTCCACTTTTGACAATGCCTTTTCAAGCTCCTGCAAAGAGCTTTTCTGTGTGGTTCCCAAGCTTCCATCTTCTTTTATCTTTGCCTTGCTTATTTCCTTTTCCTCATGGTCTATGTCATGTATTATAAAAGCCTCTTTTCCCAGCAAAATAACTTCCCCGTACCTGTTGCCATGCTTGACCCTTATCTTTGTCCTCTCCAGTTCCTTCCCCCTCTTCCTCTGCAGATACTCGACTAAGAATTTTATGAGCTCATTAGAGCCTTTTTTTACTTTCTCAACTTCAACCTTTGTCAGCTTTTTGTCATCATAATCTTTCTTTGCCTTTATTATCTCATTTAAAATCCTCAAAAACTTTGCAGGTATTTTTCCCTGGCTTATCAGCTCATCCTCAAACAGCTTAACAACCTCTTTATCCTCAACTTTCTCTATTCCTTCTGTCATTAACACATCCCTGATTATAGTAACTATTGTCTCATAAACCTTTACCATATCCTCTTCTTCCTTTATCTTTTCTATCTGCGTAAACAGTCTTTTTATTCTTTTGAGGTATTTATCGCTCTCACTTAATAATTCATCAATCTCTTTTCCGGTAATTTCTTTCTTTTCGCCGTGCTCAATTGATTTTCTTACATCTATTACTTTCTCCAGGGTCTTTACAAACTTATCTTCCAGCAATTTTTCTTTCTGCACAAAAATTTCTCTCATCAAAGCAGCAGTTTCTTTCGGAGCAGGCGGTGGAACACCATGCAGCATCAATGCCGCTTGAGAAGGTGTTAAAATTGCATAATAAATATCTTCCATCCCAATGTCCTTGAGCTTTAGCTCAACCCTCTTTAACATTTGCTCCCCAGAGCCCATGAACATGTCAATAGCTTCCGCACTTGGCTTTATCTTCCCCATCTTAAGCAGCTGCTTCCACACCATAAAAATACCTCTGTCATAGAAAGGCACACCATCCCTGAGCAAAGTAAAGATTATCGGATTTGCTTCCCTTAAGCTGTCCCAGAAATCCGTTAAAATGTAAACTTGAATATTTAACTTATTTTTTATTCCAGTCAGCTCACCAGCCTCAATGCCCATCCCAATTATAATAGCCCTTAACTTGTCCTTTAATTCTGCCCTAGTCATCTTTTTGACATCTGTATCATCAATAACTATCCAGACGTCAATATCTGAAGTAGGTGTTGCTCTGCCTTGAACTAAACTGCCGGCAAGAACATAGCTTACAATGTATTTCTCAAACTTCTTGAGAACCATAGTCTTATGGACTTCAGCTATTTTAATTGCAGCCAGCATCCCCCTGTCAAAAATTGGAGCAGATAAAGCAATTAACTGCAAAAACTCATATTTGCCGTCATAACAATTCTGCCAGAGCTCAGATAAAACTACAACCTGCGGAGTTAGATTTTTGTCAATTTCCTGTGCAATATTACCCATTATAGCAGTTAATTTGTCCTTTAACTCGTACTTTGACATCTTTTTGCTGTCAGAATCATCTACTAATACAAGAACACTTATCTGGTCCTTATCCACTGGCTTTTGTTCTGGTAACTGCTTTTGGTCCTGTGGCTTTTTGGGAGGCAATAAAGCTATTCCAACAATATATTTATCAAATTTATCCAGGACCTTTTTCTGGAATTTATCCAGTTTTGTCTTTATCGCTTTTAGTTTTTCCTGCGCATCCTTGGGCAGCTTGTCAAGTGCCTTTTCCTGCAGAGCAGAAGAGCCTTCTTTTACCCCCTCAACAGAATTTTTCTTCTCATATTTCTTTGTTTTTTTGGCCATTATGCAAACTTCGTAGTTCTTTGATGATATATAAAGGTTTTGAAATTCTAAAAATTTCAAAGCCCAGAAAAGTGTTACAAATTAGTCTGTTGCTTTTCGCTGGTTTTGAAACTGAAAGTTTCAAATACCCAGAAAACCGAGTCAGTTCATCTGTGGGTTTTCGCTGGTTTTGATGTCTTGTATCATAGCAAAGAAATAAAAAGATTTAAACGAGAGAAATTGCTTTGAAAAGAAGAGACGAAAGAAGAGTTTCTAAAGAGGGTTATATAAAAGCCTTTGAAGAATATGAAAACACCAGTATATCTTTTGCGGTCTTATTGGTATCAATGTATTCTAGGAATTTACTTTTAATTAGTCCTTTTTGTACTTCAGTTAATCTATTTACCATTTCCCAATTTTAATAGAAGTAGTTATTTATAAATCTGACGCGCAAATGTCCAGTGGTATGTCTCACTTCTTTTGCTTTCTATAAGCCTCTTTAATCATATCTAATGTTGTTGCATCATTTGGAGATTTATCTCGGCGCAGGACTAAAACTCTGGGAAAGCGCAAAGCATAACCGCTACTATAAGTGGGGCTTTTCTGAATTTCTTCATAACCTACTTCTATTACAACCTTTGGCTTTACTGTAACTTCTTTTCCCTCCTCTCTCTTTATTAAGGGTTTGAGTAAATCTGTCATTTCTGCAAAGCTTAAACCTTCTTCTCTTTTTTCCTTAAGCCCGGTGCTTGCCTTGCCAACTTCAAGAAACTGGTCTTTATTTCTGCATGCAAGAGTGTAACTGCTTAACCATTTTGAGCGCTTGCCCTCACCCCACTCAGATTTAATTATTACCAAATCAAATGCCTCTTGTTCAGATTTTAATTTACACATAAATCCAACCCTTGCACCTGGTTTATAAGGTGCGTCAAGATTTTTGATCATTAAGCCCTCATTTCCAGAATCAACTGCCTCTTTGTAAAAGCTTTCAACTTCTTTTTTACTTGCAGTTACAATACTCTTTGCAACCTTGATTTTTTTCGGCACATTTTTAATTATTTTTTTAATTATTTTTTTCCTTGCCTCAAAAACCTTATTGACAACACTTTTGCCTTTATAGTTTATTATATCAAAAACATTCACCTCAACCGGCAATTCTTCTGACATTTTTTCAATGTCATATTTTCTCTTTATTCTTTGTGAAATCTTCTGGAATGGCAGATATTTTCCACTTTTTTTACTGCAACCAACTGCCTCAGAATCAAGAATAACCTTTTTTTCATCAACATATTTTTTTACATAATCAACAACTTCTGGAAACTGATTAGTGACGTTTTCCAGTCTTCTTGTAAATATCTTTACTTCCTTACCGTCCTTATGTATCTGCATCCTCATGCCATCGTATTTAAACTCAAATTCCGCTGGCTTTCCGCACCTTTCAAAACCCTCGTCAATATCCTCAACTTTTAACGCAAGCATAACCTTCAAAGGTATCCCTATACTCATTTCCAATTCCTCAAGTCCTTTAAGTCCGTGTTTTTTTGCTGCTTCTGCCACAGGCGCAAAATCATTTGTAACATCATAAGCTTTTTGTACAGCCCCAACATACTCATTGTACTTTTTTCTGTCTTCAATCTCAATATTGTTTTCTTCTTTATTGTACTTTACCTCAAGTTCCTTGCCAAAAAAAGCCCACACAATAGAATCCCTTATGCTCCCCTCTCCAACACCTATGCGCATATCATTGAGAATTGTCCTTACAATATATTTTGCCTCATTAGGTTTTGCCGATGTTAATAGCTCTGCTACCAGGGATATTTTCTTGTCAACAGAACCCATGCCTTCAATTGTAGAAATTTGTCTTAAGTTTTTAAGAACCTTTTTTACAGTAAGCTCATAAGCTTTTAAAGTATGCTGCTTCTTTTTTTTAATTAAATTATGGGAAACTGTTCCTAAATCCCCTGTTTTTTTCCATTCTGAATTTATCCTTTCTTTGCTTTCACCAGATGCCACGCTTATTGCCTTAAGCATCATTTTTGATGCCATGCCAGTCTCTCTTTCATCCCATCTTGGAAAAACCCTTCCTTCCAGCAGCAAAATTGTTGTTCCCAAATCATCAACATCTATATCCTTTAGAAACTCTGAAATAATATGAGTATGCCCAAGCCTCTTTGTTGTACCTTCCAGCTTCTCATACACATCCACAAGCTTTGAGTATTGCATATCAAATTACAATATTATATACTATAAAAATATATCTATGCAAATAAAATAATAATCCCCAAGGGCTATGCCTAATTTAGGGGTGGCGGGTGGGAAAATAAAGCAATGACTACAAATAAAATGCTGTGTATTATAACCAAATAATATCTGCAAAATGGTATCAAGATGCAGCATTTTGACTTCAGTCTGCTCTGGCACAGCCCAAAACAATAAATTTATTAATAATTAATCAAAGGATATGCAACATGGAAGTTTTTGAAGCAATTAGAACAAGAAGAAGTATAAGGAAATATAAAGATAAGCAGGTTCCTTGGGATAATATTGTCACTATAATGCAAGCAGGCAAATATGCTCCTTCTGCCGGCAACTTGCAAAACTGGAAATTTATTTATGTTAAAAGTGATACAAAAAGAAAAGCCATTGCAAATGCCTGCTTACAACAGGAATGGATGGAAATTGCTCCAGTTTACATTGTTGTAGTTGCTGAGCCTGAAAAAGCTGAACGTTATTATGGAACAAGAGGTGCAAGATTATACACAATACAGGGATGTGCTGCCGCAATACAAAACATGTTGCTTACAGCCCATAGCTTAGGGTTGGGAGCCTGCTGGGTAGGCGCTTTTGATGAAGATGAAATTTTCCGCATTTTAAATCTGCCAGAAGAAAAAACCGTACAAGGTATTATAACAATAGGCTATGCAGATGAAGCCCCAGCACCACCACCAAAATACAGAATAGAGCACATGACATTTTCTGAAACATGGTGGGGCCGCTTAGAAGCACCAAAAACACATATGGGCTGGTGGTCTGCTTACAATGCAAGGATTGTAGATGAGGGCAAGAAGTTAGCAAAAAAGACAGGAAAAAAGATTAAAGAGCATGTTGAGAAAAGGTTAAGAAAGAAATAATTGTCTAATTCTTATTTCAAAAAAATAAAAAATCCCTCTTGCGAGGGACAAACGCCTCCATACTTAAAAACGTTGGGGGTGGTTTTTTAGAAATGGAGGCATAGAAAAATACACCCTATTGCTAGGATGCCACCACAAAGACTAAAGGGTGATCATTCATCCAGTATCTCTATGCCTAATTCCTCACTGATCTGTGCAACCTCCGGACTTGCCGCAAGTACGTTTTTTTTGCCCAAAATCCATGGGCTCTTTACGCCTGTCACTATTGTCATCACAGTAAGCTTTCCTTTCATATCATCTGAAACCCTGGCTCCCCAGATGACATTTGCATCAGGATCAAGAGTTTCTGTAACTAATTCTCCTACTTTGCTTATCTCATCCAGTGTCATATCTGGGCCGCCTATAATATGTATTAAAGCTCCTGTTGCACCTTTGTAATTAATATCCAAAAGTGGATTTTGTAAGGCTCCTTTTACAGCTTCACCTACTCTGTCAGTGGTATCTGAGGCACCTACACCAATAGCAGCAACACCGCCATTTTTCATAATAGCCCTTACATCTGCATAATCCAGATTAACCAGGCTTGGTACAGCTATTGTTTCCACAATACCTTTTATCATTGTTGCTATAAGCTCATTCGCAACAGCAAATGCTTGTTGTATAGGTAAATTGCCAGCAATATTAACTAGTCTGTTGTTATCTATTACAATCACAGTATCAGAAACATCTCTTAGTCGCTCTAAACCAAATTCTGCTTTATCCACTCTTGCCCGCTCTATTTTGAAAGGCATGGTAACAGTTCCAATAACTATTGCACCAGTAGCTCTAGCAACCTCTGCTACAATAGGAGCTCCTCCTGTTCCTGTTCCGCCGCCCATACCAGCGCATACAAAAACCATGTCAGATTCCTTAAGGCTTTGCTTTACTTCCTGCAGGCTTTCTTTTGCAGCCTCTGCACCCTTCTCTGGAAAGCCTCCGCATCCTAAGCCCCTGGTAACTCCTTCTCCCAGCAAAAATTTCCTGTCTGCATCTATAATATTCAAATGCTGCTGGTCTGTGTTACAGGCTATAATCTCAGCGCCTTTAACGCCTTTATTATATAGCCAGCCAACCATATTGTTGCCAGCTCCTCCCACTCCCATAACTCTTATTTTTGCCTGTCCTACATCTACACCCTCAAATTTATTTTCCCCACTCTTTTTTATTGCGTCTTCCACCAAAAATTCCATTTTTTCACCCCTCGTTTTGCGGTTTTTAAAATATATATCCCAATATAAACACCAGAGTACCAAAATATTTATATCGGAATTATATATATACTATCTCCTAGAAAAAAAGTTGTTTACGCCAATAAATAGCTTTTTTATACGTTTAAGTACCAAAGAATTACTTTATACTGAAAATAACGCCAAACAAACACGCTTTTTCGCCAAAAAAAGCTGTTTAGTCGAGTTTTTCGCCAAAAAAACTCAAATTAGGTTTTTTTATATTCTATATATATTTGCAAGATAATATTTAAACATTTCTAGAGTAGAAAATATATGTTTTAGTATACTGTTATAGGTAGTTTTGGATTAATATTATAAATAATACTTAACTTCTACCCTATTATGACCCTCTACTTCATTAGTCTAGGTTTAAATGACGAAAAAGACATCAGCCTAAAAGGCCTTGAATTAGTGAAAAAAGCAGATTTTGTTTATCTTGAAAACTATACTTCTAAGCTAAACTGCAATATTAATTATTTAGAAAAATTATATAACAAAAAAATTATATTGGCAGATAGAAAATTGGTGGAAATGGATGCTGAAAAGACCATGTTGCTACAGGCAAAAACTCAGGAAGTAGCTTTTTTAGTTGTTGGTGATATCTTTTCAGCAACAACTCATATGGATTTATACTTAAGGGCAAAAAAACTTGGAATAAAAATAAGAATTGTGCATAATGCATCTGTTCTTACTGCTATAGGTGTTACTGGATTGCAGCTCTATAATTTCGGCAAAACTGTCAGCATACCCTTTTTGAATGAGAATATTGAAACACCGTATGATGTTCTTGCTTTAAATCAGAAAAATAATCTGCATACATTGTTCCTGCTTGATGTAATAGAAAACTCAAATGATAGTTTAACCGTTAGCGATGCAATAAGGTACCTATTAAAAGTTGAATTAAAAAGAGGAGAAAGAGTATTTACTGACAACACATTGTGCATTGGCTGCGCTAAACTAGGCTCTTTAGATCAAATAATTAGGGTTGGAAAAGCAAAAGAGCTGCTTAAATATATTTTTAAAGGAGGAATGCATTGCTTAATTGTACCTGCAAAAAAACTCCATTTCATGGAAGAAGAGGCAATGAAGCTTTATATTTAGAGGCAGTGATTATCCTCACAACCATTTGTGCATAAGAATATCCTCTGCATTGGAGTCTCATTTTCACAATAGAATTCCCATAAATAATTAAAATTCTGGCAATAATCATTAAACTCAAACCTTGTTGCATTATTGTAGAAACCAAACACTGTTCCATTTACCCATCTTACAATTCCATTATCTGTATCATGGCACAGCCTTACTGTAATTATTTTTTCCTCTTCTTCCTCTGCGTCTTCAATAACTTCCAGCTCATTAATTTCATATGCTCCAGTAATTGATTCTGTTGTTTCTTCCTTACTACAACCTAAAACAATTATTCCCAATATTATTAATAAAGAAATAATCTTTAGCATAATGTTATCATTATCATAGTTATATAAAAATTTTTTGTAATGTTTTTCTAAGATAAACAAGTTTTTATTTAATATCTATTTTTAAGTAGTCAATTTAACGAAAGTATTTTAAATCTTAATAAAATCTTAGCAGTTCAATTAAGGGTGGTGTCAATGAAAGTATTATTAAACGACGGAATGGATGAAGAAGGAATCGAATTATTTGAAATAGCAGGAATAGGAACAGACACACAAAAAAAAGATCAAAAAACCCTAGTTGAAGTTGTTGGAGATTATGACGCACTAAGTGTTAGAAGTGCTACCTCAGTAACGCGAGAAATTATTGAAGCTGGTGCTAAAGGTAACCTAAAAATAGTAGGAAGAGCTGGTGTTGGAGTTGATAATATAGATGATATAGCAGCTTCTGAACATGGCATTCTGGTAAAATTTGCACCATATGGAAATACAAATGCTGCTGCAGAACACGCACTTTTTCTAATGGGGGCCGTTTCAAGAAATATACCTCAATCGCATTACTCATTAAAAAATGGCATTTGGCTAAAAAAACCATTCAAAGGTGTTGAAGTTTCTCATAAAACCCTTGGAATTATAGGTTGCGGTAGAATCGGGCAAAGATTAAGCAACTTAGTTAGTGGACTTGATATGAGGGTGATTGGCTATGATGCTTTTTCAGATCAAGTTAAATCTATTTTTCCGGAATCAAGAATAGACTATAAATCAAAAGAAGAAGTTCTTGAAACATCAGACTATGTAAGTATTCATGTTGGTGGAAGTGGTGTAATAATTGGAAAACAAGAACTTTCAATGATGCGACCAACTGCTTATCTTATTAGTACTTCAAGAGGATCTAACGTCGATGAAGAAGCTTTATATGAAGCACTATCAACAAAAAGCATAGCAGGTGCAGGTTTGGATGTTCATGCAGATGAACCTAAAAAAGAAGGGAACGAATTTAATAGCAGATTAAAAGGATTAGATAATGTTGTTCTAACCTCCCATTTAGGGGCGTCAACAGATGAAGCCCAGAAAAAAACATCAAGAGAGATGGCAGAGGTTATTATTGGTTATCTATTGAATGGGGACTATACAAATGCTGTAAATGCAGGAGAAACTATCCAAGCAGAACAAAAACCAGTTTATCCATTATTTGTACACCATAAGGATGCGCCAGGAGCATTTGCTGAAATAGGCGAAGTGTTAAGAGAACATAATATAAATATAAGAGAGAATCCTTCAAGACAAATTGGAAAAGATGGCACCACATTAACAGTATATCTCTTACATAATCCATTTGGATCAAACGTCATTAAACAATTGAATGCCCTTCCTCAAGTTTATAGCGCTAAGAAATAAGGCTTAGATATTAAAAATATTCTATAAGCATTAACTACTTCAGCACTTGTTTTTGGTCTACATCAAAATCCCTCCATAGATAATTTTATAAATCAGCTTTGATGTCATTAACTTACAGCCCTGTAGTCTAGCGGTCAAGGATATCGGCCTTTGGAGCCGGAGACCCAGGTTCGAACGCCGTTATCTTGCAAGGTATGGCTTGAAAGTCCTGGCAGGGCTACTTTTCAATAACATTTATAAACCCCCTAATAATTCCAAATTCCATCAAGAGATAGATCGGTTAGTGGCTCGCCATAAATTCTGGCGAATTTGAATTCACTAGCTTGTCTATGCTGGAGACAAAATAATTCTCTTTTGTTTCCGTAATAATTGTTTAATAAAAATGGCAAGGAAATATTCAAAAAAACATGGCAAAAGTGGCTCTAAAAAGCCAATTAAGAAAGTTTTGCCTGTATGGCTAAGGTACAAGCCCAGTGAAGTTGAGCTTTTAATGGTCAAATTAGCAAAAGAAGGCAAAAATTCTTCTGAAATAGGTATTATGCTGAGAGATACTTATGGAATTCCTGATGTAAGGCTTTTGTGCAAGAAAAAAATATCTGCTGTATTAAAAGAAAAGAAAATAGCTCCTGAACTTCCAGATGATTTATTATCTTTAATAAGAAGATCTGTTGCAATAAGAAAGCATTTAGAAACAAATCATAAAGATGAAACAGCAAAACATGGTCTTATACTAACAGAATCAAAGATAAAATCACTGACAAAGCATTACAAACAAACAGGAAAGCTTGCTTCTGAATGGAAATTTGATCCTGAAAGAGCTGGATTCTTTACAAAGTAAGCTTCTTTATCTTCTCAACAACCTCATTAATAGTAATATCAGGAGTAGAAGCTCCTGCAGTAACACCAACATTTTCTTTATTTTCAAACCACTCTTTTTTCAACCGCTCTGAAGATTGTATAAAGTAAGTTTCTACACCCAACTCTTCACTTTTTGTTGCTAATTCTTTTGAATTGCTTGATTTTTTACTGCCAATAACAATCATTACATCCGCCTTTTTTGCAATATCTTCTGTATCTGATTGTCTTTGCTTGGTAGGATTGCATATTGTATCCACAAAAACAAAATTATTTCGAATATCTTTAAGGCTTAAATGCAATTGCTCAAATTTTTTATCAGACAACCTGTTAATATTGTCTATCAATTGCTTATAGCCTGTAACAGACATTGTTGTTTGTGAAATTATAGCAGCTTTTTCAAGCTGATTTATGTACTCAACAACAGAAGACGCATCTTCAGGATTTTCAACAATTAATGTATCTTTTCCTTTTATGTAATAGCTTATGCCTATAGATTCCGGATGGTCTTTCTTGCCGAATATTATTACCTCATAGCCATTATCTTTCAGTTTAATTGCAACATTATGGACTAATTTTACTAAAGGGCATGTGGCATCCTTAAGCTTATCACCAAAAATATTCTTCTGCTTTAATTTTTCATAAGTTGTTCCGGGTTCGCCATGTGCCCTGAGCACTGTAACAGAATTTTCAGGAATATCCTCAATATCATCTGCAAATTTTATCCCTTTTTTCTCTAAATCCCTGATGACCCTTTCATTATGCACCAGCTGCCCATAAACATAAATCTCGTTTTTCCCTGATGCAACTTCTTCTGCTGTATCTATTGCATTCTTAACTCCAGAACAAAATCCTGCATGCTTTGCAACTATAATATTCATTTTGTGCGTTTAAATCCCCCGGCCTTGTACGGTGTGTATTTTCCTTTCTCTTTTTGTGATTTCTTTTCTTCAGGATAAACATCATATTGTTTAGTTTCATCAAAACCGCAATCATTGCATTTAATACACTTAGCACTAAGATAATCAACTATCTTTACATTACTTGATTTGCATTTAGGGCATTTCATACTCACAAATAAGCTACATGTATTTATTAAGGTTTTTATAATCAGAAATAATAATTAAATTATCTTCTCCTTACTGCCCTTCTTGATTATATGTATGACATTAACCGGGCATGAGTCTGCTGCATCTTTATTTATTGCAAGGTCCTTTTCTTCAATCTCAAGCTCCTGCCATTCATTGTCAAGATGTTTGCCCCCTTTGATATCAGACTTGCCATCATCATTCATCTCCCAGAAATCAGGAGCAACTGCCTCACAAGCTCCACATCCAATGCAATTAGGCCTGTCATGCTGTAATATATATTTTTTTTCGCCCATTTTACCAAAGAAAAAAATATGTTATATATAAATCTAATGCCTAAACAACCTGATGCCTGTAAATACCATTGCCATATTATATTCATTGACAGTATCTATTACATCCTTATCCCTTATAGAGCCTCCTGGCTGTATTACTGCTGTTATTCCGGCTTTTGCCGCTTCATCAATTCCATCCCTAAATGGAAAAAAAGCATCAGATGACATTACAGAGTCTTTTGATGCACCTTTAGATTTATCTGCAGCTATCTTAACAGCATCCACTCTTGATGTCTGTCCTGCACCAATGCCCGTTGTTACATTATTTTTTACAAAAACTATTGAATTGGATTTAACATGCTTGTTTACCTTAAATGCAAAAATCATATCTTCTATTTCCTTTTTGGTTGGCTTCCTTTTGCTCACAACCTTAAGATTTTTTTCAGATATCTTCATATGGTCTCTTGTCTGCATCAGCAAGCCCCCAGTTACTTTTGTCATAGCATAACCCGGACACGGCTTTGTTATTGAACCAGTTTCCATAAGCCTTACATTCTTTTTTTGTTTTAATATGTCTAAGGCATATTTATCAAATTTAGGGCAGATAACCACTTCTACAAAATGGGGCTTTATTGCCTCGGCTGCTTTTTTGTCGCAATTCCTGTTCAAAGCTACTATTGAGCCAAAAGCAGATAACGGATCGGCTTCCAATGCTGCTTTATACGCCTCATTAATTGTTTTTCTTGAAGCAATTCCGCACGGATTATTGTGTTTTATTATAGCCACACTAGGTGTTGTAAATTCTTTAATCAATTCAAAAGCATTTTCCATGTCTAAGAGATTATTGTAAGATAATTCTTTCCCATGCAGCTGCTTTGCATTTGTTATGCAGCATTCATCTATGAAAGGGTCTTTATAGAAGGCTCCTTTTTGGTGCGGATTTTCACCATACCTTAAGTCCTGCACTTTTTTGAAAGTTAAGTTTAATGTGTCCGGGAATTTCCTCCCGAATTTATTGTTGAAATAATTGTTTATTATTGCACCATACCTTGCAGTATGCTCAAAAGCCTTTAAAGCCAGATTTTCTTTGCTTATTTTTCCTCTTAATACATCGTTGTAATCATCCGGATCAACTACGATTGCGACATCCTGGAAGTTTTTTGCAGCAGCCCTTACTAAAGTTGGGCCTCCAATGTCAATATTTTCAATTGCTTGCTTAAAAGATGCTTTTTTCCCAACAGTTTCCTCAAAAGGGTAAAGATTTACAACAACAATGTCTATTGGATCAATATTGTTGTTTTTTAATTCCTTCATATGTTCTTTGTTTTTTCTTACAGCTAGGATTCCTGCATATATTTTTGGATGTAAACTTTTTACTCTCCCTTCAAACATTTCCTTGCTTCTTATGTATTTAGAAATCTGCGTTACTTTGATGTTGTTTTTCTTCAGTAATTTAGCAGTTCCGCCTGTTGACAGTATTTTTATTCCTGATTTTTTTAAGCCGCGGGCAAATTCCACAATGCCTGTTTTGTTTGAGACTGATATTAATGCTGTTTTCATTCTACAATTTCCACCTTGCCATTCTCAACTTTTAGCTTTCCTCCATCATATAATTTTATTGCCCTTATTAGTACTTCCTGCTCTGCTTTTTGCACTTTTTCTTTTAATGTATCTACAGTTTCATTTTCTTCTACATCAACCTTTTTCTTGAATATTACCGGTCCTGCATCAACAGTTTCATCAATAAAAAACAGTGTACATCCTGTTTCCTTTACACCTGATTCAAGAACATCTTTGTGGACATCCTTGTCCATTCCGCCTGCAAATGCCGGCAGTAAAGAAGGATGAATATTTATTATCTTGTTTCTGAATTTATCCACAAGCCACTGGCCTATGATTCTCATATAGCCAATAGCCAGAATCAGCTCAACATCATGTTTTTCCAGTTCTGCTGCAACTTTTCTGTCAAAAGCCTCTCTTCTTTCCTCTTTATCCTTAACAGCAAGAATATCTTCTGCCTTGGCATCAATAAAAACAGCCTCAATACCATGCTTCTTAGCCCTTTCCAGAGCATAAGCATCTTTCTTATCAGAAACAACAACAGAAATCTTGACATTAAGCTCCTTGGCTTCTATAGCATCAATTATAGCCTGCAAATCACTTGCCCTCGTAGATGCCAGTACCCCGATGTTTAACAACACAACCACCGGTAATAAAGAGAAATTATGGAAGTTTATAAAGGTTTTGGGGGTGGAATTTGATAAAGTAGTTTTCAATAATTTTAAATATTCAGTAGGATTACCTCATATTAAAATGAATATACCAATACCTAAACCAAACTTGGAGACTTTTGTTAGAACACGCGCATTAGATGTTGTTGCTATAGGTTCAGATATTGCTAAGTTACTGTCATTTACAAGTGCCATAAATGGTGATTATAATCTTACTCTGGGATTTATAATTACTTCATTAGGTATAGACACTGGTTTGGCTAGATTTGAGGTTGCATATAAGAATTCAGATAAAGATTCAGATAAAGAAAAATGGAACAAACTTGAAATGAGTGGTAAGTGGTATTATATACCAAGAAGCAAATTTTTGAATTCTTTATCTGAAACCATTTATAACAGCAGAATATCTAAAGCTTTCTCTTCATATGTATTAAAACCTTAACATTATTAATTCTTTTCTCTAAAACTTAAGCCCCTTCCTCAACTCCCTAGCTTTCAAAGTATTATCAAGAAGCATAGCAATTGTCATTGGTCCAACTCCACCGGGAACCGGAGTAATAAAACCAGAAACTTCTTTTACGTTTTCGAAATCAACATCTCCAACAATTCCAAAAGCAGTTCTGTTTATTCCGACATCAATTACTACTGCACCTTTTTTGACCATGTTTTTCTTGAGCATCTTTGCTTTTCCAACCGCAACAACCAGAATATCAGCATTTTTAGTAAATTCCTTAAGATCTTTAGTTTTTGAATGGCAAACAGTAACAGTAGCATTTTCCTGCAATAAAAGTAAAGCAGTTGGCTTTCCAACAATATTGCTTCTGCCAACAACAACTGCATTCTTGCCTTTAATCTCAACACCAGTAGACTTAATCAGCTCTAAACAAGCCCTGGCAGTAGCCGGCAGTAATAAATTATTGTCATTAACCAAATTTCCTAAACTAACAGGAGTAAATCCATCTACATCCTTGTGAGGCAGTATTGAATCAATTACAAGATTCTCATCAATATGCTTAGGCAATGGCAGTTGAACAATAAACCCATTTATTTTCCTGTTCTGGTTCAATTCATCAACTAACTTAAGCAATTCATCCTGTTTAACATTTTCATCCAGATTATACCTTTCAACATAAAATCCGATTTCCTTGGATTTTTTCTCCTTAAGGCCTACATAAATCTCAGAAGCAGGATTATTCCCTACAATAACAATAGCCAACCCGGGTTTTACATTAGCAGCCTTCTTCCTAACATCATTAAGAAACTTTAATGACAAAGCCTTCCCATCAATTATTTTTGCAGTCATTTTAAAATATCAAATCCCGGATAAAGCGGAAACCTTTTGCATAATTCCAGTATATCCTTTTTAACATTTCCAATAACCTTATTATCATCTAAATTATCAATTACTTTTGCTATGCTTTTACCAATAACTTTCATTTCACTTTCTTTCATTCCTCTTGTTGTTACAGCTGGTGTCCCTAACCTTATTCCTGAAGGATGAAACGGACTTCCAGGCTCATATGGTACAGTATTCTTATTTATAGTTATTCCTGCTTTATCTAATGCATTCTGCACCTCTTTCCCCTTACCAGTCAAACCTTTGTTTACAAGCTTGATGACCATCAGATGGTTGTCAGTCCCGTTAGTTACAAGCTCTAAACCATTACTCATCAAAGAATCTGCCAAAACCTTGGCATTTTTTACAATCTGCCTGCAATAAACCTTAAACTCAGGCTTTAAATCCTCTCCAAATGCAACTGCTTTTGCAATATTAACATTGTCATGAGGACCTCCCTGTAAGCCCGGAAAAACAGCAGAATCAATTTTCTGCGCAAGATTTTTCTTCCCATTCTTATCAAATTTATCCTCAATCTTGCACATTATCATTGCTCCTCTTGGACCGCGCAAAGTTTTATGTGTAGTGGTTGTAACAATATCAGTATACCTAACAGGATTTTCATGAACACCAGTAGCGCATAATCCAGCTATATGCGCAATATCAGCCATATGATAAGCACCAACAGAATCACAAATTTCCTGAAAAGCCTTAAAATCTATTTTCCTTGGATAAGCAGTTAACCCGGAAATAATCATCTTGGGCTTTACTTTTTCTGCCTGCTTCTTAATCTTATCATAATCTAGTAACTCAGTTTCCTTATCAACATTATAAGCAACACAATTATAGTTTTTACCGGAAAAATTAACAGGGCTTCCATGCGTTAAATGACCGCCTGCGCTTAAGTCAAAACCCATAAAAGTATCCTTTAAGTTCAGCAAAGCAAAGAAAACAGCCTGGTTAGCAGGGCTTCCTGAATATGGCTGTACATTAACATGCTCTGCTCCAAAAAGCTTCTTGGCTCTTTCAATAGCCAAGTCTTCTGCCATATCAATAATCTCATTTCCGCCATAATACCTCTTGTGAGGATAGCCTTCTGAATATTTATTAGTTAAAACAGAACCCATTGCCTGCAGCACAGCTTTGCTGACAACATTCTCAGAAGGAATTAACTCAACACCATTCTTCATCCTCTCAACTTCTTTTTTTATAATCTCATATACCTTAGAATCAGACTTTTCAATAGAAGCCATCATATCATACATTAAACCACCCTGAAAAACCCAAATTCAACTTTATTTAAATAGTTTTTGTTAGTTTATAAAGTTTGAACGTAGTGAAAACTTTACTGAACTAGGGAAAATTTATATTAAATTTTCCCATATCAATTTGTAATTCCATTCTTCTGTCAAATACTTCTCTTTCCTTAATTTCTCAGCCAAAATAATCTCTTCATTTGTTAAAGAATCATCAATTAAATCAAAATCAAAATTCTCCCTAAAACCAGATTTTAATGCAGAACCAAGCTCACTGTAATCTATTGATTTATTCAATTCTTTTTTTAATGATGTAATCCTTTTTCTTAAATTATTAATATTGTCAATTAAATTATTAGAATTAAATAACAAGCTATTTTTCTCATAATCAAAATCTAAAAGTATTGAGCCATGCTGCAGTATCTTTCCATCCATCCTTCTTTGTGCAGAACCAGAAATTTTTTTCCCATTAATCAACAACTCATACCAGTTTGAGCTGTTAAAGCATATAGAAGTTGCAATCCTCTCTGGAATTTTTTTTATTTCCGCTTTAATGCCTAATTTTTCAAATGCCAAAACCAATGCTTTTGCTATTTCTTTGTATGATTCATTAATTTCTCTTGGTAATAAATTAATGCTCTCTGGAATAATGAAACTGTAAGTTAGTTCCTTGTCATGAAAAACCGCTTTACCACCACTTACTCTCCTTACTACATCTATATTGTTTTTTTTGCAGTAATCAATGTTTATTTCTTTATGTAAATCCTGATTGTATCCAATAGATACTCCAGCAGGTTTCCAGCCATAAACCCTTAAAACAGGAATTTTACAATAATGCAAAATAGCCTCATCTATAGCCATATTAAAAAAAGCATCATTAAACCCAGTATCAATAAATCTGCATTTCATTTTTCATTAATTTTTATCTTATGATTCACAATTATTTATTAATTCATTATTTTATTTTTAACTTTATTTCTTTTGGACATTGAAATTTTATTATTAATAAATCAAGCATTTTGCGTCGCAGTAATGATGTTTTTTATTTTATTTTTATTGCGTTTTTATTTTCTAATTGTAAATTAATTTTTATCTTAATCAAATAATCAGTATTATGTTTCTTAACTTTATTGGAATTTTTTTATTGTATCAATGAATTCAGCTTATCAGCCCTGTAAGAGCTCCTAACCAATGGCCCAGCTTCAACATGCTTAAATCCCATTTCCAAACCGATTTTCTTTAATTCTTCAAATTCTTCTGGCCTGTAAAACCTGATGATTTTAGCATGCTTCTCAGAAGGCTGCAAATACTGCCCTATTGTTAAAAAATCAACACCAACATCCCTTAAATCCTGCATTGTTTCTTTAATCTCATCAAAACTTTCACCAAAACCAACCATAATCCCCGATTTTGTTCTCATATCAGCATCAATTTCTTTTATTTTTTTTAATAACTCCAATGAAACATCATAATTACCACCTTTTCTTACTTCTGAAAAAACACTTCTTACTGCTTCAATATTATGACCAAGAACATCTGGTTTTGCATCAATTATTTTTTTTAAAGCATCAACATCAATTCCATCTTTTGTTTTCAAATCCGGAATCAATAACTCAACTTTACATGAGCTTACTTTCTTAATTTCTTTTATTACATCAACATACAATGAAGCACCACCATCTTCTAAATCATCCCTTGTTACAGAAGTTACAACAACATACCTTAAGCCCAGTTTCTTAACACTGTCAGCAACTTTTTTTCCTTCATCAGCATCAACATCTAAAGGTTTTCCAGTCTTAACATTACAATAGCTGCAATATCTTGTACAAACATGCCCTAAAATAAGAAAAGTAGCAGTTCCATGACTCCAACACTCAGAAATATTTGGGCATTTAGCTTCCTCGCATATAGTATTCAATCTATTTGTCTTTACTAAACCTTTTACTTCACTATACTTTTCTCCAGTTGGCAGTTTAATCTTGAACCAATCCGGTTTTCTTTGCATTAACTTAGGCATTTTTTATTTCCCACTACATTTGAGAACTCTTTTTTCAGTAACCAGAATATCGACAGGAACATCATGCTTTTCTTTAGGAATTTCATCAACTAACTGCAATTCAAAAGCAAGCCCGATTTTTTTCACCTTCTTAACTTTTTTAAGAAACCTGTCATAATATCCATATCCATAGCCTACTCTGCATCCTTTTTTGTCAAACACCAAGCCAGGCAATATAACCAAATCAATTTTATTAGGATTGAATTCTCTAATGTAAAGTTCTCTCGGCTCTAAAATACCAAAACTTTTAGGTTCTAATTCATTAAAATCTCTTATTTCAGAAAGTTGCAGGATTGGATTGTTTTTTAATACATATGGAACAATAATATTTTTTTCTTTCTCGCTTAACAGTTCTTTAATAACCTCATGCGTATCAACCTCATTATTAAAAGAAACATAGAACATAATATTCCTGGCTTTCTTAAATTCAGATAAAGAACATAGATTTTTCTTTATTAACTTGCTTTTCTTAATAACTTCTTCTTTACTAAGTGTTTTTCTTTTTCCAGAAATTTCCTGTTTTAATGTCTGTTTCATCCTAAAAACTTTTTACATGCTTTATCCTTTTCTCAATCAATCCCTTAGTCCCAATATCTTTCCTGTGAAATACCTTGCCTTTTACATTACAAACAGACTCTTCTACAACCTTTTCTGCTTCATCTAAATTATTTCCAATGCCTAAAAATGCAATTGCCCTTGAGCCAGTCATATATAATCCATCTTCTTTTTGGTCAACAGATGCATAGTATATTCTTGTTTTTTCAGGAATTTTTACTGTTATTTTTTCATTCTTAACTGGATTTTCAGGATAACCTTCTGGCACAACATACTTGCATACTGTAGCTTTTTTCTCAAATTCAACCTTAACTCTATCAAGTTCCTGCACAATTATTGCCTGGCATATAGCTGCAAAATCTGTCTTAAGCAAAGGCAGAACATTCATAGCCTCTGGATCTCCAAGTCTTGCATTATACTCCAAAAGCTTAATACCCTCTTTTGTTAAAATAAAACCACCATACATAACTCCTTTATAATACAAACCTGTTTCTTGATAAATAGCATCAGCAACCTTTTTTGTTATTTCCAGTGCTTTATCAACATGCTCTTTCTTAAGAAATGGCAATAAATGATTCTCGCAGGAATAAGATCCCATGCCTCCGGTATTAGGCCCTTTATCATCATCATAAACCCTTTTATGGTCCTGCGCAACTGGTGCTCCAACAACAGTTTTCCCGTCTGTTAAACATTGCAATGAAAATTCCTCTCCATCCAGTTTTTCTTCAACTATTACAGATGAATCATTTTCTAAAACTTCTTTGCAGTATTCAGCTGCTTCTTCTTTTGTATTGAAATGGTCACCCTGCACTTTAACTCCTTTCCCGCCAGTTAAGCCATCCGGCTTTACAACAACTTCATCAATTTCATCAAGAAAACCATTTATCCCATCAGCTTTACTAAAAACCTTGAACTTGATATTACCTTCAATATCATATTTTTTTAACAATTCTCTTGTAAATGATTTACTTGTTTCTAACCTGGCCATGCTCTTTGTCGGGCCAACAGCATCAATTCCAATGTCTTTTAATGCATCAACTACTCCATTATTTAATGGGTCTTCAGGGCCTATAAAGGCAAAATCAATTTTATTTTTCTCTGCAAAATCTTTTATACCATCAAGATCAGAATAAGAACCAACCAAAACATCTTCAGATAAAGAAGCAATCCCTGGATTTTTTGACTTCATAAAAGAATATAACTTAACAGCTTTATTTTTCTTTAGAGTCTCTGCTACTACATGCTCTCTTGCGCCGTTGCCAATTAACAAAATATTCATAAAACCACACAATATATGGGATAAATTATCTAACTTTCTTTAAATTATTTTTGTTTCATTCAGTCTTAATCTTGCCTTTTTGGGTAACCTAACAAAGTTTTAAAAAGGGAAACGTTTATAAATCACAATCCGTTATAATCTGTTGGGGTAAAATGCTGGAAGACATACATGACGAGTGCGGCATCTGCGCTGTTTATATCAAACAAGATGGAGATGCCGCAAACAAAGCCTTGTTCTACCTATACAAACTGATGCTGAACTTACAAAACAGAGGTCAATTAAGTGCAGGTGTTACAACATTCAACCCAAACAGGTCCCAGCTACTGGCCACTTATAAGGACTTAGGCCACGTAAACGAGGTCTTTAAGACAAGCAATAAGAGAAAAAGCTTTGAAATATTTAAAAAATATGCAGGAAAAAAAGGAATAGGGCATGTACGTTATGCAACATCCGGAACTGAAGATGTAGGTGTTGCACAGCCATTTGAAAGGCATCATGGAAGAAAATGGAAATGGTTTGCTTTTGGACTCAACGGCAACCTTGCGAATTTCTCACAGTTAAAACAGGAGCTTTTGAGTAAAAGAGAAGATTATCATATGATTTATGATAATGATACAGAGATAATAATGCATTTTTTAGCAAGACAATTAAAGGGTGATAAAAGGCCGGATTTAGTTAAGGTTTTCTCAGAACTGGCAAAAAAGTTTGACGGCTGTTACAACATTGCTTTCATAAACGCAGAGGGAGAAATTGCTGTTGCCCGAGACCCTTACGGCTTTAGGCCTCTTGTTTATGGATTCAGCAAAGACAAAAATACATTTATGGTTGCTTCCGAAAGCGTTGCTTTGATAAACTGCGGAATAAAGAATATAAAGCCGTTGCAGCCAGGGTATATGATACATATCAAAAAAGGCAAGGTCGAGGTTAGAAAATACACGCAGACCAAAAGAAAAGCTCACTGCATGTTTGAATGGGTTTACTTCTCAAATGTCGGTTCAGTTTTGGATAATAAGTCAGTATATACTGCAAGGACAAACCTTGGCAAGGAATTAGCAAAACTCGAAACTCAAAGAATAGATAAGGATCTGATTGTTGTTCCTGTTCCGGATACAGCAAAAGCAGCAGGAGATGCTTATGCTTATGAGCTGGGAATCCCCTCTAAGGAAGGGATTATAAGGAACAGGTATGTTGGAAGAACCTTCATAGAAGGCGGCTCAAGGCACGACAAAGTGCAGAACAAATATACGGCATTAAAAAATGTTCTTGGAGGAAAAAAAGTCCTGCTTGTCGATGACAGCATTGTCCGCGGCAGCACAACAATGCAGCTTGTCCGCTACCTGAAAGAAGAAGGCGGCGCAAAAGAAGTTCATCTGAGAGTTACATGTCCGCCTATCAGGGGTCCTTGTTTTTATGGCATTGATATGTCAACTGTTTCTGAGCTTCTTGTTCCCAAATATGAAAAAAAGCCTGTTACCAGCAATATCAGCAAAAAAACCTGCCAGAAGATTGCAAAAGATGCAGGAGCAGAGTCATTAATATACCAGACAGTGGAAGGGCTGGTAAAAGCAATAGGACTGCCTAAAAATAATTTATGCACAGCCTGCATTACCTGCGACTATCCAACACCGTGGGGAAAAAGACTGTTTAGGAAATCATGGGAAAACTACAGGAAAGGCATCAATGGAAGGACATATGCAGTTAAATGCTGAAAAGCACAATATTTGTTCTTGAAATTTTTAACACAATCATAATATTCAAAAATTATTTAAACGAACTCTTTTCTGAAAGCTGGGGTGTTTGGAATAATCATAATTTCTCTAAAAAAAACTCCTTTAGCTCATGTGCACGAGCAGTTAGGAGCCAAGATGGTAGCTTTTAACAGCTGGCACCTGCCTGTATATTACACAAATGTAATGGATGAGCATACAGCAACAAGAGAAAAAGCAGGTTTGTTTGATGTATGCCACATGGGAGAATTTATTATTCAGGGTCCGGATTCAATATCATTCCTCCAGAAGCTTATTGTCAGCAATCTTAATAAAATATACCCAGGACAAGCCATGTATTCTTTGATGTGTTATGAGAATGGCACAACTGTAGACGATATTTTTGTTTACCAATTAAAAGAAAATGAGTTTATGCTTGTAGTAAATGCAGGCAATATAGACAAGGATTTTAATTGGATCAAAAGCCATGCAGATAAATTTAATGTGGAAATAAGCAACATATCAGAAAAAACCGGAAAGCTGGACCTTCAGGGACCTTTGGCTGAAAAAATATTGAAAAAATTAACCACTGCAGAACTTCCTAAAAGATTCCATTTCATTGAAGCAGATATTATAGGTATAAAAACACTAGTCTCCAGGACAGGCTATACTGCAGAAGATGGTTTTGAATTATATTTTTCATCAAAAGAAGCAGAAAAAATGTGGAATTCATTAATGGAAGTAGGAAAAGACCAGGGATTAAAACCTATTGGTTTAGGCGCCAGAGACACCTTAAGGATCGAGGCATGTTATCCCCTTTACAGCCATGAGATAAGCGAGAAGATAACTCCAATTGAATCAGGCTTAGACTGGGCTGTAAACCTGGAAAAAGATTTTATCAGTAAATCAATTCTTGAAAAACAAATAAAGTATGGAACAGAAAAAATACTTGTTGCATTTGAAATGATTGACAGAGGCATTCCCCGGGCAAATTACGAAGTTTTTGTGCATGATAAAAACATAGGTTATGTTACATCCGGAACTTTCTCACCTACATTTAGAAAACCATTGGGTATGGCATTAATAAAAAAAGAGCATTCTCAAATTGGAAATAAAATAACTATAAAAATAAGGGACAAATTCTACAATGCTGTAATTGTAAAAAAGCCTTTTTACAAGTATAAAGGAGGAAAATGAAATGGAGAATCCAAAAGAATTGAAATACACCAAAGAGCATGAATGGGTAAAAATAGAAAATGACATAGCCACAATAGGAATTACGGATTTTGCACAAAATGCCTTAACTGACATTGTTTTTGTTGAGCTCCCTGAAATAGGGAAAACTGTTACACAAAATAAAACAGCTGCCACAATAGAATCCGTTAAGTCTGTTTCAGACATATTTGCCCCTGTTTCCGGAGAAATAATCAGGATAAATGAGCAGCTCAAAGACCATCCTGAGATAATAAACAATGATCCATACAACAAAGGATGGCTCTTTAAAATAAAGCTTGCAGACAAAAATGAGCTTAACAGCATGATATCTGCTGAAGAATATACAAAAATAATTGAGAAAGAATAATGGACTACATCTCAAACACAGAACCAGAAAAAAATGAAATGCTTAAGGAAATTGGTGTAGATAATATTCTAAACCTTTTCAGTGATGTTGATAAAAATTTAATATCAAAAGAGCAGTTAAAAATCTCAACTAAATTATCTGAAATTGAGGTAAGGAAAAAAACTGAAAAAATTTCCAAAAAAAACAAATTAATGAAAAATTTCTTAGGGGCTGGTTGCTATAACCATTTTATACCAGCAGTTGTTGACCATATAATATCGAGGTCAGAATTCTATACCGCTTACACACCTTACCAGCCGGAGATAAGCCAGGGCTCATTACAATCAATTTTTGAATTTCAGACATACATTTGTAAACTTACAGGAATGGATGTTGCAAACGCATCAATGTATGACGGCTCAACAGCACTGGCAGAAGCAGTATTTATGTCACATAATATTACAAACAAAAACAAAATTATCCTTCCAAAAACAATACATCCAGAATACAGAAAAGTTGTGCAGACATACTGTAGAATGCATAATATTAATTGTGTTGAGATTAATTATAATAACGGAATCATAGATATTGAAAATTTAAAAAATGAAATTGATGATAACACCTCAGCAGTTATTGTCCAGAACCCTAATTTCTTTGGCTGCATAGAAAACATGGATGAGATTGAAAAAATTACTCATGAAAATAAATCACTATTAGTAACTTGCATTGTTGAAGCTGCTTCTCTTGGAATATCAAAGTCTGGTAATGCAGATATTGTTGTTGGAGACGGCCAGTCTTTTGGAATTCCATTAAACTTCGGAGGCCCTGCTTTTGGATTCATGGCTGTTAAGGAAGAGCATACGAGAAAGATTCCTGGCAGAATAGTCGGTATTACTAATGATACTGAAGGAAAAAAAGGTTTTGTATTGACTTTACAGGCCCGCGAGCAGCATATCAGAAGAGAAAAAGCAACTTCCAACATATGCACCAACCAGGCATTAATGGCTCTTGCTGCAACAGTTTATCTCTCAATGCTGGGCAAGCAGCTAAAAACTTTAGCAAACATTAATTTACAAAAAGCACACTATACCTTTGAAAAAATAAAAAATATTGATAATTTTGCTGCACCTTTTACCTCTCCATTTTTTAATGAATTTGTCATAAAATGCAATGATATTGAAAAATTAATCTCAAAAATGCAGGAAAACAATATTGTTCCAGGACTTGATTTGGGAAAATATTATCCAGAACTAAAAAATCACTTGCTCGTATGTATTACTGAGATGCACTCAAAAGAGGATATTGATAAATTAGTTGAGGTTTTGTCAAATGAGTTAGATTAAAGTTTCATTAATTTAATTATATAATACAAAAAAATCATTGAAATAAAAATAATTATTATTGATTAATTTAAAAAATTTATTGTAAACAAAATAATTGAAAATAAAATTTATTGAAAATGAAATTAATTTTTGAAAAAACATCAAAAGGAAGAACAGGAGTTGAGCTTCCAGAATTAGATGTACCAGAAAAAGCAGATTTAATACCAAAATCTTTGCTTAGAACTGAATTAGAGCTTCCAGAACTTTCTGAAGTTGATGTAGTCAGGCATTATACAGAATTATCAAAAAGAAATTTTGGAGTTGATGATGGATTTTATCCTCTAGGCTCATGCACAATGAAGTACAATCCTAAAATAAATGAGGATATAGCAAAACTTCCAGGATTTACTGCGATACATCCTCTTGCCCCGGAATTAAATCAGGGTGCTTTACAACTTATTTATGAATTAGAAAAAGATTTGTGCGAAATTACTGGCATGCAAAGGTTTACTTTACAACCAGCAGCTGGCTCACATGGCGAGCTTACAGGAGTAATGATCATAAAAAAATATTTTGAAATAAAAAATGAAAAAAGAAACAAAATTCTAATCCCTGACTCAGCTCATGGAACAAATCCTGCTTCTGCAGCTTTATGTGAATTTGAAGCCATACAAATCAAATCAAACAATGAAGGTATTATTGATTTAGAAGATTTAAAGAAACACATGACTAAGGATGTTGCAGGATTAATGTTAACAAACCCAAATACTTTAGGTATATTTGACAAAAACATCCTGGAAATAGCAAGAATCCTGCACGACAATGGCTCATTATTCTACTGTGATGGCGCTAATGCTAATGCAATACTCGGAATTGTAAAGATTGCAGACATGGGTTTTGATATTGTTCATCTTAATCTGCATAAAACCTTTTCCACCCCTCATGGCTGCGGTGGTCCAGGCTCAGGTCCAGTAGGCGTCATTAAAGAATTAGTAGATTACTTACCTACACCATTAATTAATAAGAAAAATGATAATTATTACCTCGATTATAATTTAAAAAATTCCATTGGCCAGGTTAGGGTTTTTTATGGAAACTTCAATGTTTTAGTAAAAGCCTATACATATATTAAATCTCTCGGTGCAGAAGGTCTAAGACAAGTAGCAGAAAACGCTGTACTGAATGCAAATTACCTTATGTCAAAGCTAAAAAAACATTACGATCTTCCCTACGATACTATCTGCAAGCATGAATTTGTATTATCTGACAAAAACATGCCAAATAACATAACAACAATAGATATTGCAAAGCGCTTATTGGACTACGGCTTTCATGCTCCAACAATCTACTTCCCATTAATTATCCATGGAGCAATAATGATAGAGCCAACAGAAACAGAGTCAAAACAAACCATGGATAAATTTGCAGAAGCAATGATAAAAATAAAGCAGGAAGCAGAACAAAACCCCGATTTACTAAAAAACGCCCCTTCCACAACCCCTGTAAAAAGATTAGATGCAGTACTTGCTGCTCGCAAACCAATATTGAAGTGGGAAGAAAAATAAACCTCTTATTACTCATACTCAATCGTAGCAGGTGGCTTCTGACTAATGTCATAAACAACTCTATTAACACCTTTGACTTCATTCAAAATTCTTGAGGAAATTCTTTCTAGAAGTGAGTTAGGGAGTTTTGCCCAGTCTGCTGTCATTGCATCTTTTGAAGTTACAGCCCTTAAGCTTATTATATACTCATAAGTTCTTGCATCTCCTTTTACACCAACTGCCTTTATTGGAAACAAAGCTGCAAGAGCCTGCCAAACCTTGTCATAACATCCAGATTTTTTTAATTCTTGCATAAAAATATGATCAGCATCTCTTAAAATCTCTAATCTTTCTTTTGTTGCATCTCCTAAAATTCTTATTGCCAATCCAGGACCTGGAAATGGATGCCTGTATAAAATTTCTCTGGGAAGTTTTAGTTCCTTGCCTAATTTCCTTACCTCATCTTTATACAAATCTTTCAACGGCTCAATAATTTTTAGCTTCATTTTCTTTGGTAAAGTTACATTATGATGACTCTTTATCTTAGAAGCCTCCTTACTTGGCTGCGCTGATTCAATTCTATCAGGATAAATAGTCCCCTGCCCAAGAAATTTAATGTCCTTATGCCTTTTCTCAAGTTCCAAAACCTTTTTTTCAAAAACCTCAATAAAAGTATGTCCAATAATCTTTCTCTTTTCCTCAGGATCCACAACACCTTTCAATTTATTCAAAAAAACACTGCTGGAATCTACAAAATACACATTTTCAAATTTCAATTTTTTGAACCTATCCATAACTATTTTCGCTTCATTTTTTCTTATCAGTCCATGATCAATGAAAACACAATATAACCGCTTTCCAATTGCTTTATGAATTAATGTAGCTGCAACAGTACTGTCAACACCGCCAGAAGTTCCCATTATCACAGCATTACCCCCTACAGTTTTTTTAACATCCCCAATCAGTTTTGATGCCAAATCAATACTCCAGTCCTTTTTTGCTTTGCAAATATCAAAAACAAAATTTTTCAGAATCTGCATGCCCTTTGGAGTATGTACGACCTCTGGATGAAACTGAACGCCATAAAGCTTTGCTTTGTTATTTTCCATAGCCGCTATTTTACATGTATCTGTATTTCCTAAAATTTCAAAATCCTTTGGCAATGAAGCAACTAGGTCGCCATGCGACATCCAAATTTGCTCTTTTTTGTTTAATTTTTTCAACAACTTTCCTTGCTTTTTAACTTTCAATTTCCTTTTACCGTATTCCTTCAATTTCCCAGGCAAGACTTTTCCATAATTTTTCCCTATAAGTTGCAGGCCATAACAAATACCAAGGATAGGAATCCCTAATAAAAAGATTTTTTTATCAATTTGCGGAGAATTTTTTTCATAAACCGATGCAGGACCCCCTGACAGAATAATCCCTTTTGGTTTTAATTTTTTAATTTTTTCAGCAGTTATATTGTAAGGCACTAATTCTGAGAAAACCCCTAATTCCCTGATTCTTCTATTTATTAAGTGTGCTACTTGTGATCCAAAATTAATAACAATTATCTGAGTCATTTTAAATTTTTAATATTAATGATTTCGTAGGTTTAAATTATATAAAGCCATATTAAAACTTAATTTACATACTTTAATCATTTTAGGTACATATTAGGTCTAATTTATCATCATCTGCTGCTTTTCTTATTTCCATAGCAACCCTTTCCCCATATGAAATTGGCTCGTGGTATAAATAAGCAGAGTACGGTGTAAACATAGTTCCAGGACTTCCAGGAATCCTCATAGAAACATCAAATATTACAATATCTTCCTTGCCTTTCTCTGCAACTACAGCACCTTGCAGTGCAAATGGTCCTATAATTCCAGGCTGATGCAATTTCTTAGTTGCAGCAACAAATTTTTCCCCAATATCAAATATTTTTTCTAAAATACTCTCTTTTGTTGTAACAGCAATATGACCTGTCTCTATCAATTTTGGCTTTAAATATTTCAGAATTTCCAGTTGCTCTGTTGCTGGTAACCTTAAAATTCCATCCAAATTTGTTTGTCTTCTTGTATCAGTACCCATTAATTCCAGTTCATTATCCAAAGCACTGTAAAAATAATTAAAATTAACCTGGGCTCCTACAATATACTCCTCAATAACAGCTTTTTTAAGTGCCTGTTTTGTTATTATTTTTTTCCCTAAAAGTTCTTTTGATTTTTCTAAATACCCTTTATAATTAGTGCAAAAGAAGAATGCCCTTTCATAACCTCTGGCAGCTTCTGCTACTTTTACAATAACTAATCTGTCTATTTGTTTTGGATTCTTGAAAATTTTCGGAATCCTTATTCCAGCTTTCTGCAGCATATAATACTGGTTTTTTGGAACATCCCTTTCTTCCAATTTTACCATGTCCCTTGTACCAAATATAGGAACTAAAAACTTATTCTCAATTTCCTTAAAATTGCAGTAAACCCAGAAATATCTATTGTGTATAAAAATTGTATTCAAGCTTCTTAACTTCTTCTGAACATCCTTTTTGACAATATCCTTAAACTTATCAACCAAAATAATTTCATCAATTATTCCCTTACCACCCCTTGTCCTGTAATATTTTTCATATGTTTTCTCCCTACCTCGTTGACAAACAGCTACTGTCTTAAAGCCATGCAGCTTTGCACCCCTGCAAATATCAAGAGCAGAATGACCTCCAAGAGTCCCAATAGTTATATTGTTTTTATCATAATTTTCCAATATTTGTTTTATTTTTTGTGATGTTATCATTTTATTTATTTTTTATTCATTGAATTTTTATCTTATGATTCACAATTATTTGTTAACTCATTATTTTATTTTATACATAATATCTTTTTAACATTGAAATATTATTATTAAATAATCGTTGGTTTTGCGTCGCTATTGATGTTTTTTATTATTTTTTATTGATATTGTTTTTTTATTATTGTATTTTTTATTTATTGAAATTTTTATTATTGGAACTCTTTTATTGAAATATTATTTATTGTACTTACCCCAACACTTTATTCAACTTATTCCCCTTAATAGCCATTTTAATCTCGCGGGCAATTCTTCTCCCAGTGCTCATAGGCTCGTCGTATTTTATCCAGGTATAAGGGCTTCCCCCTACATAAGGATTTGTTCCAGCTACTATTCTTGCAGAGATTTCAAAAACAATAATCTCTTCTTTTGGAGTTAAAATAGTCTCTAGGCAGAAAGGCCCGAACAAGCCTTTCTCTGTTATTTTCTTTGATTCTTTTACAACTGCTTCCCCCATTTCCATTAATCTTGGCAAAAAAGATTCACGTACAACAACAGGTATATTGCCAACAATAACATAGCTTGGATCCACTTTTTCCAGCGCAAACTGGTCTCTTGCTGAAATCCTGCCTAAGCTGTCAACATTGCTCTCATACCTTTTATCAAAACCCATTATCTCTAACTCATTAGTCAATGAAGAATAGAAATAATGTATAAACAACGGAACCCCTAAAATATATTCCTGTATCACATAGCCCTTCTCATCCTTATAGGGCTTTATCTTTTTCCTGAAGTCATTGTAATTCTTTGCAATAAAATAACCTTTGCCGCCTTTTGCACCATGAAACTTAACAATTACAGACCTGTCTATTTGCTTAGGGTTCTTGAATATTTTAGGCAGCTTTAAACCTGCACCTTTTAGCCACTTTCTTTCAAGATTCCTGTCAGATTCCCACCTCAAAATCTTTTTATTTCCATAATACGGAACCTTGAGCTTTTCTACATCTTCATAACCCATATAAGCAATAAAGGAAGCATGCGGTATTAAAATCACATTCTCTTTCAACAGCTTATTTTGTATTTTAAGAAGTTCTTTATAATTATCTACAGAAATTATCTTATCAGCAACTTTAAAACTCTTATATGGCCTTTCCATTCCTTTCTTACATATCGCTATAGTAGAAAAACCCTCGTCATGCGCTCCTTTGAGTATTTGCAATGCAGAATGAGATCCTATTGTCGCAATTTTATAGTTCTTAAGTACAACCATATCAGAGGGGGTTTTTTTGGCTATATAAAGGTTTCTATTATTCCTCTTAAGATACCAAATAAATTAAAAATAGAATTCAGTTAATTTAAGTATCTAGGACCTTCAATTTCAGTTAAATACCGTGTTATCTGGTCAATAACCTCTCTTTCTTGTTCTATTGAATTATTCGGATTTGGATCATATTTATTATCATACAAACCGACTGGATTACCAATAACATGGTAACCATGATTTGTTTTATCTCTTTATTACCCCAACCACTTCTTTTGTTTTCTCCTCCATAAGTTCCTTATTTACAGCCTCCAGATTCAACCTCAACAAAGGCTCTGTATTGCTAGGACGTACATTGAACCAATAATCATCAAAATAAACACTGACACCATCCATAGTCATTATTTTTTTTGGATTCTTTTTTTTATAATATTGTTTTATTTCTTTTATTTTGGATATTTTATCAGCAACTTCAAAGTTAGTTTCTTCAATTTTGTAATACACTTCAAATTCCTTTAACAACTCAGATAACCTTTTATTTTCCTTACTTATAATCTCAGATATAATCAAACTTGCAATTATTCCAGAATCAGCATTGAAATTATGCTTGAAATAATAATGCGCAGAATGCTCACAACCGAATATCGCTTTATTTTCCCTCATTGTATCCTTCATGAAGGAGTGCCCTACTCTTGTCATAATTACCTTTCCGCCATATTTTTCAATAGTTTCAGGTACAATTTTACTGCAAACCAAACTATAAATGATTTTTTCATTTTTATGTTTTTTAAGAATGCTTTTTATTATCAATGCAGATGTAATAGAGCCATTAACAATATTTCCATTTTCATCAACAAATAAAATCCTGTCAGCATCTCCATCAAAAGCCATGCCAAAGTCGCATTTTTTTTCCTTAACAACTTTTTGCAGTTCTTTAAGATTCTCATATTTAGTAGGATCTGCCGGATGATTTGGAAATCTTCCATCCAGTTTAAAATACAAAGGTACTACTTGAACATTCAAGTTTTTATAAACTAAAGGAACTATTTTCCCAGCCATGCCATTTCCAGCATCTACTGCAATTTTCAAATTTTTTACCCCGTCTTTATGAATAAAAGAAAGAACATGCTTAACATAATCCTTAAGAATATTTTTTTTAACTACCTTTCCTATTTTTTTTAATTTTTCAAATTTATTTTTCTCTATAATGGATTTTATTCTTTGTAATCCTGTATCCTCATTTATTGGGACTGCCTTTTCTCTGCAGAATTTCATACCATTCCACTCTGGAGGATTATGAGAAGCAGTAAACATAACCGCGGGCTTCTGTAAAAAACCAGAAGCAAAATACAATCCATCAGTGCTTACCTGGCCAATATCAACTGCATCAGCCCCTTCATCATTAACACCTTTCATAAAGGCCTTTGATAATTTAGGAGAAGAAAGCCTCATATCATAACCAACAACAACATCCTTACATTTCAAAAAAGAAACAAAAGCCTTACCAATCTTATAAGTAATTTCGTCTGTTAAATCCTTATTATAAACTCCCCTGACATCGTAAGCCTTAAAGATTTTAGATAGCATTTTCAACAGATTTTTTATTTCAATTTCTCAGAAATGTTGCCTATACTGACTGCCCCTAACACAGCAATAACAGTAACAACAACTGCATAAACCAGCATTGCAATAATATTATTTCCAGGAGAAGGAAATACTTCTTTGAAAATTGCCTTTATTGTATCATTCCAGGCTAGTGCTGCAACCAATCCAAAAGCTGCTATCATTAAAGCAGTAATTTTCTCAACAACTTGTTTTTTCAATTATATCACCTATTCTTCTTCCAAAAACTCTTTTTGGCATTCATCCTCACACAACATCATCGTCACAAAATTGTCTGTTAAAACAGCAGAACAAACAGACGTACATTTTTCATAATCTTCCTGTCTTTGCGCATCTTTGCTCACGCAGCCAGCAGAAAATATTAAAACAATTACAAAAAATATTAAAATAATTTTATTCATCTTCTCCATAGGGGCTTACACCACTCCATTTCTTCTTTGCTATTCCATACCTTTCTAAATTCCCAATATCAAACCACTGGCCTGCAAAAGGAAATCCACGTAAGCGGCCTTCTTTGGCAAGCTTTGGAAAAACATCCTTTTCAAGCATAGAGTAACCATCAAGTATCATATTTATAACTTCTGGCTCTAAAATATAAAATCCGGCATTTATCAGATTTGAAGGAGCTTCACTTGCTTTTGGTTTCTCTACAAACTCCAGAATCCTGCTTCCGCTTAACCTTGCAACCCCATACTGGCTTGGGTCTGCTACTGTTGTTAATGCAATTGTTGCCAAAGCATCTTTTCTTTTATGCAGTCTGAACATTCTAGGTATATTAATGTTCTTTAAATCATCACCATTTGTAACTATAAAACTATCCTTAAGATGGCTTTTGGCTAATTTTAATGGGCCTCCTGTTCCTAACGACTTATTCTCTTCTACATAAGTTATACTAACTCCGAACTTGCTTCCATCTCCATAATATTCCTTCACCTTTTCTTTCATATAGCCTACACTTATAATCATATCCCTAATGCCATATTTCTTTAACAAGTCCAATAAATGCTCCATTACAGTTCTTCCTTGCATTTCTATCATACATTTTGGTATCTTAGATGTTATAGGTTTTGCCTTACCGCCAACAAGAATTACAGCCTTTTCAGGCCTATAAGTTCCTAATGCTTTTGTAAGAAATAATTCTATCTGCTGGCTTCTGTTTTTTATTATACCGCCATCTATCCTCTTGTCTATCTGGTTAATAAGTTCGCTGTCCAATGTTATTGTAATTCTTTCTTTCATATCAAAATACTATTTCTTATGTAGTTTATAAGCCTATTTATATAGCTTTCTATTTTTGTATGATAAGGTATGATAATAGAAAAATTTAAATATTAGTGTAAAATCTGGACTATTAAGGTGGAAAAATGGACAGAAACCTCGCATTGGAATTTGTAAGAATCACAGAAGCTGCTGCTATCTCATGTGCGCAGTGGATGGGAAAAGGCAACAAAAAAAAAGCAGATAAAGCAGCAGTAGATTCAATGAGAAAGCGCTTTAATTATGTTGATTTCAAAGGCAAAGTTGTGATAGGGGAAGGGGAAAAAGACGAAGCTCCAATGCTATATGTCAGCGAGCAACTTGGAACTGGAAAAGGCCCTGAAATGGATATCGCTGTTGACCCTCTGGAATGTACATCAAACCTGGCTAACGGAAAGCCAAATGCTATATCGGTTCTTGCAGCAGGCCCGAAGGGCTCCCTGTTAAATGCGCCAGGAAGCTACATGGACCAGCTGGCAGTCGGCCCTGAGGCAAAAGGGGTTATTGATATTAAGGCTCCAATAAAAGAGAACCTGAAAAATATTGCAACCGCGCTTAAAAAAGATATAGAGGATCTGACTGTTATAATTCTTGATAGGCCGCGTCATGAAGAGATGATAAAACAAATAAGAGAAGCAGGTGCAAGAATAAGATTAATAGAGCATGGCACAATCTCAGCAGGAATTGCACCTGCAATACCTGATTCAGGTATAGATGTAATGATGGGGATTGGAGGAGCTCCTGAAGGAGTTATAACAGCTGTCGCATTAAAATGTGTTGGAGGAGACATGCAGGGCATTTTGAAACCGCATAAAGAGGAATTCAAGCAACAGGCGCTTGATCGCGGTTTAGACCTTGACAAGGTATACGGGATAGAGAATCTTGCAAAAGGCAATTATTTGGTTTTTGCAGCAACAGGTGTAAGTGATGGCCCTTTGCTTAAAGGTGTTGTTTTCACAAAATACGGTCATCTTACGCATTCTCTTGTCATGCGCTCAAAATCAGGTACAATAAGGTATGTTGAAACCCATCATCATGAGAGTGTTCCTCCAAGAGGTAATAAAAAATGAAAGAGCCACTGCCAGGAAACAGTGTTTTCAACGCTTTAAAGAATGAAAACTGTATAATATTGGCATGCAATCCTCGAATCACAATTGGTGTTGCAAAAAGCGTTTTTAAAGCTGCAAAAGATCTTGACACTGCTCTTATAATGGAATTGGCAAGGTCAGAATGCAACCAGGAAGGAGGTTATACTGGACTGACTCCTGCAACTTTTTCTCAAAACTTAGAGAAAGCAAACGCTGATGTAGGACATGATATATGGATATTGCACGCAGACCATATAGGAGTAAAAAAAGGAACCTCTGAAGAAATACAAGCGATTAAAGACATGATATCTGCTCAGATAGAAGCAGGTTACACAAGCTTTGCAATTGATGCTTCTCATTTGTTTAATTTTGAAGGGAAAACTATTGAAGAAGAACTTGCACCTAATATTAAGGCCACAATAGAACTGGGAAATTTCATAAAAGAAAAGTTAGCTGGAAAAGAATTTGGCTTAGAAGTTGAAGTTGGTGAAATAGGAAGAAAAGATTCAGAAGGAATGGTTTTGACTAAGCCAGAAGAAGCTGTCACCTTTATTAAAAAATTAAACGAAGCTGGAATTAATCCGAATTTGTTGGCAATTGCAAATGGCTCAACTCATGGCAATATTTATGATGAGCAAGGCAACTTAATTGCACAAACCACAATTAACATAGAGCAAACACAGGCTGTTGCCAAAGCTTTAAGAGACAACAATTTTGATGTAAGGATTGCACAGCACGGCATTACAGGAACCCCTCTTGACATAATAAAAGATAAGTTCCCTCATGGAGATATATTAAAGGGAAATGTTGCTACACTATTCCAGAATATTGTTTTTGATGCTTTAAAGAAACATCATCCTGATTTATGGCAGGAAATGTTTGACTGGACCATAAAGAACAAGCCAATTGAAGGAAAAAAACCAGAGGAAATATTCGGCAAGAATGGAAAGCATGCTATAAAGGTATTTTTCAATAGGATATATTCAATGTCTGATGAATGCAGGCAGGAAATAGAAGAAACATCCTATAAAGCTGCCTGTGATTATATAAAGGCGTTCAAAGCTGAAGGCAGTGCTTCTATAGTCAGGAAGATTATCCAGATATAAGATAAAAAATCGGAGGTTTTTAACATGGCAATCAAAGTAGGAATTGTTGGTTATGGAACAATAGGTAAAAGAGTTGCAGACGCTGCAACATTGCAAAAAGATATGGAAGTGATTGGGGTAACTGGACATAGCTATGATTACAAAATGGAAATTGCAAAGCTAAAAGGCTTTAAGATATTCACAACAGATGCAAAAGGAGAGTTTGCTAAAAACAATATTAAACCAGAAGGCGATGTGAATAATTTATTGGATAGTGTTGATATTATAGTTGACTGCACTCCCAAAAAAATTGGTAAAGAGAATAAAGAAAAATATTACCTGCCAAAAAAAGTCAAGGCAATTTTTGAAGGCGGTGAAAAGCCCGATGTCGCAGACGCAAGCTTTGTTGCGCAATGCAATTATGACGAAGCATTAAATAAAAATTATATAAGGGTTGTAAGCTGTAACACAACTGGATTGTGCAGAACCTTATGTCCTATAAATGAAAATTATGGAATTGAGAGCGTGCATGCAACAATGGTACGTCGTGCAGCAGATCCCTGGGATATTTACCATGGACCCATAAATGCAGTAGTCCCGGTTTTAGAGCTTCCCTCTCACCATGGCCCTGATGTTCGAACAGTTCTTCATGGCTTAAACATATTTACAACAGCAATGTCAGTTCCAACAACATTGATGCACATGCACAGCCTCATAGTAGATTTGAAAAAAGAAGCAACTGCTGAAGATATCCTGAGCCTGTTCAGAAAAACTACCCGCATTCGAGTAGTAAGAAATGCAGAGCGCGTTAGATCAACAGCTGAAATAATGGAACTTGCAAAAGATATTGGAATGGCAAGGGGGGATATGCCTGAAATCTGTGTCTGGGAAGAAGGTATTGGTGTTAAAGACAAAAAACTGTTTTATTTGCAAGCCATCCATCAGGAATCTGATGTTATTTTGGAAACCATAGATGCTATAAGGGCAGCAACAGGATTTAAAGACGGGAAAAAATCAATAGAGATGACAAATAAGGCTTTGGATGTGAATGGTTTTTAGAGCAATATGGGTTCTTTTATTATTTTTTATTAAAAAGAATTTCTATTAGTTTTTTATTATAATAATTTTTTATTTATTGAAAATTTTCATTGTTTTTTACTAGTTATGATACAAAGATTTTTATATTAACAATTTAATGAATAAATAAAATGTATGATATAACTATTGGAAGAAACCCAGAAGATGCAAAAAAATACGGAACATTAGGAACAATTTTTATAGGCAGGCATTATGTAAAGATGGGTCAGACTACTTCTTTATCAAATAAGATATTCATGGATGTTGCAAAAAGCCATGTTGTTTTTGTTGTCGGCAAGCGCGGATCTGGAAAATCATACACTTTAGGCGTAATTGCAGAATCAATGCTGGACCTGCCGGAAGAAATAAGAAAAAATCTATCGATAATAATGCTGGATACAATGGGCATTTACTGGACTATGAAATATCCAAATAAGCAGGATAAAGAACTGCTAAAAGAATGGAACCTAGAAGCCAAGCCATTGAATGTAAATATTTTTACACCTGTTGGTTATTATAAAAAATTCAAAGAAGAAGACATTCCAACAGATTTTCCATTCTCAATAAGAACTTCTGAGCTAGGCGCATTTGAATGGTCTGAAGTATTTGAAATTGATTTAAACACTCCAATTGGATCTTTAATTGAGCGCGTGATAGAAAATCTAAAGGAAAGCAAAAAAAATTACGACATTGGTGAAATTATTGAGGCAATACAAAAAGATGACAGAACTTCTAAAGAAATAAAAGATGCAGCTGAAAACCGCTTCTTATCTGCAAAACATTGGGGCCTGTTCAGCAAACAAGGCACTTTGTTAGGGGACCTAATAATACCGGGGCAGATAACAGTCCTCGATGTAAGTTGTTATACTTACATTCCAGGTGCACAGGGCTTAAGAGCTTTAGTCATAGGTTTAGTAGCGCAAAAGATGTTCACGCAAAGAATGGCAGTAAGAAAAGGTGAAGAATATGAATCAATATACAAAGAAACGCATCTAATTGAGAGAGAGGAAGAAGAAAAAGAACCTTTGATATGGCTTTTTATAGACGAAGCTCATGAATTTCTTCCAAACCAGGGTAAAACAGTAGCTACACAGCCGCTAATAACAATCTTAAGGGAAGGACGACAGCCTGGAATAAGTTTAGTTCTGGCTTCCCAGCAGCCGGGAAAAATCAATAATGATGTGATAACTCAATCAGATGTTGTTATTTCTCACAGGATAACAGCAAAAATAGATACGCAGGCGTTAGGCTCTTTAATGCAAAGCTATATGAGGGAAAGCCTTGATAAACAATTAAATTATCTTCCAAGGGTTAAAGGAGCAGCATTGATATTTGATGACATAAATGAGAAAATATACCCAATAAGGATAAGGCCAAGATACACATGGCATGGTGGTGCAACACCTTCTGTTATCTTAAAGAAGAAAAAGATATTCGAGTTTTAAACTTCTCTTAATATTTTTATTTTATTAAGCTGTAATATCAATATTACAAGTATTGTTGCTGCTGCCGTAAGGACATATTCACCTAAACCAGCTGTAATACCAATAGCAGCAACTGCCCACATGGAAGCAGCTGTTGTAAGGCCTTTTACATGATCTTTTGCACGGAAAATAGTTCCAGCACCTAGAAACCCTATACCTGTAACAATTCCGGCTATTATTTTGGAAGGATCTATATCTGTAAAAGCTGTTATGCTAACAACAGTAAATAAAGCAGCCCCCATACCCACTAGCATAAGTGTCCTTATTCCTGCTGGCTTGCGTACTTTTTTCCTCTCAAAACCAACTAAGCCCCCTGCTAATGCAGCAATAACCAGCCTTAACAAAATTTCTGTATCAATTACCATTATTCTTATTATTCTATTATTTGTTTAAATATTTTTTGTTTATTCGTACTTTTAAGAAAATTTATAAATGCTATTTACTTACTAATTTATTATGCCATTTTCAAAATCATTTCCAAAACAGAGCAAAACTTCTACATATCCGCAATGGGAAGAGGTATTTCTGACAGAGGAAGAAGAAAAACAAGTATCTCAAAAATTAAAAGAAGAAAACATAAAGCTGTTTAAAGACTGCATTGATGACGCTAAATCAATTATACAGGAAAAGGGCATTAAAGATTATCAGACTGATTTAATCAACATTGCAGTTTCATTATTTGAAAAACGCGCATCTCATGAAGTCTATTGGAAAGAAAACAAGGCAAAAGAAAAGTTTGATGAGATGTTTAATAAGTGATTTTATTTCTTATGAATTGATTTTACCCACCATTTTTTGAATAAGGGTATAGTTAAAGTAGACAATAAATAAAATAATAATTATTGTTCCTTATTCCCAACATGATACATAGCCTCGTCAGGCCCGTAAGTCATCGATATCATGGAAGCCACAAACATCAGGGCAAAAAATATCAGGAAAGTCAATCCCCACGTATAGCTTCGTGGAAAAACATAGACTGCAGAAATAAGAAAGCCAACTATGCTTGTAATCATATAGCCGCCTTTTAATGGAGCAACATTGCTTAGTACCATACTACCCACCTCTTTTTTTATTATTTTTTTATTTTTCATTAATTATTATTTTATTTATTTTTTAATTGTTGATATTGTTTTTATTTTATATTGAAATTTTTTATTTATAATTTTTCATTGAATTTTTATTATTGTACTTTATTTTTACACTTTATTCTAAATTATTTAAATTTAACGAATTTTAGCCTTCCTATTTGCTTCCTTGCTTTCTCAACACCTTTAACAAAACTATTCATAAATTTCTCCATTTTATCACATGCAATTTCCTTTAATTCTCCGGAAGTCATTTTTCCGGACTTATAATCTTTATAAATTTTATTAAGCTCTTTGTCATCCTCAACCAAATGCTGTTTCATCAGCTCAAAAACCATGTCCTTCTCTATAATAGCACCTTTCTTCCTGTGCTCTTCCAGAGTGTCACGACCACCGCTTAATGCTCTCTTGATTTTTTTCTCGACATTTTTAACATCCTCTGGCAGCTCTATGCAGCTTTCTGGTTTAGATTTGCTCATCTTAATGGAACCATCCAAAGCAGGAGTATATTTATTATACAATGAGGAAGGCAAAAAGAATTTCTTTTCCTTTACTCTTCTGACAACATCCCTTGTCAACCTGATATGTGGATCTTGGTCAATACCAACAGGAATTATCCCGGGCATTCTCTCTTTTAATTGAGGATATAAAATATCTGCTACCTGCACTATTGCAGCCATCATTTTTCCGGGATTTACACCCCCGTATATAGCATTGAATTCATTATAGGTTATTTTTTTTGCAAATTCATATGCATTATTCATGACTTCCCTATTTTCAGATTGAAAATAGAATGTAGTTTTTTTGATATCCAGGCCTAAAGCAATATAAGCCGGGATATGGAATTCTAAAGCACGTTTTTTCGCTTCATCCAGGGAAATTCCCCTGGCAGATGCAGCCTCTAAATCTGCAATAAGTATATACGTATCTGCACCATGTTCCTGGAAATACTTAATATCCTCAACAACCATCTTGTTTCCAAAATGAATCTTATCATTAGATGGAACTATCCCGGATAACACATAATACGGCTTTTTATTTTTTATGCAATCAGAAATAATCTTTAAGTCCCTGCCTGCAAACACTACTCCCCGGCGCATTATCCTGTTTGGTTCTGGAAATAGCTTAGGATTAAAAACTTCCAGGCCAAAGTCCTTTATGATCTTCTCATAATCCTCAAGTAACCCACTACCCCATGGGTCAATTATCTTTTTCATTTCAAACACCCTAAATTATTATGGATATTCGAAATGAAAGCTACGAACGATAGCGAGTATGTTTTCATATTCTATTTACCTGTATAGTTATTATATAAATATTTGCGAAAAATGATTTTTTGTTGGAAGAGGATATCATTTTGTTTTGGGTGATTTTCACTGTCTATATTCCTTGGTTTATCTCGCAGCAACACCCACCTTCTGGTACATCAATAGTTCTTGCTTCTACCCATCGACGTTCAATGCCTTCGGTATCTTCACAATCAGATTTCACATAAATATTCTTACTGTTTTCCATCGCAAAATGTCCACAAGAATTTTCACATGAGGAAAAGGGGGTTGCTCCACAGCATATCCAATTTTCAGTAAGATAAGTGCTTATAGCAATAACAACCAAAACAATAAGAACTATAACAGCTACTATAATTGTAGTAATAGAAAGTCCTTGTGCTTTTCTTTTATTGAACATATAACTATTCCTAAGAATGTTTATATATAAATATTCTGTTTTAGAACAATATTATCAAAGCAGCTCCAATCAGCATAATCACAGTCCCAATAACCCTCCCCATAATATTTTTCTCTTTAAACAAAAGCCACCCATACAGAACCGAAAATATGGAACCTGTCCTCTTTATTGACATCATATATGGTACAATAACTAGCCTTATAGCAAAACTATGAAATATCACCATTAAGCCAAAAAATAATCCAATAGGAAATAAGCCTTTAAAATTAGATTTTAATTGCACTATCTTTTTTTTGGATGTAAAAAAAGCTATTATTAAAAACACCATTGCAAATAAAGGCAGATATACTATACTAAAAAACAACGGTGACGATTTCTGGATCAGAATTTTGCCTACATTGGTGGTAATACTGGCCAAAAAGGCAGCAATTAACATATAAACACAACCCCTTTCTTTTAATATAGCTTTGAAAGGCTCTAAAATCCCTTTTCCAAAATCTTTAAAATTCAAAATATAGGCGCCAGCTACCACTACTAAAATTCCAAAAAACCCCATAATGCTTGGAAGTTCCCCCAACATAATAAAACTTGTAAAAACCAGGAAAACAGGAGTTAAAGACATTAGGGGTACAACAAGAGACAAAGGAGAAATTCTTATGGCTTTTACGTATAACACCTGTAATAGGGCCTCAAGTGGAATAAAAAGTAATGATATAAGCCAAAAACTCATATCTAATTTGGGCATAGATACAAAAAATAACAATAATAAAGCTAAAGGAGTAGCATACAAAAATCTGGCTGACATTAAAATAGAATCATCAACATCAGGAACTTTCTTTGTAAATGCATCTGCTGTAGCCAGGCTGAATGCACTCAACAATGAATAAAGAACCCACAGCATTTTATTTTAAATTCTTCAAAATATCTTTAATTGCCCTGACTTTATTTTCACTTTTGAATATAAAAGAGCTAACAGTCAGGACATTTGCACCTGCTTTTACAGCTAATCTTGCTGTCTTGTCATTTACTCCACCATCAACCTCTATATCAAGTTCTGGTTTCATGCTTCTCAATTGTGATATTTTCGGTAAAACATCCTCAATAAACTTCTGCCCTGAAAATCCAGGAACAACAGTCATAATCAATACCATATCAACTTTATCCAGAACATCTTTTATAGCATCCAATGGTGTTTTTGGATTTATTGCAACTGCAGCCTTAATATTATTATTTTTAATAAATTCCAGTGTTTTTCCAAGATTGCTGCAAGCCTCCTGATGCACAGTTATATTATTAATCTTCAGATTCGGATTTGCATCAATAAAGCTTTTGATGTACTCTTCACTTGGCTCCTGCACCATTAAATGAATATCAAGAGGAACTTTTGTATCAATTTCCTTCAAAAGTTCAGCTTGCGGAGTTATATTGGGAACAAATTTGTTGTCCATAACATCAACCTGGAACCAATCAGAATAATCTTCTACTTCTTCCATCTCTTCTTTTAATCTATCTAAGTTTGCAGACAATATTGATGGAACAATTTTAATTTTTGGCATTTTTTCACTTATTCTTGCATATAAACATTGCATGGTCTTTTTGGTATGGCTCAAGGATCTTGTAGTCTACTACTATAAGTTCTTTTTCTAATTTTTCCATAACTTCTCTAAAAATCTGTTTTGGATGCCCGGTAACATCAATGCTTCTTGCCTTTATCGCAATTATTGCGTAACCGTCTTTTTTCAAAAACATCTTCATATTTTTTAGCAAAATATCAACCTGGTCTTTCTGCGCGACATCCTGGTAAACCACATCAACCATGCTTACTCTCTCTATCATTTCTTTTGTATGGTTTGCATTAGCTAATATAGGACTAATATTTTTCCTTGCTCCGCAATTAAAAATCAAATCCCTCATTACTCTTGGAGCAACATCAACAGCAAAAACAAAACCATCTTTCCCTACAATATCAGAAACATGGCTTACAGTAGTTCCGGAAGCACTTCCAAGATATAAAACAACATCCCCTTTTCTTAAAAAAATATTGTTACATTTATTCAGGATTACAGCTGCAAGTTTGCTGCTATAAGCATCCCATTCCCTATACTCAATATTATTCTGCCTAACCAGCTGCTCATCATAAACCCTTTTTCCAGGAGTTAAATTTAGCGTGTAGAGATTCTTCCTTGCCCTATCCTCATAAACCTCAAATATTTTTGATTTTGTTATCATTTTTATATTATTTTATTATTTTTTATTAATTATTATTTTATTTATTTTTTTATTGATATTGTTTTTTATTATTGTATTTTTCATTTATTGGAGTTTTATTTTTTAATATTATTTTATTTTTTATCGAATTTATTTTTGAATTAATTAGTTTTAATCATTGTACTTATCACTAATATTGGATTTTAAATTTATTTACCAACCCTTTCTTTAACTTGTCCCCAATAAATTTCCCTTTGAAATAATCAACCTTAACAGCAATACCTAATTTATCAGCCAAAGCCCTTGCAACCTTGCCATGCATTTTTTCCTTTGATTTCTGTATTAACTGGTGCTCATGCAAAATTCCGTATTTAGGAGGTAAATTTCTTCTTTTGTTCCTCATATGCCTAAACAAAGCTTTTTCTGCTCCAAGAATTTGTATTGTAGAAGCTGGCATCTCTACTAATCTTCTCAAACTCCCGGCATGGCTTATTAATTTTGCAGCAATTGTTACACCGGCAATTGTAGCAAAATTAGGGCATGTTATTTTTTCTAATTCTTTAAGGTAATCTTCATAGTGTTTCTTTGATTTGTAAAAATTATTTATCTGGGTTGCCAACAATAAAATAGAAGAAACATCTTTTTCCTTTAAATTTGCACCCATAGAATTGTTTTCATCAATATTTAGTTCTTTCAATAATTGCTTCTTCGAGTTTTTTATTATTGCAGAAACAAACTTTTCATGGTCCTCAATCTTATTTGAAATTTCAGGATTATACAATGAATACCATTCCCTTAATCTTTTTGTAAGCAAATTAATTGTTTTATCAATCTCCTCGATGCTGTTTATTGTCTGCATTATCAAAGCATCATTATTTACAGATTCTTTGACAGAATTCCTGGTAATCTCCACATTCTTTTTATAAAATTGAGGATAATATTTCTTGTCTTTAAAGAACATTAATATATTGTATAAATCCTCATCTGTTGGTGTTTTCAAATCATTATGTTTCTGCCTTAATTTTTCCTCATATTTCTTTTTATCCTTATACTGCTCAATATCCTTGAACAGCAACCCATCCACAAGCTTATAATTATCATTAAAGACAAAGCTTCCAATTATATTCGAAAAGATGAATTTGGCCATAATAAGGGAAAATCAGCATTAACTTTTAAATATTTACCTTTTAAATTAGGAATAAAAATAACAAAATAGAAATAAATATATAATATAATGGCAAATGTAAAATAATTGATGGAAAAATGATCCTTATCTATATAACATGCAAAGATGAGCAAGAAGCAGTAAAAATTTCAAAACATTTGCTAAATAAAAAACTAATTGCCTGCTCAAATATACACCCTGTCAGGAGCATGTATTGGTGGAATAAGAAGATAGCGGATGAAAGGGAATTTGTAATAATAGCGAAGACAAAAGAAAAAAACTATAAAAAAATCAAGGAAGAAGTAAAGAAAATTCATAGCTACAAAATACCATGTATCATTAAAATCAATGCAGAAGCAAATGAAACTTATGACAAATGGGTTAATGAAGAAGTTAAGTAAAATTGATAAGAGCAAAAAAGACCATTTCAATAAAATATATAAACAACCTCGCAAACAATTAACTTATGTTTAAAATAATAAAAGAGGTAAGAGATATAAACAGGTTTAGGGAAATACTTACAGTCCTGTTTGAGGAAGGATTTGATTTCTTGATTGCTAAAATAAGGCTTAAGCATAAGGTTCCTCTGACAAAAAGACTTAAAGCAAGAATTGAAAAGAAAAAAAAGTTTTCTATAGAAAAAAGATTAAGGCTTACTTTAGAGCGCTTAGGACCAACTTTTATCAAATTTGGACAGGTTTTGAGTGTAAGGCCAGACTTAATCCCAAAAAGCTACATTAAGGAGCTGGAAAAATTACAGGACAGAGTTCCTCCATTCCCTTATGCAATTGCAAAACAACAGATAAAAAAAGAGCTTGGAAAAGATATAAATGAAATATTCTTAAATTTTGAAAAAAAGCCTATTGCCTCTGCTTCCATAAGCCAGGTGCATAAAGCTATTCTAAAAAATAATAAAAAAGTAGCAGTAAAAATACAGCGTCCTAATGTAAGGGAAATAATGGAAACTGATACTGAAATTATGTTTTATGTCGCGAAATTGCTGGAAAAACACATTCCAAAGATAAAAAAATTTAACCCTGTGCAAATAATTGCAGAATTTGCAAAATGGACTGAAAAAGAGCTTGATTTTAAGAAAGAAGCAGTTAATGCAAAAAGATTCGCAAAGAATTTCTCAAGAGACAAGACAATAAAAATACCCAAAATATACAATGACTTTACAACAGACAAGATTTTAACAATGGAATTCATAGATGGCATAGAATTGCATAATATAAAACAAATAAAACAGAAAAAAATAAACATAAGGCCGCTAATAGATAAGGGATTTGAAGCAATCTTAACCCAGGTTTTTATACACGGCTTCTTTCATGCAGATCCCCATCCTGGGAATATTATCATTACCAATGATAAGAAAATTGCATTTGTTGATTTTGGCATAGTTGGTCATTTTGATGAAAATTTAAAAGCAAAGTCAATAGATTTGTTCTCTGGAGTCATTGAAAACAACGCCGAGAAGATAGTAAATACATTAATTGAGTTAAGCGACACTGCTATAGAGAACAGAGCCGAATTAAAATATGAAATCAGCGATGTATTAGAGTCTCTGCAATATGGAGATATAAATAATGTAAAGGTAAGCTACACTCTTGAGGAAATTATGAGTTTATCCTTAAACTACGGATTAAAAATACCCATGCCATTTGTTTTGTTCGGAAAAACTGTTATAACGTTGGAAGGTATTGCCCTTGAGTATGACCCCAAATTCAAGATAATTGAAAGTTCAAGGCCTTTTATAGAGAGGTTGATAAGACAAAGATACAATCCAGTATATGTATTCAACAACTTTATGAAAGATATATTCAAATTCAAGAAGTTTGCAGAAGAATTTCCAGACAGGACATCAAAAGCACTAAACAGGATAGAGAAAGGCACAATTAAGGTAGACATAGAAGACACAGACATAAAAAAACTCTCTTTGGAAATAGACAAATCCAGCAACAGGGTCACTTACAGCATGCTAATAGCAGCTTTGCTCATTGTCGCAGCTTTAACAATCAATTTTGGAGATCCAGTTTTTCTAAATGTTCCGTCAATTCCCCTTTTAAGTTTTTTAGTGGCTTTGATTTTATCATTAATCTTATTATTTTCAATCTTAAGGGAAAAAAACATTGTAAAATAAATAATATGAGGTGATATGGATGAAAGAAATAATAAAAAAAAGCTTTCTGCTCGGTCTAGGAGCAGCAACTTTAACAAAGAATCAGACAGAAAAAATTGTAAAAGAGCTGGTAAAAAGAAATGCAGTGACAGTAAAAGAAAGTAAAGAAATGCTAAAGAAGGTTAAAAAAGAAGCTCTTAGTGAGAGTAATAGGATAAGAAAGCTTGCAGAGAATGAGGCAAAAAGAATAGCAGGAAAATTGGGAGGTGTATCCAAAATTCCGCTTAAAAAAGTAAAGAAAAGTCTAAGGTCAATAGGCAAGGAATTAAGCAGCAAGGGAAAAAAGACTTTGAAGGGGATATTGAAGCAGTTGTCAAAGTAAAACCACTTTAGTGGTGCCAAAAAATACGGAGGATTTTTTAAGCATGTCCTTTGCAGTAACCCATGTTTTATTAGCAATAATTTTAGTTGATCTTTATAGGGATTATTTTGCAAAGCATAAGAAGTACTTTACTTTGCATACTATTTTTATTGCTGGTTTAGCTGGTTTATTGCCTGATATAGACCTACCATTAAACTGGTTTCTTAACTTTTTTGGGTTAAGCATAGGTCATGGAACTATTACACATACACCCTTATTTGCATTAATTTTTTTAATTCCTGGACTTATTCTATGGCATAATAAAAAACATAAAGAAGCTATGTATTTTTTTGTTGTATGTTTTGGAATTTTATTTCATATATCCCTTGATTTCCTATTTGCAGGTTACGGAATAATGTTCTTTTATCCATTTTCTAATACAACATATGGATTAAATTTGTTGCAAAATGTTAGTCGTAATTTTTTTGCAGGAATTGATGCAATAATATTATTAGCATGGCTCTGGCATGAAGAAATAAAGCACAAGATAAGTGATTTTATCTAGGGCTGCGCCTAGTGAACGCGACGAGCGACTGCGAGTCGCTCGCAATTCACGGGGAGGTGGGGTGGGCAAAAGTATGTAAAAATCTTATATTAAAATTAGTATTTTGGCTTAAGTTCGCTCTGGCACAGCCCGTTATCTAAAGAAGACCATAGATTTTCAGCCCATAAACTATCAAAGCAACAATAAGAACTACAAATGCAGATGTAAAAATATTGTGCTTTTTCTTGTCAAAATAATATGTTATGCCCATTGCAATTAAAATTCCAATTATCAAATAAAGTTTATAACTCCTCTGGCAATATTAGAATAATAAAGTATAGCCATAACTATAGAAACAGGTATCGCCCCTATTAAGATAGCTTTCCAATTATACTCTTCTTCCATTTTATTTCATTATTTTTTATTATTATTTACTGTAATTATTGTTAATTAGTTTTTATTGTTTTTAATTAATTATTGTTCCTTTAAATTTCCTATTACCTAATAAATTCTCAAAATTTCTCAAATTCTTCCCAACAATCATAACTTTTAAACCTAATTCCTCAGCTTCTTTTGCAGCAACAGGACCAAAAGGCTTGTTTAAGCCGGCTTTCCATTTGTTTCCAGCAATTTTTCTATAATGTCTCCAACAAATATTTTTAATTCTCTTTGTATTTAAATATTTTTTAGGATCTTTGTCATAAACATAAGCAATATCGCTCATATTTATTATTGTATCAACTTTAAGGTTCTTTGCCAATAAAACAGCATCATAATCTGTTGACCAGCCAGGTTTCCATCCTCCTGCTAATATAATTTTTTTATTAAATTTAATTTTTTTTGTCGGATCTTTAATTATAATGTTTTCTGCAAGATTTCCAAATAATATTTTTACAAAATTTGCATTTAATATTGTTGCATGTATCCCTAACCAGTCCAAATCTTTATTATTAACCTTAAACTTAAAAGCTGCTTTCTGATAATCTCTTGCTATTTTTCCACCACCGCAATATATAACAAACCTAAAACCTTTCTTAACAAACTTTTCAATGATTTTTTTAAAATCCTTCAGGAATTTTATATCTATATTGTATGGAACTATAACCGATCCTCCTAAAGACATTATAATTGTCTTTTTCATAGAAAATAATTTAAATTCTGTTTATATAAATGTTTTGGAAATCAAGATTTCCAAGACATTTATGCTTAGAAAATGCTTTAAAGCATTTTCTTTTGTATAAATGTTTCTAAAGCCAAAATGATATTCAAAAACAGACACGAAGCAGGGCAAAAACTGGCTGAAGCACTGAAAAAATTCAAAAACAAAAAAGATGTTATTGTGTTGGGCATTCCTCGCGGAGGTGTAGAAGTAGCTTTCAACATAGCAAAAACACTGAAAGTCCCATTAAGCATTGTTGTAACTAAAAAAATAGGCCACCCCTTTGAGCCAGAGTTTGCAATAGGCGCTGTAAGCCCTGGAGGACACTATAGTATAAATAAAGAATACCAAGCAGAAGCAGGTGAAGAATACATAAAAAACACAGTCAGGGAAATGAATTCAGAAATAAAAAGACGCTATAAAGAATACGCAACAGGAAAACTTCCTGAATTAAAGAATAAAATAGCAATCATCGTTGATGACGGCTTAGCAACCGGCTATACAATGCTGGCAGCAATTAAATATGCAAAAAGCAAAAATCCGAAAAAAGTCATTGTAGCTATCCCAGTTGCAGCTCAGGATAGTTTTGAAAAAGTCAAGGCAATTGTAGATGAAGTTGTATGCTTACATACCCCGCTATTCTTTGGTGCAGTAGGCTCTTTCTACCAGGAATTTACACAATTAGAAGATGAAGAAGTTAAGTTTTATCTAAAAGAATCCAGGAAAATTATCAGCTCCCAATCCCAATAAAACTAACACCAACTATAATAAGAGCTATCCCAACCCATTTCATCAAATTCATTTTTTCCCCTAAAAATTTGACAGAAAGCAGGCTTACCCATACATATGCCAAAGCAACAAAAGGATAAAGGATTGATAAATCGCCGCCTTTTAATGCAGGAATAAAAAGTATTGTGCCAATTGCATACAAGGAAACCCCTCCAAACAAATGATGATTCTTCATTAAAGAGCTTATTTTAGATAACTTTTTTTCAGACGCCTTTTTAAGCAAAATAGGTCCGAAAGCACCAATAAAAGTAGCTAAAATTACAAGTCCTATTGCCCATAATTCTGTTGCCATTATATCACTCCTGCTCCCTCAACAGCTGCCTTTTTACTGCCATGACCTATTAGAACAATTCCAGCCACTATTGTAAATACTCCCAACCACTTAAATAAATTCATTAACTCATTCAGGAAATAGATAGACAAAAAGCTTACCCATATGTAGCTTGTTGCTATTATAGGATACAAAACAGAAACTTCCCCACCTCTAAAGCTTAATATGAGTAAAATGCCGCCTATAGCATATAATACCAGGCCCATAATCAATTCATAGTTTGTTATTATGCTCATAATATTGAAACTCAATTTCGCTGCTCCGAACTTATAGAATATCTGCGCAGTAGAGGTAAGCAAAGTGCAGAATAAAACAACTCCCACTGCCCAAAGTTTTGTTGCCATTTTAGCTACTCCCTTAATAAAATCTCAATAACCCTCGCAAACACAGGTCTTGAAATGAAAACTCCAATAGACGCTCCCAAAATTGTTGTTATTGCAAAACCCTTCAATAAGCCAGCTCCTGCAAATACCAGGGGCATCATAGCTACAAAAACAGTAAAGTAAGATGCCATTATAATAAAAAAAGCATTTTTTATTCTTTGTTTCCAGTCATATATAATTCTTTCTCCCCTTAAAGTCTCATCCGCAATCACAATCTGATGGTCTACACCAATTCCAACAGCTATTATTATGCCTGCAACTGCAGCAAGGTCAATATTCCATCCTATTAGAGCAGCAACTCCCAATAAAATTATAATTTCTGATACTGAAATCAGGATTGCAGGCACTGCCACTTGTAATTTTCTGTATCTTATAAAGATAACAATTCCCACGGAAATTAATGCAACTAACCCAACCATCATAGCGTTTTTCAAAAATTCTTTTCCAAGCAATGGACTTATAGCATCTATCTTAACTATGTTCAGTTTAACAGGCAATGATCCAGTAATCAAAATTGTCTGCAGCCTCTTCATATTGTTCATTGAGTTAATGGCAGCTTCCTGCTGTGTAAAACCTGCACCAGATCCTGTGATTTGTATATCAGTCTCTGCTCTTCCTTTTAGGTCTGCTACTATATTAAGCTCCTTCACTTTAGTATCATCAAGGTAAAGCTCTAATGGCTCTGACAAATATTTCCCATTATCCTCTATTACAGCTAAATCTTTTGTTGCATCAGCAAACTTCTGCGCTGCTTCCGGTGTTATTGAAATTGAAAATCTAAACCCGCAAACTTCTTGTCCTTGTGATGAGAAACACCCAACACTAGGATCTATTCCTGCGCAGTCTGCTGACCTGCAGACAAAAATAATATCTTTTCCACCTATAAAAACAGTTTTGTTGGCTATTTTTGCTTCAAATTTGCCCTGTTTTGCCAATAAGTTCCTTATCTCTTCTTCATTAGCACCTGCTATCTCTACCAGGATGTATTGGTTTCCTGTTAAGTCAGTTGCATCCCTTATTATTAAATCACTTAAACCATAAACATTAAGCCTTTCCTCCATGGTGTCTATTAAGGATGCCATATCTCGTGCTGATAATAGCTCTTCTGGTTGTAATAAAACTCTTGTACCCCCCTGCAAATCAAGGCCTTTCCTTATGTTGGTTTTTGGAGTGTTAAAGACCATTAATCCAATATCTTCTGTACCTTTGCTTATCTTTTTTGTTTTTGGTACTTCGATTGTCTTCAAAATAGTTTTATTTACCTCTATCATCTCAAACTTTTCCCTTGTCCTCAGCCTGTATAATCCCTTGTTTGTTTTTATCTGTACAGATTTGTTTGGCTCTAACGTATTGACATAACTATGGTAATCCTCCACATCCCTGATAGGCTTGTTGTTAATTTCCAAAACCCTTTCCCTGTCTACTGGCTTTGCAGTTAGTGGTGGCTGTATAATACCAGCTTCTGCTGCAGTGCTGTTGGCTATAACATTCCTTATTACAACGCCTTCTGCTCCAGGTCTTGGACTTATTGCAACAACTGCTAAAACTAAGAAAACCAGCAAAATTATTACTCTTACATTCGTAAATATTTTTTTTATTTTGATGTTCATTGTATACCTGATTTTCTGGCTTTTCTTTCCAGATATAATCTTAAAATCCCAACATTCTGGATCCAGGTGTTGATTAAATCAACTAATAGTCCAATAAGCAAGATAATCATAATCTGCTTTATTACTCCTGACTGGGCAAATATCAATGCCATAGTTACAGCAGTAAGCGTTGTTAAAGACATTGTAATTCCTGTTTTAAAAGCTCCATATATCCTTTCCATTTCTGTACCTTCTTTTCTTTTCAGAACTCTGGTGGACAATAAAATATCAGTATCAACACTATAGCCAATAAGCATCAGGAAAGCCGCAATTCCCGCTGTGCTTAATCTTATTCCCAGTAAATTTACTATAGATAAGGTAATTAGTATATCAGACAAAGCCGCTAAAATAACCGCTGCACTTGGTACAATTGTTCTAAAATAAAGAAAAACAACTATCGCCATGAATAAGAACGCTATAAGCAGCGCAACAATTACCTCCTTGAAAAAGGAAGCACCTAAAGATGACCCTACAATCTCAACAGAATAATCAGCAGTTTCCAGTTCTATATCCGACGCTTTGCTTATCTCTTCAATTAAAGTATTTACTTGTCTCTCTTCAATATCCGCTTCAAGAATGACTCCTGTCTGTGCTCCAAACTGGCTTATTGATTTTGTTGATATATCCTTCTCGGGAAATTTTGAAGAAATAATATTTTCTAATTGTAAAATATCAACTTGTTTAGTAGTTGGTATAGTTATTGTAACACCGCCTTTTAAGCTTACATCCCTGTTGATGAAGTCCCCGGTTGTCGCAAACTTAAACCCTATCAGCAATATCGCTATCAAAAGAAGTGCAAAAGGTATAATTAATAATTTTTTATATTGATTTTCATAAATATTTTTAATAGAAGAAAAATTAAATTTTATTTTAGGTAATTTTTTTTGATTTTCATCAGTATCTTTATTGGTTTCTATTTTTGTATTGTTTTCCGTTGTATCCTGCTGGCTATTTTCTGTATTGTCTTCCATAACAAGTAGAAAAGAAAAATAGTGTTTTTATAAACGTTTTGTTTATTTCCCACAAGCCCTGACAAACCCATAAAACAATGGACTGGGATTTCCTAACCTTGACTTAAACTCAGGATGTGCCTGAGTTCCAACAAAAAACTTATGTTTTGGCAGCTCAATAAACTCCATCAGCTTTGTATTATCTTTCCTTAAATGATAGCCAGAAAAAACCAAACCTTTCTTTTCCAGCTCGTTAACAAACTCTGGATTTACCTCATATCTGTGCCTGTGCCTTTCCAAAATAATATTCTTGTTTTTATTCAATATACCCAACCTGAATGCTTGGCTTTTGTCTTTCTTTAACTTTTCAATTTTTTTCATATCTTCTTTTAGTCTTCCTGTTTCCTGATACAGCTTCAAAACTTTGCTCTTTTCCTTTAAAACAGCCGCATATGCTCCCAACCTCATTGTACCGCCATAATCGCTTTTTTCCATTATTTTCCTTTGTGTTGGCAATATATCAATAACAGGGAATTTTGTTTTACTGTTTTCTGTTGTATTTGCATTTCTCATTTTACAAACATTTCTTGCATATTCCACTATAGCCAGTTGTAATCCATAACACAATCCAAGGTAAGGTTTATTTTTTGTTCTTGCGAAATTAATAGCCTTTATTTTTCCCTCTACACCACTTGCACCAAAACCCCCTGGAACAATAATTCCATCAAAATCCTTTAGCTCACTAAGTTTATTTTTGCTCTTCTCAAATGATTTTGCATCCACCCAATGAATATCAACACCAACATTTAATACAGCTCCGGCGTGCAATAATGACTGGTTAATGCTCACATAGCTGTCTGATAATTTATAATCTCCAATATCAATATACTTTCCAACAATAGCAATCTTGACATGCTTCCTTGGGTTCTCTATCCTGCTGACAAGCCTTTTCCATTCATTCAAGTTTAGAGACTTTTTCGGCTTTAGCTTCAATTCCTTCAGAATCTTTAAGCCAAGCTGCCCCTTCTCCAAATCCAGAGGAATAGAATAAACAGTTTCAATGTCCGGCTCTGAAATTACATGCGTAGACGGGATATTTGCATAAGTTTCTATTTTTTGTTTTCTTACTTTATCCAAGGCTCTTTTTGCCCTGCAGATAATAAAATCCGGAAAAATTCCGTTTTCCCCTAAAAGCCTTATAGCTTGCTGTGTTGGCTTGGTTTTCATCTCTTCTATATGCGAAGGTACAGGCAAATATGTAATCAAAACATAAGCAACATTATCCTTTCCTATTTCCCTTTCCATGCTTTTCATTGCAAACAGGAAAGGTATATTTTCATAATCTCCTATAGTGCCTCCAATCTCAATAATTGCAATATCATAATTCTTACTTGCTTCCTTTACTCTTTTTTTTATTTCATCAGGTACATGGGGTATAAATTGCACTGTCTTGCCAAGGTATTTGCCTTTCCTTTCCTTTTCAATTATTGTTTTGTAAATCTGCCCCGTGGTTATGTTGTTTTTCCTGGGAATACCAACATTGAGAAATCTTTCATATGTTCCTAAATCCTGGTCTATCTCTCCACCATCATCAGTAACCCAGACTTCTCCATGTTCTGTTGGTCTTAAGGTTCCTGCATCATAATTAATGTAAGGATCAATCTTAATAGGAGTCACTTTATAGCCATACTCATACAATATTCTTGCAATAGAAGCTGTTGTAACACCCTTGCCAACACCAGACATTACACCCCCAGCTACCACAATAAATTTAGTCATTGATACCATCCCCTAAACCTATCAGAATTAAAAAATTTATTAGTTGCATTATAGAAAAAAGGTGCGTCCATATAAATATTTTACTGTTTTTGTCTATTATTTTCAATATGGAAATTATATAGTTTAATTTTATTATTGATTACTTTATGAATTTTATTGTTTCTTTATTTTTGTTTATTGATTATTATTATTCCATTGTTTTATTTATTGAATAGAATATTATTTTAATGTTTATAAATTAAATTTAAAAGAACACCTGTACTAATCCTGCAAACACACTAAACCCATCAAAACCAGGTAAAGGAATCATGTTGAATATAAAGAAAAACATATTTAGTTTTGCCATCATGCCTATCGTCATATAATATTTTCTATCTATTAACTTATATTTTATCAAAGACATTCCACCTAGCCATAACACTAAATTAATTAACGGTCCTGAAAATGCAACCATTGATGATGCTAGTGGTGGTAATGCTGTATGACTCACATAACCTCCTACAAAGAAAAGGATTGGAAAATTAAGATGTATAAGCAATATAACCAAAAGGTACATGCCATATGGAATTCCAAAAAAAGATGGAGCATGCAATGTTGCACTAGCTCCAAAACCCATTGCAGTAAATTTATGAGCCAATTCATGCAGCACAACTGCTGGCGCAGCTATCATTGCCCCATATTTTATATCTTCCACTAATGTATTTTTCTTGTAATAAGTCAAAGGATCATAACTTGCTGGCACTCTCCTAAAAAACTTTGAGAAGATATAGCCTATTGCAATTGTCATAACAATAATATCAACTATCTCTGGCAAAGTAATTGGTGTCATAAAGCAAGCTGTTTCATTTTTATTTATATATTTATTGTAAATGTATTTAAAAAATATCTTTTGCTTATTCTCATTATAATCTATTACTCCATAAATTTATAGAAATCATACAAAACTCTATCCACACCTTTTACCAGCTCTAAACCAGAGCCTTCTATAACTATACAGTTATCATCATAATAGACCATAGTATTATTTACCTCCCGGATATACAAAACAACCTTATCTGTATTCTCACAAGTTATTATTGGCCTATCTATACATGCGCTTGTTTCATTCTTGTCGCATGCAGCAATTGGTTTCTTAAAAAACACTTTTGTCATATGCGTATTGAAATCGCCTACAGCCAAAGCCACACTTGAAAAATCATTTCCTGTAGGGTTAAACGTGACATAATACTCTGCAGCATCATTAAAAAGATTTGTATTTAAAGAACCATAAATTTTTATGTCCTCCACGTCTCTTGGCCCGTATCTAAACTGTACATTATAAAACCTCGTTCCTTTAGGGCTCATCATCTGTGTATACCACAAGTCATCAAATTTAACAAAAGAATAAACATCCTTGTAAAGATAGCCTTGCTCATCCTTCAATTTTCCCTTCAAATTCAACTCGTGCAGCTCATCAATTGTCTCTGGACGTTCTTGTATAATATCTTTTAATCCAAAAATACTAACAAACACCAAAACAATTAAGATTACGCCTATTATTAGCATCTTATCAGATTTTGATTTAGTTTCTTTTTCGGGCATTTTTTCTTCTTGCTTCTCAACTTTCTCCTCAGGCATTTCTTCTATCTCCTTTTTCTTTTTCTTATACTCCTCTTTGCTTATCAGTCCATGCTCATAGATTTCCTCAAGTTTTTTTAACTTTATTTCTTTCATTTTAAACTATCTTTTATTTTCATTTAATTATTCCCAATATTCCATACACCATCCTGTCTTTAATCCTTTCAACATCTTCTTGTCTCAAAGCTTCTGCTATTATGCAGTTATCTTCCATATAAACCTTTGTTTCATTAAAACTTCTAAAATAAATTACTGGAACAAAATTAGTAGGATCCTCACATGTTATAACAGGAAAATTATAATCATTTTCTGCTGTAAAGCCCTGCCTTACAAATATATTAAAATTATTCAATGTAATGGCCATATTGTATCCAGCAAGGGAAATCTGTTCAGCAAATGTGTCATTGAAGTCAGATGTCGCATCAATCTCCAGCCTATTTTCCAGTCTACTAATCACATTGCCATCAATAACTACAGATTCCACATCACTTGGAAAATAAGTAAATATCGCTTCTCTTCCATCTACAATTGTTGACCAGAAATTGCCTTTATTTACAAATTTAAAATCATTATATTTCATGCTAGTCGCACCACCAGATCCAAACCCAAAGAAAACAATTCCAAAAACACTACCAACCATAAGAATACCCATTAAATAAACCACGAATTTTTTTCCTTTTTGTTCATCCCTTGTTCTTCTCATAAAAAAAAGCAAACTATGTCTCTATTTAAAGGTTTTTGTAGTATTCTTTTTTGACCTCATTCCCATGTTTATGCGCTAAATCCAAAGGCTCTGGCAGCTTGCGAGGATTCTACTAATTTTGTACCCCCGATTTTTTAGAAGATATCTAATTAACCACCCTTTTCACCTCTTTCTCCCTTTTTTATTCCAATTAAGAAGTGGCCCCCATTTTGATTCGTTGGGGTGGTTTTGGAAAGAATTCGAATTGTTGGGGGCCTAAAACATCATGATGGTTTTGCTGGTTTTCTCATCTCCTTTAGCCATAAAATTCCTATTCTTATCATCTCCTTGTTGAAATTATCACTTATTTTGTAAGTTTTTTTATACAAATCATAATCTATTAATCCCATGCTTTTCATTGGAGTCAAAATCCTGTCATAAAACTGCCTTTTGTTATAGCTTATCTTTACTTTCTTGCCTTTATATGGTGGCTCTTCTATTAGTGTGGTAATTAAATTTCCCTCATGCAGCTTTGTCGCAAATAATGACATTTCTGTTTTATTTATCTCTCCATTATTTTCTTTTATCATTCCTATCAGCAGCTTAGCTACTATAATCTGCTGCTTTGTAGCGAAAATAACTTCATATATGTCCTCAGGTAAGTTAAACCTGTCAAATAATACAACCATTCTGCCTTATTACAGTTGAACATATATATAAATGTTACGTTTTCGTATACTAGTTTAGGAATTAGTATCTTTAATTAGAATACAAAATATAACACTAAAATTATCCCTTCCTGTCAGGACTAAACAAGATATGCCCACACTCTTTGCAATGTGAGGCATCATTGTCATGATGTTGCAAACCACAGTGTTGGCATGTAACCTTTATTTTTGTTGCTGCGCGTATGAGCCCCTTTAGAAAAACACTAATTTGCCAGGGAATTAAAATTATCGCACTGACTATCATACTCATAGTTACTATACGTCCTGCAGTTGAGATAGGTACAATGTCCCCCAATCCAACAGTAGACATTGTAACAACTGAATAATAAACTGCATCAAAAAATGTTGCTACAGCCTCTGGATTGACTCTATGTTCTGTAAAGTATATCAACCCAGAAGATACAAAGATTAATGAAAATAGTACAAAAGATATGCTTACTAAAGTATACACATCTTCATTCTCTATTCTTTTAACTAAATGTTTTCTCTTCATAAATCTGATTAATTTTAACATACGGAAAACCCTAAGTATCCTTACGAAGCCCAAGCCTGTAAATCCTAAATAGAGTGGGAGTACAGCAATAAGATCAATAATTGAATGTATGCTAAAGAAATGCTTTAACTTTTTTTCAGCCACCCAAAATCTTAATATATACTCAAAAGTGAAAATTATTATAATAGTATTATCTGTGTTTTCTAAAACATACCGCAAAGGCTCAGGTAAGGGATATGAAAGAATTACATAAATAATGCTAGAAATTACTACTAAACCTATAATGATAAAATCTGTTAATCTTCCAGAAAATGTTTCAACATCCTCAAAATAGAAATTTATACGCTCTTTAAGATTTTTGAATTTGCGTTTGTTTTTCATTTGAAATTGATACAAGAAAGTATATTTAAATTTTTCTCAATACAGCCCTTATCTCTTACCATCATTAAAAAACCTTTCAACCCTTTCCTCATACATCTTGCTTATCTTAAAACCCATATCTAGGGGTATGCACCTTAAATAATTCTGCCATGCAAACCTTTCATCCAGAAAAACAATAACTCCTTTATCTGTCTCTGACCTTATGCATCTTCCAGCATTCTGTAAACATTTAGTTATAGCTGGAAAAATGTATCCATAATCAAAGCCCTTTCCAAACTTTTCCTGGTAATAATCAATTAATTCTTTTGTTTCTAAATCAGGCCTTTCCAATGGCAGTCCAACAATAACAACTCCTTTCAAAAAATCTCCAGGTAAATCTATTCCTTCTCCAAAATTTCCTGTTGATACAGCTAACAACACAGCACCATCATCCTTATTTCTTTTAAAATCATCCAGTATTTTCTCTTTTTCCTCTTTATTCAAATTCTGCTTCTCAATTATCATTTTTCTATCGCATATATTATAAAACTTCTTATACACATTATCCCTTAAATTATAGCTTGGAAAGAACAAAGCAGCATTTCCAGGAATCTTATTTACAATTTTATTGCAAACTTCTGCAATTTTAATAAACTCATCATTATTCCTTCTTGTGAACTTTGTTGTAGTCTCTGGCACAATTAAGCTTAATCTGTTATCCTTTGGAAAAGGATTATCATAAACCTTCTCCACAGCATCTGGAAAACCCAAAATATCTTTATACATGGATGTAGGAGTTAAAGTTCCGGACATAATTATTGTCGAATAACTTCTTTCAACAACATCCCTTGTAATTAATGATGGGTCTAAGCACCTATAATTTAAAATCAGATTATTGTTGCTGAAGTCTTTCTTGAGTATTCTTGCAAAACCATTATCCTGGTTAAGCCACGCCTCAAGAAATTTACCAATACTCCCAACATAACTCTGCTTTTGCTTTTCTTTTATCAAATCTCCAACAAAGCCAAGCTCTGTAATAATTTCATCATAATTTTGTTGTTCCTTAATCTTCTCTACAAATTCATACTTCCTTACAAACTTTTCTTCTTTATTAAAATTTAAATCAAAACCTAATTCATTAAAAATATCTTTTAAAATTTTTAAAATTGGAATGATATTGTAAAATTCAAACTTGTTTGCTTCTTTGATTGCCCTGTCAATAATAAAAGTTGAAAGTTTTGCAGTCAGCAGTTCTCTAGCCCTAGCAGGCAAATTATGCCCTTCATCAATTATTATTATTGAATTTTCCAGTTGTTTATTTATCCTTGCAAACAAACTGTCCCTGACGCTCGGATTAAAAACTATATTATAATCTGCAATTATAACTTTAGCACCTTTAGCTAAAAAAGAAACCACCTCATAAGGGCATAATTTTGGTTTTTTACAGTCATCCATTAAATCCTCAACATGCATTGGCCCTAAAACCTTCAACTCATTTAACTTACTCTCTGCCAAAACTGTTGGTCTCATTGATTTCTTTCTGGTATTGGTATAAAACTCACAATTATCATTATCCCTCAGCTTCTTGCAGTAGTCAATAAAATCACCGGCATTCAGCCCTTCAACTCCTTGTAAGCACATCCATCTTTTGCCAATAATATCTGCAGCATCAAAATTATTACTATATTTTTTCTTGATTTGTTTTAATGTATCTACTGCAATTTTATGCTGTGTTTGTCTTGATGTAAGAAAGAAAACTGCAAGGTCATTATCCATAGCGTAGCTCAATGCAGGAGCAAGCACAGATACAGTCTTGCCAATACCTGTTGGCGCATGAATGATCATATTTTTTTTATCTTTAATTGCATTATTAATGTCAGAAAGCATAACATCCTGTATATTCCTTATCTTATCATGCGGAAAAAGAATTTCTTTGAGCTCTTTTGTCATTTTTTGAATAATTTAGGAAACTTGCATTATATAATAATCTTTTTAAACTAGCCTGATTTTTCCAATTCTATGGGCCGGTGGCGAAATCTGGTGAATTGCCAAGCTTCGCTTGGTGTTCGGAGAATATCGTGTCCCCTTGGCTATAATATACCAAGGAGGGGAAGAATCCGGGAAATTGCAAGTAATTGCTTGTGATTCGGAAATTCAAATCCCGGCCGGTCCATTTTCCAAAACCCTTAAAAACAATATAATCTTTCCAAAACAAAAAAGAGTTATAAAAAATGGAAGACTGCATTTTCTGCAAAATAATTGATGGCAAGATACCCTCATCTAAAGTTTATGGAGATGACAATGTTATAAGTTTCCTTGATATTATGCCGGCTAATAAAGGACATTGTTTAGTTGTTCCTAAAAAACATTACGAAACTCTGCTTGAAATTCCTGATGAAGACCTAGCAGCATTAATCAAAGCCACAAAAAAAATTACAAAAGCATTAACATTGTCAATAGGCAATGGAAGCTATAATATTATCATGAACAACGGCAAGATAGCAGGACAATTAGTAGCTCATGCACATATCCACATAATCCCAAGATTCAAGGGAGACAGATTAAGAATCAAATGGTCCCATAAAAAATACATAGACAAAGAGATGAAAAACATACAGGAAAAGATCAAGAAGTTTGTTTAATAGTTTCAGCAGCAATAATACATTATGTACTATTTTCTCCTAAAATTTTCAAAAAACATTAAATATACCTACCTTTTCAATCTATAATATGGTCACAAAGATAAAGGAAAAGATCGTAGTAAAAGGAGATGAAGACAAAGAGCACCTTGGTCTGGTTCATGTTCTTACAGGAGATGGTAAAGGAAAAACTACAGCTTCTATTGGCTTAGCTATAAGGGCTTTAGGAAGCAATTTAAGAATCTATATGATACAATTTCTTAAATCAGTACCAACTGGAGAATTCCACACAATAAGAAAACACCTTCCTGGAATGGAAATCATACAATTTGGTGTTGATGCTGTAAAGGAAAGGCAGCAAAAACTTGATGCTTTTCGCGATAAAGGAGGTGAATTTACATTTAACCCGGATGAAGAAGAAAAAGAAGCAGCTATGCTTGGCTTTAAACATGCTAAAAAAGTGATTAATTCCGGAAACTATGATTTAATAATTCTGGATGAGATAACTGCTGTTCTGGATAAAGGAATCATACCAATAGAAGATGTTTTAGATTTAATTGAAAACCATGGACATGTCGAATTAGTTTTTACTGGAAGGGATGCACCACAGGAAATCATAGACGCTGCTGATTATGTTAATATAGTAAAAAAAATAAAAAATCCGTGGGATAAAGGCATAAAAGCTAGGAAGGGTATTGAGTATTAAAAAATCACAAATTCTTAACAACTTCTTTTTTCTTCAAAGGCTCAATAACCAAAGTATCAAATAACTCAACCATTTTTTTGACAAACTTGTTTTCCATATTCAATTTATACAATTTAGCATTACCTATATCTCTTGTATGTTTTACAATACCCAATGAAATTATATCATTCCATATCCTGAACAAAGTTGTTCTTCCAATGCCTGAGCCCTCTGCTATATCCGAAATAGAATAATCTAATTCTCTGCCTTCTATTAAAAACTCCAGTACTTTTATTTTAGGTGTATTTCCAATTGCTTTTGTAAAAATAGTTTCTTCCATAGCAAATATTGCGAAATATCTAGTATTTAAATGTTTCTATTTTGGAACGTATGCGTTCCATGTTTAGAGCAAATCTTTAAATATTTTTCAAAAAAATTGATTTTATGGACAAAAAGTTTATAATGATAAGATTTCTAAGAAAATTAATAAACTTAAATATTTGGGGTGGTAGGCATACAGAACTGACTAACTTAAAGAAATACATCCCAAAGCACTTAAGAGGTCAAAAAATAACTGAAGAAGCAATTAAAGATTTAATAGAAATGGAATTTTTAAATACAAAACAATCTACTGGCCAAACACATATTTCACTTAACTCAAAAAAATAATATGAAATTTATTTGTTTGTAAAATAAAAAAATGCCAAAACTAAAACTGAGCAATAATGCATTGCAAATACTCGAAAAAAAATATTTGATGAAAAATCCTGATGGCAAGGTAATTGAAAAGCCAGAAGATTTGTTTAAACGTGTAGCAAACAATATAGCATTAGCAGATGCAAAATATTTACTTAAAGAAGAAATAATTACTTTAGAAAATAACCTGGAATATTTTGAACTTGTTAAAACAAAACCATTCAAGAATTTACTAAGAAAAACTAAAAAAGTTAAAAGCAGAGTAGAAAAAACAGAAAAAGAATTCTATAATTTAATGGCAAGCCTTGATTTTCTTCCTAATTCTCCTACCTTATTCAATGCTGGTAGAAGTTTACAACAGCTTGCAGCATGTTTTGTTTTGCCTGTTGAAGACAACCTGGATTCAATTTTTAAAGCACTGCATTACGCAGCTAAAATATCAAAATCCGGTTCTGGTACTGGATTTAACTTCTCACATTTAAGGCCGAAAAATGATGTTATAACATCTGTTACAGGATTTTCCTCTGGACCATTGTCATTTATGAAGATTTTTGATGCTGTTACAGAGCAGATTAAACTTGGTGGTTTAAGAAGAGGGGCTCATATGGGCATCTTACGTGTAGATCATCCCGATATAGAAGAGTTTATCACTATTAAAGCTAGGGAAAAAGTACTGGAAAACTTCAACATTTCCGTAGCTGTAACAGATAAGTTCATGAATGCTGTCAGGAAAAATAAGCCTTACAGCCTGATTAATCCAAGAACCCAGGAAAAAGTTAAGGAAGAAAGTGCAGAAAAGATTTTTGACCTTATATGTGAAACAGCCCACAAAACTGGTGATCCTGGCTTAATCTTTCTGGATAAAATAAACAAAGACAATCCAACACCAAAACTAGGTATTTTAGAAGCTACTGACTCATGTGGCGAACAACCTTTGCTTCCTTACGAATCCGCTAATTTAGGCTCAATAAATCTTTCAAACATCATTATAAATAATAAAATAGATTTTAACAAATTAAAAAAAATTATTCATATTGCAGTGCATTTCCTGGACAATGTCATAGATATGTGCCATTATCCCAATAATGAAACAAAAGAAATTGTTTATGCAAACAGGAAAATTGGTTTAGGGGTAATGGGATTTGCTGATATGCTTGTAAAATTAAAAATTCCTTACAATTCTGAACGTGCTGTAAAAACAGCGGAAAAAATTATAGCTTTCATTAGAAAAGAGGCTGATAATGCTTCTGCAAACCTTGTCAAGGAAAGGCTCACATTTCCAAACTGGGATCAAAGCATTTACAATAAAAAAAGCCGATGTTTCAGTGGAAAGCACATGCCATTAAGAAACGCTACACGGCTTACCTTAGCTCCAACAGGAAGCATAAGCATTATTGCAAATACTTCTTTTGGCATAGAACCGTTATTTGCATTAACCTTTACCAGGATTTTAGAAGATGGTACTGAGCTTTTAACAGTCAATAAGTATTTCAAACAAGCTTTAGAAAAGAAAAATATTTACAATAAAGACTTTATGAGATACATAGCAAAAAAAGGCACTATCCAGAATATGCAGTCCATACCACAAGACATAAGAAATACATTTATTGTTTCTTACGACATAAGCCCGGAATACCATGTAAAAATACAGGCAGCTTTCCAAGAGCATGTAGATAATGCTGTCTCAAAAACAGTAACATTGCCCAACATAGCAACAGTTGAAGATGTAAAAATCGCATATATGCTTGCATACAAGCTTGGCTGCAAGGGAATTTCCATTTACCGCTTTGGCTCCAGAGCTGACCAGGTATTGTTCTTAAGAGCAGTAAAAGAAGAGCAGATTAACTTAACCAACTGGTTGAAGCATTTGAGATAATGCAACAAAATGCAAACCATAAAACTCTTAAACAGTCCTCAAATAAAAAATCTAAAAAAAGAATACAATCTTAAAAAAGACAGGATAGCTAAAAGGTTGAAAGAATTTGATATTTTTTATTCACAACCTTATTCCTGGTTTTATGAAAACAACAAAATGGAGTTAAGAGAGGTAAATAAGAATGATGATGAAAGAATCTTTGAGGAACTATGCTTCTGCATCTTTACCGCAAACACATCAGCAGAAACGAGCTTAAAAGCTATAGATGCTGTAAGGAATTTATTAATTAATGGAACAGCAGAAGAAATGACAAAAAAGCTAGAGGGAATTTATCGCTTTAATGTTTTAAGACCTTCTTACATTATACATACAAGGGAATACCTAAAAAATAATTTAAATTTCAAGATAAAAAATAAAATTGAAACATTGAAAAGCAATCCTGTCGAATTAAGAAATTTTTTTGCATTTAACAAAGGAATTAAAGGCTTAAGCTATAAAGAAGCATCACATTTTTTAAGAAACATTGGATTTAAAGGCTATGCAATTTTAGACAAGCACATACTAAACTCTTTACTGGAATTTAATATTGTTGACGAAATTAAAAAACCATTGACAAGCAAGATATATTATGACGTAGAGCAGAGAATGAAATTATTCAGCAACGAAATTAGCATCCCAATGGACGACTTGGATTTACTGCTCTGGAGCAGAAGGAATGGTAAAATTCTGAAATAAAATGATTTTCTTATAGAACAAATTTATAAAGATGTTGCATCTCACAAATCACATGACAACCAAGAGTTTATTGTTTGGAAATCATCATTCTGCTAGTTCTTATTGTATGTGCTGCTGTTAATTCTTGAATCATTGGCTTTTCAATGCTTCAATTAGGTTATTTTAATAATATTTTTAAACCTATAAAGGTAACTAAACCTATATGCACGAAGCAATCTTATACAAAAAACTGAGTAATAATAAAGTTCAATGCACTGCATGCAAACAGAACTGCATTATCCTTCCTGATAATACAGGCATTTGTGACATTAGGCAAAATAAGGATGGAAAATTGTATTTGTTAGTTTATGGAAAAGCAGCCTCTTTTAACATAGACCCTATTGAAAAAAAGCCATTATATCATTTTCTTCCCAAAACAGAAATATTTTCATTAGGCACAGTTGGCTGTGATTTTTCATGCGGCTTCTGCCAGAACTGGGACATCTCTCAGATAACAAAAGATCTGAAAAACAGGCTGTTAAGGGAGAAAAAGACTGCAGATATAGACGTTGAAATAAGCAAATTTGGTTATGAGCTTCCGCCAGAAAAAATTGTAGAAATCTGCATGGAAAAAAATATCCCAGGCATTGCCTATACCTACAACGAACCCAGTATTTTTTTTGAATATGCATACGATACTGCAAAACTTGCTGGTAAAAAAGGAATAAAAAATGTTTTTGTCACAAACGGCTATGAGACAGAAGAAGCATTAAAGCTTCTTAAGCCTTATTTAGATGGAATGAACATTGACTTAAAGTCATTTAACGATGAATTCTACAAAAAAATCTGCAAAGCCCGCTTACAGCCTGTTTTGGACACAATAAAACTTGCTTATAAATTAGGCATCTGGATAGAGATAACAACTTTAATTATTCCTGGTAAAAATGATTCAGATGAAGAATTAAAAAAAATAGCTGATTTTATTTCAAATATTGGCAAAAACATTCCATGGCATGTAACAGCCTTTCATCCAGATTATAAAATGACTGATGTTCCTTCTACAAGCTACACAGTTTTGGATAAAGCCCACACTATAGGCAAAAAAGCTGGTTTAAATTACATTTATGTTGGTAATATTCTGGATGACAAACATTCAAACACATATTGTCCTAAATGCAACACATTGTTAATAAAAAGAAGTGGATTTTTTGCCAGCATTGAAAACTTTGAAAATGGAATATGCAAAAAATGCAATGAAAAAATAGCAGGTATATGGAAATGAAAACAAGACATGCCGTTGTAGCAGGAGCATTTTATCCAGCAAGCAAAGAAGAGCTGGAAAGCATGCTCAATAAATTCTTGAAAAATGTTACTAATGTTGATCTAGAAAAAGAACCTAAAGCCTTGATAGTGCCCCATGCCGGATATATCTACTCTGCCCAGGTAGCAACTTATTCATACGCTTTATTAAAAAAATTCAAAAAACAAAAAATTATCTTGCTAGGACCTTCTCACACCTTTTATTTCAATGATATTGTTGCAGACGTCAATGATTATTGGGAAACACCGCTGGGAAAAATTAAAGTTACAAAAAATGATTTTCCAAAACTTGAAGAAGCACATATTAATGAACATTGTTTAGAAGTTCAGATACCTTTTCTGCAAAAAACATTAGGAAGTTTTGAAATCCTGCCTTTAGTAACAGGAGAAATAGACCCAGACCCAAAAAAAATAAGTGAAAAAATAATTAATTTATTGGATAATAATACTATCCTAATAATTAGTTCTGATTTAAGCCATTACCAGCCATATGATATGGCTGTTGAAATTGATAAAAATACCATACAAACAATCCAGAATTTAGACTACGATAAAATGGAAAAACAAGGAGACGCATGCGGAAAAATCCCAATAATGATATTAATAAGTATTGCCAAAAAATTAAATTGGAAATGCAAATTGCTTAGCTATAAAAACTCAGGAGACGTTACCGGCGATAAAAGTGGTGTTGTAGGTTACGCCAGTTTTGCATTTTACTAAATAAAACTTTAAATAAGCAAAGCCAAGCATTGCCTGTTCAGGGGAGGCGGGTGGGAAAAATAACTAAATGATATTAACCAAAATTGCCCGAAAGGGATTTTTGTCTAAAGTCCGCTCTGGCATAGCTTGGCTTTGCAGTTGAAATTAATCAACAACCATTAAAATGACAACTAAAACAGAACAGGAATTTTTGCTGAAATCAGCAAGAGCCGCTATCTTAAACTATCCAAAAATTATCACTCCTGATTTAAATAAACTTTCCAATACACTAAAAGAAAAAAAAGGAGTTTTTGTAACCTTGACCATTAATGACCACTTAAGAGGCTGTATTGGCAGCATTCTCCCTGTTATGCCTCTTTATGAAGCTGTAATACAAAACGCTGTAAATGCAGCTTATTCCGACCCCAGGTTTCCGCCATTAACAAAACAAGAAGCAAGTGAATTAACAATAGAAGTGTCTATCTTAACAGATCCTGTAAGATTAGCTTACATAGATGCACCACATTTACTAAAAAAACTGAATGATGGAGAAGGAATTATAATTAAAAAAGAAATGCTAACAGCAACATTTTTGCCCCAGGTATGGGAGCAGCTTCCTGACAAAGAACAATTCCTCATGAACCTATGCCTAAAAGCACATTTAAGTGTAGGGGCATGGAAAGACAATAACATGGAAGTGTATGCCTATAAGGTTGAGAAGTTTGGTAACTGATGAAAGTAAACTGGCCTTCATTTTATCGTATTTTCTATTAAAAAAAGAAAGATTTATATATTAATAATAATTCCTTATTAATAATTATTATAAATAAGAAATAAAAAATGCCAAAAAGAAGACTCACGATTCAGAAAATAAAGATTCTTGAATACTTAAAAAGTGTAAAGACTCATCCTACAGCAGAGACTATATACGATACAGTAAAAAAAGAGCTTCCTACAATCACTCTTGCAACAGTCTATAGGAATCTAAATTTATTGAATAATGAAGGAAAAATACGAAGGCTTAATATAAACAACAATTTTAATTTTGATGCAGATATTAGTACCCATCAGCATTGCATATGTAAAAAATGTAGTAAAATTTATGATATCTTCCAAAAAGAGATATCAAAATATGCATTAAATAAAATTCAGTTAGATAATTTTGAACCAAGTTCTGTTAATGTGATTTTTTATGGAATTTGTAAAAAATGCAAAAAAGCTTAAAATGATGAAATGCGATAATTGCGGCAAAAAAGAAAAATTATTAAGAGCGAGAAACGACATGAACAAATATGTCTCTATTTGTGAATCTTGTTACGACACTCTTTGTGAAGGTTATGAATTAATTTCATAGCAACATTATCATAAAATTGATATACTATAAGAAATGGGGGTAGAAAAAATGGAAATAAATAAACCAAAAGATAAAAATAATATGACGGATTCTGAGAAAAAACATATACCAGTTATAGAAGTAGATGGTGATAGAGTAATAGTAAAGGTGGGCGAGATAACTCATCCAATGGAAGCAGAGCATTATATAAATTTCATAGAGTTATTCAGGAATAACGAATCAATAGAAAAAAAGGAATTAAAACCAGGGGATAAACCTGAAGCTGTATTTGAGAATGTAGTCTTAGGAAATCTTAAAGTTCAAGCAAATTGTAATCAGCATGGTTTATGGGAATCAATATCGAGGTGATGAAAAATGGTAAATATAAATGAAAAAGCACATGAATTTACAGAAGATGCATTTGTAAATGGCCAAGTTAAAAAAATAAGTTTAAGCGATTATAGGGGCAAATGGGTTATACTTTTTTTCTACCCTGCTGACTTTACTTTTGTCTGTCCAACTGAACTTGGGGGATTAGCAGACAACTATGAAGAAATAAAAAAATTGAATGCAGAAGTAATAAGTATCAGTGTTGATACAGGTTTTGTACACAAGGCATGGCATGATAATTCTTCTACAATAAAGAAGATTAAGTTTCCAATGCTGGCAGACCCAGCAAGAAGAGTAACTAAAGCATACTGGACATTAATCGAAAATGAGGGTGTTTCTTTAAGGGCTACATACATAATTGATCCAAAAGGCATAATTAAAGCATTTGAGTTTCATGATAACAGTATAGGGAGAAACATACAGGAACTTATCAGGAAATTACAGGCAGCACAGTATGTTAGCAAACACAAAGATGAAGTCTGCCCGATGAATTGGCAGCCAGGCAAAAAAACTTTAAAACCCGGATTAGATTTAGTTGGAAAAATATAATGCATGAAACCAAAAATAAAACACATAGACAAAATAATCTCTTTGTTAAAAAAAGAAATAAAAAACTTTGAAAATCCAATTGCAACAGAGATAGGAAAGCGTAAAGACCCTTTTCTTGTTTTGATTTCCTGCATAATGAGCTTAAGGACAAAAGACACTACTACAGGACCAGCTGCAAAAAGACTATTCAATCTGGCAGACAACCCAAAAGATATGCTGAAGCTTTCAAAAAAACAGATTGAGAAAGCAATATTTCCAGTAGGATTTTACCCCACAAAAGCAAAATACATCATAAAGACATGTAAAAGTTTGATTAAAAATTATAATGGGCATGTTCCAAACAAAGAAGAAGAATTATTAAAACTTCCAGGCATAGGGAGAAAGTGCATGGGAATTGTAATGTGTTATGGCTTTAATAAAAATTCTCATATTCCCGTGGATACGCATGTCCATAAATTAACAAACAGATTAGGCTGGGTAAGAACAAAGACACCGGAAAAAACAGAAATCGCTTTGACAAAAATAATACCAAGAAAATACTGGCATGACTTAAACAACTTATTAGTTGCCCATGGCCAGAACATCTGTGTCCCAGTAAGCCCTTTTTGCTCTAAATGCTACATAAGAAGATATTGTCCAAGAATTGGTGTTAAGAAAAGTAGGTAAATTTACTTTAAAACAATCTAATCTTCTCGTAAACTCTTTTAAGTATGACAACATCCTTTGTCAATCTAGATTTTGGTTCCATTTCATAAACCTCACTCATATCAAAAGTTGCACTATTCCCACCATCTATTTTAAATTGTTTACCAGGAATAGCTATGAAATTAGCCCTTTTTTCAAGATTAATCAATCTTTCAGAAAGTATACATTTATACCCATTTGAAGTACAGGACTTATATCCTTTATAAGCATGAAGGCCCCCTTTTCCAACTAATTGATCTAAATCTGTCCTTCTAATTGAAATTACTCCCATATCATTTGGAATAAATTTCTCTGCTACAACATTAGTTATGAATGCCATGTTAATTTTACCATCCTTTCAAAAATTTTTCCCTCCAAAGTAAAACTATGAACTAATTTTTTATATTCCATAACACAAAACTCTTTCAGCCTCTTTTACTAAATCTTCTAAATGTTTCAATTTTTCTGAAACTTCAAAATCACTACTTCTCGAAACGGGTGTTGGTATCGAGGTGTTAATTGTCAAATTACCTTTATTTAGATTACTTGGTTTAATTTCAACACGTAGCAAATCCTCATCACCAAGTTTTATAGGAATTTGTAAATCATCTTTAATCTTATCAAAAATACTCCAATCAGTTCCTAAGTTGTGTATCTCGCCTTTTGTTAAAGTATAACTGACTTTTGCATTTGGTAATGTATCAGTATCATAGCTTCTAAAAATTTCTGCATCTATACTATGATTCTCAAAAGGATTTCTATGATCAATTGTGAAAAATGGAGATTCCATAGTGGTGTAAATTAATTTTCTGCGGAAAGAGGTATCACATGATTTTTTAGTGCAATTAGGAACACTGCCCTCAATTTTCAAAATATAACTATGCACTAATCTTTTGTCAGTTGTCGAAGGAGCTTGCCTAGTTTTACCATAAAAAGATGTAAGATTTTGTCCTGTCTTTTCTGCATAATCTTTCCTAATAGCATCTATTGTTGATTGAGAAAATGGAACTTCTTTGTATTTAATACCAAAAAAACGTTCATCTGACTGTTTTGCAGTAAGATACAAATCACGACCCCCATAAATGAAGTCAGTTTTTAATTCAACATTTTGAACACTTGAATATTCTGTTGATTTAGGAAATAAAATTGGCCAAATGTTTTCTTTAAAAATTTCAGCTTCTGCTTTTTTAAATTCTGAATTTTTCATTTTCATTC